>CAZLZQ010000009.1:4694-28813 GCA_964564065.1 uncultured Arcobacteraceae bacterium | reverse complement strand
CGTGTTGGATTCGAACCAACGGCCACCTCCTTAAAAGGGAGATGCTCTACCTGCTGAGCTAACAAGTCATTTACTGTTTGTTGTTTTGTGGCGGAATTATAATAAAAATAAAAACATTTGTCAAGTCTTTTTGAAAAGAATTTCAAAATTCTTTTTTAATGCTGTTTTTGCAGCTTGGTTTTGTATCTCTTTTCTATCACCTTTAAAACGATAAATACTGATCTCTTTCAGTCCCTTTTTATCTTTTACACCAATTACAACTGTTCCAACTGGTTTATTTTTAGTTCCTCCTGTTGGACCTGCTACTCCACTTACTGCCATTGCAAAATCAGCATTAAATTTTTTTAAAGCACCATTTAGCATCTCCTCAACTACTTCACAACTCACAACACCATATTTTATCATAGTTTCTTTTTTTACATTAAGTTCTTGCTCTTTAATCTCATTTGAATACGTGATAACAGAACCTTTGAAAATAGAGGATGAACCTGATATTTCAGTTATCATTGACGAAATCAATCCTCCTGTACAACTTTCAGCTGAAGTTATAGTTTGATTATTTTCTTTTAACTGATTTTGAAACTTGATCATATCGTCGTTATTGAATATATTGTTAAACATTTATACTCCTTTTACTTTACTTTTTTTTAATTATTTATTAGATATACTCTATCTTATTTTAAATTATAGGATTATTAACAAAATGTCACAGCCAGAAGAAACAATTAACTATAAAGATACGTTGCAATTACCAAAAACTACATTTCCAATGAGAGGAAGTTTACCTCACAATGAACCAAAGCAATATAAGCTTTGGGATGATGAAAAAGTTTATGAAAAAATGAAAACTAACCGAAAAGGGTGTGAAAGTTTTACATTACATGATGGACCACCATATGCAAATGGAAATATTCATATTGGACATGCTTTAAATAAAGTTCTTAAAGATATTATCGTTAAATACCATTATTTTGATGGAAAATCAGTACGATACACTCCAGGTTGGGATTGTCATGGTTTACCAATAGAACAAAAAGTTGAAGAAAAAATTGGTGGTAAGAAAAAGAAAGAGTTGCCAAAGTCAAAGTTAAGACAACTTTGTAGAGATCATGCTACTAAATTTGTTGATATTCAAAGAGAAGAATTTAAACAATTAGGTATTATGGCAGATTGGGAAAATCCATATCTTACTATGGATTTTAGATTTGAAGCTAATATTTACCGAGAGTTAATTGCTATTGCTAAAAAAGGTCTTTTGATTCAAAGAAGTAAACCTGTATATTGGTCATGGGCAGCACAAACAGCATTAGCGGAGGCAGAAGTAGAATATGAAGATAAAGTTTCTCCATCTGTTTTTGTAGCTTTTAAATTAGAAAAATTAGATGCAAGTGTTATTATCTGGACAACAACTCCTTGGACACTACCTGCGAATACAGGTATCTCTTTAAATGGAGAAGAGGAATATGTTCAAACATCAGATGGCTTTATAGTTGCTAAAAAACTTTATGGTTCTCTTTTAGCTGATGAAGTTGTAAAAGGTGATATTGTAAAAGATATAGATCCAAATACTCTTGAAAATACTTTTGCAATAAATCCAATAAATGGTAAACAATCTAAAATTGTTTTAGGTGATCATGTAATGATGGATGCCGGAACTGGTGCGGTTCATACTGCTCCTGGTCATGGTGAGGATGATTATAAAATTGGTCTAAAGTATGGGTTAGATGTGGTTATGCCAGTAGGTGCAAATGGTGCTTATGATAACACAATTGTAAGAGAAAAACTTATTCCAAATGCGGAAGAGTTTTTAAATATGAATGTATTTAAAGCAAATGAACCTATTATGGAACTTTTAGGTGATGCATTGTTAAAAAGAGTAGATATAACTCACTCGTATCCTCATTGTTGGAGAACACATAAACCTGTAATTTTTAGAGCTACTAAACAATGGTTTATATCTATGGATGCTCCTTATGGAAAAGATAAAAAAACATTAAGAGAAAATGCACTAGAAGCTATAGAATCTGTAGAATTTTATCCAGCACATGGTAAAAATAGATTAAAAACTATGATAGAAGGTCGACCAGACTGGTGTATCTCAAGACAAAGAGATTGGGGAGTACCTATCGCATTTTTTAGAAATAAGCTAACAGATGAGATTGTTTATGATGAACAAGTTTTAAATTATGTTGCAATGATATTTGAACAAAAAGGTGCAGATGCTTGGTATGATCTTGAAATTAAAGATTTATTATATCCAGGAAGTGGTCTAAATCCTGATGATTTAGAAAAAACTATGGATATTTTAGATGTATGGTTTGATAGTGGATCAACACAAAATGCAGTTTTAAGAAGTAGAAACTATGATGCAGGTACTTATCCTGCTGATATGTATCTAGAAGGTAGTGATCAGCATAGAGGTTGGTTTCAGTCATCTTTATTAACGTCATTAGCTTCTTCTGAAATAGCTCCTTACAAATCAATTTTAACTCATGGTTTTACTGTTGATGCTAAGGGTGAAAAGATGTCGAAATCTAAAGGTAATGTTATGGCACCTGATAAAGTTTTAAAACAATATGGTGGAGAGATACTTAGAATGTGGGTTGCTATGAGCGATTATCAATCTGACCTAAAAATCTCTGATGGTATTTTAAAGCAGATGGCTGAGCAGTATAGAAAAATAAGAAATACTGGTAAAATTTTACTTGGAAATGTACATGAACTTGAAGAGATATGTTCTTTAGATAAAATGGGGACTATGGACTTATGGATTTTAAATAAAGCACAAAATGTATTTAAAGAGGTTGATGAGTCATTTAAAGAAAATGATTATTCAAGAGGATTAAATCGTTTAAATCATTTTATTGTTGCAGAATTATCTAATATTTATATAGATATTTGTAAAGATAAAATGTATTGTGATGGGAAAAATAGTGAAACTAGAATAGCATCACAAAGTGCTATGGCAATGATTGCTAAATCTTTTTTAACAACTCTTGCTCCAGTTCTTACATATACTATGAATGAGTTAGTTCAACATGCTCCAAAAGTTATTACAGATGGTGTAAACTCGATTTTTGATATGAAAAAATATGTTATTCCTGAAATTGAACTAAAACTTAACGAAGAACATTTGTTAAATGCAAAAAGTAAATTTGCAGAAATAAAAGATAAACTAAATAAAGAAAAAATTATCAAATCTACTTTAGAATTAGTTATATATACAAATTCTGAAGATATCTTAGCTCTTGATTCTACTGTAGCTGAAGATTGGTTTGTTGTTTCTAAAGTTATGAAAAATAGTGAAGATGGAGCAATCGCTTCTTTTGAAGTTGATGGAAAATCTTTTGAAGTTTATCATGGTAGTAAAGCAAAATGTCCAAGATGTTGGAAATTTAGAGCTAAAGATGAAGATAGTTTATGTTCTAGATGTGACAGTGTGGTTAATTCATAATTATGAGTGAACCTGTTACGTTAACATTTATATTTCAAACTATAGGGGTAATATTGGTTGTTACTGCTATAGGTATAGTGTTTGTACAAACAAATAAAAGAAGTAAAAATTCTAAATATAATCAAGGAAAATAATATGAGTATGCCTTTTACAGATGAAGATTTACAACAACCTGTAAGTGAATTAATAAAAAATAAAATTGCACCTATGATGGCTAGAGATGGTGGTGCAATAGAATTAATGCAAATTAAAAATGGAAAAGTATATGTACAGTTACAAGGTGCTTGTCATGGATGTGCTGCTAGTGGTAGTACATTGAAATTTATTGTAGAAAAAAATCTTAAAGAGTTTATTCATCCAGAAATTAGTATTATAAATGTATTACCTGGTATGGAGGATGAGATCTTAAATGGATAATATTCAAAAGTTACTAGATCAAGCACATGCTTTATTTGTAGCTAAAGAGTATGATAAAGCATTATTTGTATATTCACAAGTATCATCTTTAAATCCAACAAATATAGAATATCAATTTTATTGTATATTTTGTGATTTAACTTATGAAAATGAGGAAAAAGCACAAAATCTTTTTAACTATTTTACTGTATCAAAAGATTTAAACTTTACGGAAGCTGTTAAATTTGTTCAAGATAGTTTGAATGATTATGATAATGAAAATGATAAGATGCTACATCTTTTAAAAGATATGTCTAGTACAAGTGTCGAGTCACTTAACGCTATAGAATATAAAGATTTTATGGAGCTTGTTGAGTCTAGAGGATCATTTAGAGAGGCATATCAAGATATTATGTTTAGTACAAAAGTTGCCATATATTCAAAAGATGATTTAGTTGATTTTATTGATAAATTAATAGAAAATAATTTCAATGATACTGCATATAATTATTTAGATGGATTTAATGAATTCTTCTCTTATGACAAAGATTTAATTAATTTATATGAAAAACTAGGAAAGAAAAGCATTGATAATAACTCAAAATAATCAACAATTTACGGATAATTCACAAAAAGCAATAAAAGATATTACTTTTGTTGTTTCTGACCAAAATAAAAGTTATGAACAAAGTGCAAAAGAAAATGGTTGTATTAATTTTATAAAATCTTCAGAACTAATAAACTTTTTTGACTTTTCATCTATACAAATTATAGGGATAACTGGAACAAATGGAAAGACAACAACAGCTGCAGCAATATATTCTATACTTTTAGATTTAGGATATAAAGTAGCTTTGCAAGGTACTAGAGGATTTTTTATAAATGATGAAAAGTTAGAAGAGTATAGTTTAACAACTCCTGTACAATTATCGAATTTTGATCATATTCAAAAAGCTATTAATAAAAATTGTGCTTTTTTTGTTATGGAAGTTAGTAGTCATGCAATAGCTCAAAATAGAATTGAAGGTATAGATTTCTCTTTAAAAGTTCATACTAATATAACTCAAGATCATTTAGATTATCATAATACAATTCAAGAATATATTGATGTAAAAAATAGTTTTTTTCAAGATGACTCAATGAAACTTATTAATAAAGATGATAAAAATATTAAATATAAATTAAAAAATATTTATGCATATGGAGCTGAAAATCCTGCAACATTTAAAGTTACTGCATATAGTTTAAAAAATGGTTTGCATGTAGCATTACAACATTTTTCAAATATTGTAAATTTTAGTTCACCTATGATGGGATTTTTTAATGTTTATAATCTTACTTGTGCAGTGGCGGCTGTAAATTTATTGACTAAAAAACCATTACAAGAGATATGTAATGTTGTAGAGTATTTTGGAGGTGTTTCAGGAAGAATGGAAGTTGTTCATAATGAACCACTTATTATAGTTGATTTTGCACATACACCTGATGGGATGAAAGAGGTTTTTATAAGTTTTGCCACTCATGATATTATAACAGTTTTTGGAGCTGGTGGTAATCGTGATAGAACTAAAAGACCTATGATGGGTAAAATGGCAACTTTTTATAGTAAAGAGGTTATTATCACTGCAGATAATCCAAGAGATGAAGATCCAGATTTAATATGTGAAGATATTATAAAAGGGTGTCAAGATGCAAAAAATTATGAAGTTGATTTAAATAGAAAATCAGCAATTAAAAAAGCTATTGAGAAGTCAAAGAAATATCAAAACCCAGTTATCCTAATCTTAGGAAAAGGTGATGAAGAATATCAAATTATATATAATAAAAAATTTCCTTTAAATGATAAAAAAATTGTTTTAGAACTAATGAAATAGTTTAATTTTTAACTATTTCATTTGCAATATATTTTGGATCTATTATCTTATCTATCATCTTAGATTCTATTGCCGCTTTTGGCATACCAAAAACCTTACAACTTTTTTCATCTTGAGCAAAAGTTTTACCACCTGAAAGTTTAATATTTTTTATACCATCTACACCATCATACCCCATACCTGTAAGTATAAAAGCTAAAGCATTGTTTTTAGCACTACTGGCAACAGAGTTAAATAATATATCGATACTTGGTTTATGATAAGAAACTTTTTCTCCATCACTAATAATTATTTTATAGCTATTTTCATAACTCTTTATTGTCAAATGTTTACCAAAAGGTGCAACATATATAGTGCTATGATTTATAATTTCATTATGAGTTGCTTCTTTTATTTTTACATTAGATACTTGTTGTAGTTTTGGAATAAATGTTGGTATAATATCTCTTCCCATATGTTGAACAACTAATATTGGTGGTGTATTTTTTGGAAGTGATGAAAATATCTCTTCTAAAACTTCAAGTCCTCCTGTAGATGTTCCTATTGCTACTAATTTTAAATTGTTTGATCTTAGACTATGATTATAATTTAAATTAATTTTATTTATTGCTTTTTTATTTGGATTCTTAAATTTATTTATAGTATTTATTAAAATATCTGTACTTTTGTTGATATTAGTTTTATCAATAATATCAACTGCACCATAAAGTAGTGCTTTATTTTTATATTTATCATAATTTGATGTACAAACTATAACTTTTGTATCTATTTTAGATAAATAATCTTTTAAAAATGTTAGTCCATCTATTGTTGGCATCTCTATATCTAAGATAACTATTTCTGGAAAAGTATCAAACGTATTAAATCGTTTTTTTGCAATCATTGCATCATTTGCAGTACCTACAACTTTTAAATCTTGTTGAGATTCTATATCTTTACTCATCTTTGTTCTAAATAATACTGAATCATCAATTATAAATATGTCTGTCATCTATTTTATCTTCTTGTAAATACTTGGTTGTATCTGCACAACATTTTTTGTTATTCTATAAAGAGACTCACTATGTCCCATAAAAAGATAACCACCAGGATTAAGATGTTTAATGATATTTTCTACAATAATTTTTTTATCATCATCATTAAAATATATAATCATATTTCTTAAAAAAATTAAATCAAATTTTCCTATATCAAAATCTTTTTGTTCCGTTAAATTGATATGTTTGTAAGATATATTTTTTTTTAATTTATCATTTATTCTAAATAAACCTTTATCTTCATTTTGTCCTTTTAAACAGTACTTTACTAAATATTGTTGTGGTATTTTTTTTGAATATCTTATTGGATATATAGCATTTCTTGCGAAATCTAAAACTTCATTATTGATATCACTAGTTACAACTTCCCAATTTTGATAAGTACTTAAATTTGAATCTATATGCATTGCTATACTGTAAGCTTCTGCACCATTAGAACCAGCTGCACTCCAACATCTAAATTTATTATATTTTACTTTAGGTAAAATTTCATCCTTTAAAAATTCAAAATGTTTATATTCTCTAAAAAAATAAGTTTCATTTGTAGTAATAGCATTTATCATAGCTTGAATCTCAATATCGTTATTTACTAAAAATTTATAATAATCCCTAAATGAGTTTAATTTATTTACTAATAATCTATCTATTAATTTATTTTTTAAGTTTTTCATGTCATCTTGAGTAATATGAATACCTGATTTTTTATATATAATATCTTTAAGTTGTAAAAACTCTTTATCTGAAATATTAATTTTATTCATAATTTACCTGTTATTTTCTACAATATAATTCTATTGCTACTCTTAATTTTGATAGGTCAAGTTTATCAACAATTGTAAGTACTCCAAGATTTAGTATATTTTCTGATATTGCACTATTTGACATATTTGTATGTGCAACTAATGGTATATCTTTAAATTCTTCTAATTCTTTTAAGTTATTCAGTAGATCAATACCATCCATAATAGGCATCTCAATATCTGTTATGATTAGACCTATATTATCTGGGTCAATATTTTTTAAAGCATCCAATAATGTTGCTCCATTATCAAACATTTGATATTTTAAATTCATTTTATCTAAAAGTGATTTTATATGTGTTTGTATAAGGATACTATCCTCTGCTATTAGAATCTTTTTTGTAGATATAATGTTTGTTTCTATTTGCATCTCTTCTACTAAGCTTTGATTCATAGTGATAATATTTGGATAGATATCCATTGTAATTTGGTCAAAATCAAAAATATTACATAATTTCTTTTCACCATTAACTATTATTTGAACAGCATATGCTATTTTTTTATCTCTTTGTGTACCATTAAACATTGAATCTAATTCAATACTTTGGATACCTATAACATTTTTAACAATAAGACCAAGTCTAGTACTAGAGTATTTACAAAGTATAATTAAAGATAATTTATCAGTTGGTTTAATAGTAGTTCCTATCCAATCATCAAAATTTACTAAAACTGCTAAATTATCTCTAATATTCGTTACTCCAAGAGTAAGCATATCACTATTTGTACTTTTAACAATATCAATATTTTTATTTTGTATCAACTCCTCAACTTTTGCAACATTTACAGCATAATACTCATCATCACAATTTTGAAAAATTACATATTGACTAGATATATTTGCATTACCTGTAATAAGGCTAATTAATTCATCATAATAAACATCATTTGTATCTAAATTTGTTTTCATTATATCCCTTTAGACCATTTTTTGTGTTGTTGTAGAAAGTTCATGTAAATTTAAAATTTCATCAATATCTAGTATAGATATAAAGTTATCTTTAAATTTTACAATATTTTTTATAAACTCTTTTTTTATTTTTGATCCAAATATTGGACTTGACTCTATATCTTTTTTATCTACAGTAAATACTTGATCAACTTTACTTACAATGATCCCTACATCATTCATCTCATCTTCATAAGGAAGAGAGATTATAATGATAGACTGTTTTTTGTTATCCATTTGAATATTTAGATCTAATCTTTTATTTAACGAAACTATTGGAACAATTTTACCTCTTATATTCATAACACCTTTTAAATAAGGTGCCATTCTTGGTATATGAGTAATTGTATCATATGGTATTATTTCATGAATTTTTAATACCTCTACAGCAAAAACCTCTTTACCAATAAAGAATGTTAAGTATTGAATATCTTCCATTAGTAACCTTAAAAATTAACCCAGTTTTTTTCTTTATTTTCCAATACTTCCACTTCTTCATTACTATCCTTATCATTTTCATCTGATATAGAATCACTGTTTAATACTACAGTTGTTGAATCATTAGATACTTCAAAATATTGAATCATTGTAGATAGTTTTTGAGATTCTGTTAACATTTGCTTACTATTTATTGCTAAACTCTCACTAGATTTTGCATTATCTTGTGTAGTTCTATCTAAACTATTCATAGCATCATGAATCTGTTTTATACCAATATCTTGCTCTTCAGATGCTGCTGATATCTCCTCTATTAAAGTAGTAGTTGATTGTGTACTTGGAACCATCTCGTTTATAAGATCTCCTGCTTTTCTACTCTCTTTTACACTTCTTGTAGATATTGTACCAATTTCACTAGCCACAGTTTGTGATCGTTCTGCTAGTTTTCTTACCTCGACTGCAACAACTGCAAATCCTCTACCATGTTCTCCTGCACGAGCTGCTTCAATTGCAGCATTTAGAGCTAAAAGATTTGTTTGATAAGCAATATCTTCAATTTGTTCAATTTTTAAAGCTACCTCTTCCATTAAATCTGCAGTTTTATGAACTGCTTCACCACCTTCAACAGCTATTGATGATGCTTTTTGAGCCATCTCTGTTGTATGTTTTGCATTATTTGTACTAAGATTAATATTTCCAGCAATCTCTTCTACTGCTACTGATGTTTCCTCTAAGCTATTTGCTTGTTGTAAACTTGCATTTGATATCTCTTGTGCCGTTTGAGAAACATTGTTTATTCCAATAATTACATCATGGGAGATTTGGTTTGCACTTGATATAACTTGATCAAGTTTTGACATTGTAGAGTTTATCGAATTTTTTAGAACTAAATAATCACCACTATAGTCATTTTCAATTCTAACTGTTAAATTCCCATCTGCAACTTTCTCCATAGTATCATTTATATCTGATAATGTATTTTTAAATCCTGCAACAACTTTATTTAATCCATAAGCAATACTTTTCATATCACCTTTATATTTAGTAATGTCAAGATTATGTTCAAAGTTACCTTTAAGCGCAGCATCTACAGTTTCATTTATACCTTCAAGTATAGATGATAACGCATCACTTAATTCATTAGTCGCATTTTTTAATGTATTAAATTCTCCAGTTGCTTCTTTTTCATAAAGAACTTCAAAACTTCCATTTGCTAAATCTATATATACTTTACTCATATCTTTAAATGTTGTATTTAAATTTATAGATAATGTATTTAATAACTCTTTTAATTCAAGTAGTGAAGCATTGTGAGGAACTACAGATAGTTGTTTATCAAAGTATCCATCTTGTAAACTTTGAGTAAACTCTTTAGTCTCTTTTATAAACTCTTCATCCTTTTTTAATCCATCGTTAATTTGCTTCATATACAAGTTAAACATATTTGAAACATCACCTATCTCATCAGTTGATTTAACTTCAATTTTAACATCACTTGTATCTTCGTTATCTAATAGTTTTTCAAAACCTTTTTGTAGTTCAGAAATAGGTTTAGTGATCTTATTTACTAGATAAAATAATGTTGCTAATGTTAACCATCCTAATACTGTTGTCCAAACTAGATTTTCAATAATAATAAAATTTAGTTGCTTATCTGTCTCTTTTAAAGAAAATGTTAAATCTATTACACCAATAACATCACCAACTTTTTGATTTGTATGACAAGCTGTACACTCTTGTACGGCTATCATTGGTTTTATCATTCTTAAATTGTGTTGATTATTTATATCAGTTTCAAGTATTGCATTCTTTTTAGTTTCAAATGCTTTTAAAATATCTTTATCTTTAGTGTAAGGTGTTTTACTACTGTATAAAGCTAGTAGTGATTTACTTTTAGCAACAACAAGTTTACCAACCCCTTGAATTTTTCGTGTTTCATTTTCAACATTTGCCATCATATCTCTATCACCTGTCATCATAGCAGTTTTTAAAGCTATAAAAATTGATTTGTTCATCATCGCTACATTATTTTTAGTAGTAACTAAAAAATCCTCTTTTGCATTACTAGTATTAATATAAATTATAGTTAGATTACTAATTGTTAACAATACAAAAATTGCAAATAACACCTTATATATAATTTTACTTTTAATTAATTTTATCATTTTGATCCTTTTAAATTTTATTTTGATTTGCATATTGCAATAAAATTGGTATATCCAATATAGGGGAAACTCTACCATCTCCTAAAATTGTTGCACCACCAATACCTTTTAAGTTTTGAAATATCTTACCCATTGGTTTAATAACTGTTTGAAATTCTCCTAGAAGTTCATCGACTATTAAACCAACTCTTAATGTTCCGAAATTTACTACTACTATATTTTCTTTTTTATCTGGATCATTATTCTTTTCATATCCAAAAAAATCGCGCAGATCTAAAAGAGGTAAAACATGATCTCTTAAATTTATAAAATTATGTTCTGCAACAAATTCTTTATACTCTTCCGTAAGCTCAATACATTCTAATAGCATCTCCAAAGGTATAATATAGAAATCGTTAGATATTTTGATCATAAATCCATCAATAATCGCTAAAGTTAAAGGTAGCCTAATAGTTACACACATACCTTTATCTTTTTGACTATCTATATCAATAGTTCCTCTAAGTTCTTCAATATTTCTTTTTACTACATCCATACCTACACCACGACCAGATATATTTGATACATTTTGTGCTGTAGAGAAACCTGGAAGCATAATAAGATTGTAGATGTCAGATTCCTGAAGTTTACTATCTGGAGTTATTAAACCATTTAAAATAGCCTTTTCAATAATCTTTTCACTGTCTAAACCTCTTCCATCATCTTGCACTTGGATAGTAATACTACTAGATTCATGAAATGCTTTTAATTTTAATGTAGCTTTCGGATTTTTATTTTTTATTTTTCTATCTTCTATTGTTTCAATACCATGATCGATAGAATTTCTAATAAGATGTATTAAGGGATCCGATATCTTTTCTATTACAGTTTTATCTAGTTCTGTTTCTGCACCTTCTATTACTAGATCTATATCTTTTTGTAAGGATTGAGAAAGATCTCTTACAACTCTTTTATATCTAGAAAAAGTATCACCAATAGGAACCATTCTAGTTTTCATTGATGTTTCTCTTAACTCTTCTAACATTCTTGCTAAGAGATTAACAGCTTCGTTTAAACCTTTATCTTTAATACGAACAGAGTGTTGCATCACACTTGATGTTGTAATCACCATCTCTCCTACAAGATTTATTAAAGAATCAATTTTGTTTGCTTCTACTTTAAGTGTAGATGGAATAGTTGTAGACTTATGTATATCTTTTGGATTTTCATTTTTTACTATTTTGTATTCTTCTTTAGTTTCTTCAATAATTTCTGTTTTAGTAATATCATCAGTGATAAATAGATCTTCTTTAATATCAATTTTTATTTCTTGATCTTGATCTTTTTCTGGAGTTTTACCATTTAAATAATCATTTAATTCTAGTGAAAATTGTGCAGTTTTTTCTTTTAATTTAGAATTATAATCCTCTTTACAATCGTTTTGGATAATATCATCAACTAAATTATTTAAATGATCTTTGATATTTAAGAAAAGAGTAATGATATCATTATTAATATTTATTTCATTATTACGTATTTTATCTAGTAGATTTTCTGCAATATGAGAGAACTCAACTAACTCAATTAATTCAAACATACTTGCTCCACCCTTTATAGAATGAACAGCTCTAAAAATTGCATTTATATGTTCTTTATCCATACCAGACTCTTGAATAACTAATAAAGAATCTTCCATCTCATCAAGTAGATCAATACTTTCAGCATGGAACATATATATCATCTCATCATCTTGCAAACTTATAATCCTTTACTAAATATTTATTCTTATTTTAATTTTATTATAATACAGCTTAAAAGATAAACCAATTATTAATAAATTTGTGCTACAATTATCATAATAAATAGCTAAAAGGTTTATCTACTAAATATGAAGCAAAAAAGAACAATACTTATAGTTGATGAAAATAAATTTATACTTGATTTGTTAGAAACAAAATTGAAAAAGAATTTTAATGATCCCATTATATTTAAAGCAACATCTTACAAAGAATCTGTAAAACATATTTTAAATAAAGATACAAATATTGATGTGGCAATTATCAATATAGTATTACCAGATGTAAAAGATGGTTTAGTAGTAGATTTTGCCTTAAAAAAGAATATACCTGTATTGGTATTAGTAGACAGCGATAAAGAAGATATACAAAATAAACTAATAGAAAAAGATATAATAGATTTTATTGTAAAAGATGAAGAGTTAGATTGTTCACATGCATCATTAAGTATCTCTAGAGTATTAAAAAACTATGATACAAATATATTAATTGTAGATGATTCACCTTTACAACTTGCTATGGCTGTAAAAATGTTAGAGAAATTAAAATTAAATATTACAACGGCAAGAGATGGTCAAGAAGCATTAGATATATTACATTCTAGTGAAAAAAAGTTTTCTTTAGTTTTAACAGATTATAACATGCCTATTATGGATGGGATGGAATTAACAAAAAAAATTAGAAAAGATTATGCAAAAGATCAATTAGGAATTATTGTTTTAAGTGCAAATGATCAGCAAGAGGTTCCTACAAAGTTTATAAAACTTGGAGCAAATGACTTTTTAAATAAACCATATTCTCAAATAGAGGTAACAACTAGAATCAATTCAAATCTAGAAATTTTAGAACTATTTGAGAAGACAAGAGATATGGCAAATAAAGATTTTATGACAGGAGCATTTAACAGAAGATATTTCTTTGATAGTGGTGATGCTATATTTACTAAAGCAAAAAGGGAAGAGAGAGATCTTGTTGTTGCAATGTTTGATATAGATAAATTTAAACATATTAATGATACTTATGGACATGATGTAGGTGATGTTGCTATTTGTGAAGTAGCAAATATTTTAAATAAAAACTTAAGAGAATCAGATCTTATGGCTAGATTTGGTGGTGAAGAGTTTTGTGTCTTATTGGAAAATATCACTTTAGAAGATACAAAAATATTATTTGAAAAGATCAGAAAAGCTTTTGAAGAAAATATTATAGAAATAGATGATTTAAAGATAAAGTATACAACATCTATAGGTATATGTTATGGAATTGAAGCTGATTTAGAAACAATGATTAAAAAATCAGATGATGGATTATATTATTGTAAAAACAATGGTAGAAACCAAGTTGCAATCAATAAATAGATAGTTAGAAATTAGATTTTAGATAACTTTAATATATCTTAGATAAAATTCGCGAAATGAATTAGAAAATAAAATTATAAAAGGAATTATTATGGAAATGCCAGCAATGCCACAACCAACATTTTATATCTTCAAGTGTGAGCAAAGTTCACCTCCAGGTATGCCAAAACCATCATGTGTAAGTGACCAAACAAGAGATCTATTTAATCATATGGCTCAAGGTTTAATGCAAAAAGGTATTATGGGTCCAGTTCAACCAATCAGAACTAGTTGTCTTG
Organism: uncultured Arcobacteraceae bacterium; assembly: GCA_964564065.1. Lineage (GTDB taxonomy): Bacteria > Campylobacterota > Campylobacteria > Campylobacterales > Arcobacteraceae > JAIOSF01. Next base: position 14,289 of record CAZLZQ010000009.1, on the reverse strand, counting down.
GTCGTTGTCAAATGGGTCCAGTTATGATAATGGAACCAGGTCATCATATGTATGTTCAACTTACAAAAGAGAAGATTGATAGAATTATTGAGGAACATATGATAGGTGGTAAACCAGTTGATGAATATATGATCCCTGATCAATTTTGGGGTGAGCCTCAACCACTAAGTTAATAGTAAATAGGAATATATAAATGACATTTGATATGTTATACAGTAAAATTCATAGAGCCACAGTAACAGATGCAAATCTTAACTATGTTGGTTCTATTACAATTGATGAAGATCTTTTGGATGCTTCAGCTTTAAGAGTTGGCCAAAAAGTAGAAATAGTAAATGTAAATAATGGTGAAAGATTTTCTACATATATTATTAAAGGACTTAGAGGTTCAAAAGAGATGTGCTTAAATGGGGCAGCAGCTAGAAAAGTTGAAATTGGTGATAAAATCATAGTAATCGCTTATGCAAACTATGATAGTAAAGAACTTGAAAACTATAAACCTATTGTTGTTCATGTAGATGATTCAAACAATATTACAGAAGTAACAAACGAATTAATAGGAAGTGATAAATAATGTTAGATGGTATAGATTTAAGTAAAATGAACCTTGGCGATATGATGGGTCAAGTTCAAAAAATGGCAGAACAAGCTAAAGTAGATGGGGCAACTCAAACTTTTACATCGAAAGTTGGTGGTGGTATGATCGAATTATCAATAAATGGTAATTCAGAAGTTACTGACTTAGAGATTGATGACTCTCTACTTGAAGATAAAGATTCTTTAAAAATACTTCTTATAAGCGCTATGAATGATGTAATTAAACAAAGTGATGATAACAAAAAAGCTATGGCTATGAATATGATGGGTGGAATGAACCCTTTTGCAAAATAGATGTTAAAAATATTTGAAGATTATTTAAACAATAATCTTCCTATTTCTAATACTTTTCACCCAATATTTCAAGATGCTTTACGAGATATGTTAAAAGCTGGTGGAAAAAGGTTTAGACCTATGCTACTTTTGAGTGTAGTAGAAGCTATCGAGCCAATGCTTTTAAAAAATTCTCTTCCTGTTGCACTTGCAATAGAATATCTTCATACATATTCTTTAATTCATGATGATCTTCCTTCTATGGATAATGCTGATTTACGACGAGGAAATCCAACACTACATAAAACATATGATGAAGTAACAGCGATACTTGTAGGCGATGCTCTTAATACCCATAGCTTTAATCTTTTAGCTAATGCACCTTTAAGTAGTGATATAAAAATAGATCTTATAAAAGTTCTAAGTAATGATGGTGGAATAGATGGTATGATTATAGGTCAAGCTATAGATTGCTATTTTGAAAATCATAAGTTAGAACTAAATCAACTTGAATTTTTACATATTCATAAAACAGCTAAGCTTATTGCAGGAAGCTTACAAATGGGTGGAATAATTGCAAATATTCCAAAAAATACACAACAAGAACTTTATACATTTGGTATTGATATAGGTTTATTATTTCAAATACAAGATGATATTATAGATGAAACAGCTACTGAAGAGGAAGCAGGAAAAACAACTTCAAATGATGGTGCTAAAAACTCTTTTGTAAATCTACTTGGCCTTAATGGTGCAATAAAAAGTGCAAATGAATTATCTTCAAAATGTGAATCATCTCTAAATAAATTTGAACCAAAATTATCAATAAAACTAAAAAATATCCTTTCTAAATATTTAAATCGTCATAACCAATAATATAAATCTAGCACTCTAATTATTAGGGTGCTAGATTAAGTTTATATTAATTATTCAATGGTATAATTTTATTAGCACTCATAGATTAGAAGTGCCAATTTAAGTTAAGATGGTATATTATGATTAATAAAAAAGAGTTTTTACTAGATTCTATTATACGAGCGTATATTGAACATCTAGAACCAATTGGTTCTGGTCAGTTAAAAACAATGTATGATATAGCATATTCTCCTGCAACTATTAGAGGATACTTTAAAAAGTTAGGTGAAGAGGGTTATTTAGCTCAAGAACATGCAAGTAGTGGAAGAACACCTACTATTGATGCTCTTAAAGAATATTGGGAAAAACGATTAGAGTTTAAACTTGACTCAATTAATCATGAAAAAATAATAAAATTAGCAAATGAGATGGGTTTATCTGTATTTATTAAAGAGCAAACTACAGATACATTACATAGAGTTCTAAATGTTGAAAATATATATATGATTTTAGAATTCTATAAAACTCAAATGTTAGATGAAACAAATAACTTTGCACTTACATCTGCAAATGAAACTTATGCTGTTACTATTAAATTTAATAGTGCATTTCATAAATTTTTAACAGATATGGAAGGTCAAACATTTGATGATATACTTGATATAGCAAAGCAAGTAGGTGCAAATAATTTATATATTGAACTTAGTAAATATGTACAAAATAATATATTTGAGATTGTTAATACTAAGAAGTTTTTAAATACTGCTGTTATGTATGACTTACAAGAGAGGGATATAAATCTTTTTCTACAAGGTGATATAATGATTAAGTTAAAAGAGGGTGTTTATTTAGATAGTTTATTACCTCAAGATCATATTGCAATTTGCCATGATACTAAAATGGATGGTAAGGATGTAAAGATCTTAGTAGTTGGTGATCTATCTAAAGATTATGAATATTTTTATAAAGGAATAAGATAAATGAGTAAAGAAGAGTTAAAAGAGGAAGAAGTAGTTGAAACGCAAGAGGTTCAATCAGAAGCTTCTAATGATACAGATGTTAAAGAAGAAGTTGTAAATGATGAAGAAAAGTTTGCATCATTAGATGAAGAGTTTAAAGCAAAGATGGAAGCTAAAGTAGAAGCTGCAGAAGCTAAAGCAAAAGAAGCAGAAGATAAGTTTCTAAGAACACATGCTGATTTTGAAAATATTAAAAAAAGACTTGAAAAAGAGAAATATAGTGCGATAGAATATGCAAGTGAAAAATTTGCAAAAGATCTTTTAGCACCAATTGATGCAATGCAAATGGCAATATTAAGTGCAAATGGTGATTTTGATGCAGAGCAGATAGTTGAAAAACTTAAAGAGGGTATTGAACTTACTGTAAAAGCATTTAATAAAGCGTTTGAGAAACATGATATTACTGAAGTTGAATATGATGAATTTAATCCAGATTATCATAATGCAGTTATGAAAGTTGATAGTGATGAAGTAGAATCAGGACAAATTGTAACAGTGATGCAAAAAGGTTATAAATTCAAAGATAGACTTCTTCGAGAAGCTATGGTAAGTGTAGCAAATTAACTAATATTTAGTAAATGCTACTTAAGTAGCAAAACTAAATTTTTAGTTTTGTTATAATTACACTATGAAAACAAAATGATAAATACTTAAGAGTTTATCTTTTGTGACCGCAATGTCATAAAACTATAAAAATAAATTAAAATTAGATAACAAAGGAAATAATATGAGCAAAGTAATAGGTATAGATTTAGGAACAACAAATTCATGTGTGGCTGTTTATGAAGCTGGAGAAGCAAAAATTATAAGTAATAAAGAGGGTAAAAATACAACTCCTTCTATTGTAGCTTTTACAGATAAAGGTGATATCTTAGTAGGTGAACCTGCAAAAAGACAAGCTATTACAAATCCAGAAAAAACAATTTATTCTATAAAAAGAATTATGGGTTTAATGATGGATGAAGAGCATGCAAAAGATGCTATGGATAAAGTTGGATATAAAATTGTAAATAGAAATGGTGCAGCAGCTGTAGAAATTGCAGGAAAAACATATACTCCTCAAGAGATATCTGCTAAAATTCTTACAAAACTAAAAACAGATGCAGAGTCTTATTTAGGATCAACAGTAACAGATGCAGTTATTACAGTTCCGGCATATTTTAATGATGCACAAAGAAAAGCAACTCAAGAGGCTGGTACAATTGCAGGACTTAATGTACTTAGAATTATTAATGAGCCAACAGCTGCAGCGTTAGCATATGGACTTGATAAAAAAGGTGAAGAGAAAGTTATTGTTTATGATCTAGGTGGTGGAACATTTGATGTTACGACACTTGAAATTGGAGATGGTACATTTGAAGTACTTTCAACAGATGGTAATGCTTTCTTAGGTGGAGATGATTTTGATAATGTTATTATTGATTGGTTAGCTGAAGACTTCAAAGCAGAGTTTGGTATTGATCTAAGAGATGATAAAATGGCACATCAAAGACTTAAAGATGAAGCAGAAAAAGCAAAAAAAGAGTTAAGTGCAACTGCTGAAACAGAGATTAACTTACCATTTATCACTGCTGATGCAACTGGACCTAAGCATTTAGTTAAGTCTTTAACAAGAGCAAAATTTGAAGCGATGACTGAAGATTTAGTAGCAGAAACATTAGCTCATATTAAAACAGCTATGAGTGATGCAGGACTTGATAATAATGAGATTGATGAAGTTATTATGGTTGGTGGATCTACTAGAATTCCTAAAGCTCAAGAAGTAGTTAAAGAGTATTTTGGAAAAGAGTTAAATAATTCAGTTAACCCTGATGAAGTTGTTGCTGCTGGTGCTGCAATACAAGGTGGAGTTTTAAAAGGTGATGTTAAAGATGTATTATTACTTGATGTTACACCATTATCTTTAGGATTAGAAACTTTAGGTGGAGTTATGACTAAACTTATTGATAAAGGTACAACAATACCTGTTAAAAAATCACAAGTTTTCTCAACAGCTCAAGATAATCAACCTGCAGTTTCAATTGTAGTTGGTCAAGGTGAAAGAGAATTTATTAAAGATAATAAAAACTTAGGTCAATTTGAACTTTCAGATATCGCTCCAGCTCCAAAAGGTCAACCACAAATTGAGGTAACTTTTGATATTGATGCAAATGGTGTATTAAATGTAAGTGCAAAAGACAAATCAACAGGTAAAGAGAATAAAATTACAATCTCTGGTTCATCTGGACTTTCTGATGATGAGATCGAAAAAATGGTAAATGAGGCTGAAGCAAATAAAGAAGCTGATACTAAAAAGAAAGAAGTAGTAGAGACTAAAAATCAAGCAGAATCTATGCTTCACCAAATTAAAAAATCTTTAGAAGAAAATAAAGATGATGCAGTAGTAAGTGAAGATGAAGAGAAAGCTATAGTTGATGCAGCAGCTGAGTTAGAAGAGTTACTTAAAAAAGATGATGCTACAAAAGAAGAGATCGAAGACTCTCTTAAAAAATTATCTGAAGTAAGTGCTAAACTTATGGAAGCAGCTATGAAAAAAGAGCAAGGTGGATGTGCTTCAGGAAACTGTGGAACGGAAGAACCAAAGAAAAAGAAAAAAGATGATGATGATATCATCGATGCAGAAGTAGAATAGTAAAATAATTAGAAGTACCAAATGGTACTTCTAATAATTAATATATACATTACCCTTTTCACTACTAACAACTATACAAATATACATTCTAGAATCACTAACTATATACTAATCTTAAAATTTAAAAGAAGATAATAAAAAATATTTATTATAAATTAAAATACTTGTTTAAATATATATTTTGTATTATAATATCTAATAATTAAAAAAGGTAATAATGTGAGTATAAAACAAGAAAATATAGCTATACTAATCGACTGTGATAATGTGAGTCATAAATATGCAGAGGGTATATTTAATGATATTACAAAATATGGGACAGTTAATATAAAAAGAGCATATGGGAATTGGAAAAGTAAAAGCCTTGGGGGATGGGAAAAGATATTACAAAAATACAATATTCAACCAATACAGCAGTTTGATTATACTAAAGGTAAAAATGCTACAGATATTGCAATGACCATAGATAGTATGGATTTACTTTATACAAAGTCCTTACAAGGTGTTGCATTAGTTACTAGTGATAGTGACTTTACACCAATTGCTACAAGAATAATGTCAGATGGATTAACAGTATATGGATATGGTGAAAGTAAAACACCTGATGCTTTTATTAATGCTTGTTCTCAATTTATATATGTTGAAAAACTATCTATAAAAAAAGAGACATCTAAAATTATTGAACATGAAAATAATAATATTGCAGAAGATAATGATATACAAGAAGATGAATATAGCTCTTTAGGTGGCTATAAAGGTAATAATTATAATGTAAAAAAAGATAAAAAGTTACAAAAGTTTTTAATAAATGCAGTATACCAAACAAGTACTGATAATGGTTGGAGTGATTTAAAAGATGTAGGTTTGTATATAAAACAAAACTCATCATTTGCACCAATAAATTATGGATTTAATAAATTAGGTGAATTAATTAAAAAAGTTGATATATTTGATATTGAATATACTAACAATAATTTAACAATGATAGTAAGGGAAAAATATTAAATAAAATATTTTATGAATATTTTGAACATCGTCAAACTTTAGTACAATTATCTGAAAAATATCATAAATCTATACCTTTGATTCGTAAGTAAATCAATGAGTATGATGGTGATCAAAAAGTATATAAACCAAGGAAAATTAATCTAGCTTATGAGATGCTACTTTTTATGGTAGAAGAAAAGACAAATTAGGCACATTAATTTTTAAAGATAATGATACAAAAGAGATAGTGATATTGAAGCATATAGAAAAAGAAACTAAAGAGGACTACATCTATTTAAAAGGTGCATTAGAAGCAGGTAAAAACTTAAAAATAGTTATGTCATCACTAACTAGAATTACTGAAAAAAATAAATCTTCTACTACTGGAAAGTTGCATTATAGTCACCCAAAATTGTCCCCTGAATATAATAGTTTAAAAAGACATATTTCTTGTCTTTTTACCTATAATAATCAAAACGTAAGCATTTAAATATTCATAATAGTATAAATTCTATTGAAAGTGGAGTGTTCTCTTATATGAAAAATATGATAAGTATTCATCGTGGAATACTAAAGGAAAAAAGTTAAGTTTTGTAGATTTTTATTTGATAAAATTAGATAAAAAATGAAGTTTTTAGCCCCCCACCAAAAAAAGTTTCATTAAGCCTAATAATTATTATATGATAAAATCATGTTTTTGTAAAAAATATTTAGTATCTTTATTCCAAAGTAGGTAATCTTCAATATTATATTTATAATAACCATGTTCATCAATTTCAAGATAATTTAGTCCTGGTATAGAATGTGATATCCAAATGATATTATTGGCATGTTCCAATGGAGATGTATAAGATGTTAGTTTATTATTTAAAAGAATAATACGCAATGTTATATCTTTTGGAAAATAATCTAAATCCCGTATATCATTACCTCCACATATAAAATCTCCTCCTACACTATAAGGTACTCCTTTTAATGTTTTTAGATTATTTTCACCTAATATAAAATCTCCTGAAACATAACCAAATTGGATAGGAAGAATATCCATTTTACACATATATAATATTACATTCCCATCTACATCAACAGTTAAATTATCATTAATTGTAAAATACTCTATTTGGTGTTCTTTACACCAAAAAGATATCTGTTCTTTTGTATTTAGTTGTTGATTCATAATGTAATTATCTCAAGTTCTAATTCTATATTAAATTGTTTTTTTACTTTTTCTTTAGCAAGGTTAATTAATTTAATAGCTTCATTAAAAGTGCCATTATTTGTATTAACCAAAAAATTTGCGTGAATTTTACTAAATGACATATCACCTATAGAATATCCCTTTAATCCAACTTGCTCTATTAGATAACCTGCACTATATTCTTTTGGATTTTTAAAACAACTTCCAGCACTTGGCATATTTGGCTGATTATCTCTCATCTCTACAAAACTTTTTTGTTTTTTTATATCAAAACCATTTTCAATATTAAATATCACTTCAAAAATAATAGTATCTATTTCTGCTTTTCTATAAGAATAAATAATATTTTCTTTTTTAATTATACCATTAGATGTTTTTATAGAGTTAATTTGATTAAATATTTCCCATTCTTTTAGTCCAGCATTCATCTTAGTTAATCCACCAATATTTCCAGGTAATTTAGCTAAAAATTCAAAGTTAGCAATATTATGTTTTTTACAATATGTTAATAGTTTACCACTAGAGGTAGCTGCTCCTACAATAAGTTTTCCATTTTTTTTAAAAATATAATCAAAATTATCACTTAATATAGCAAGTGGAGGTGGATTATTTGATATGAGTATATTATTTCCACGACCAATTATATAATAACCTTTATACTCTTGTATCTCATTAATAACTTTTACTTCATATTCTTCTCCAATATTAATAGAAGAATACTTTTTAAAGTTAATTTTTTTATACATTTAGTTATCTCTTAATGCTTTATATTCAGAGGGAATAAGATAATCTTTAGATTTTATTATTTGATCATAAAAACCATGTTCAAAACCTAATGAATATAATTTATCTAAAGCTTTAAATTGTAAATCACTTAATTCTATAGAATCATCATTTGCATAAAGTCCTAAATAAGTTTGTAATGTATCATAATCAACTCTGATTAGATCTCTTTCTAATAACATCCTAGAAAGTAATAGTTTATTATTATTTGCTACTTTAACAGCATTTATTAAAGTATTTTCATAATCAATTGCTTTATTTAAAGGTATTGATCTTCTTAAACACATTCCCCCTAAAGGTAGAGGTAAATCTTTTCCTGCTAATTCTTGCCAAATATCCCATAACTCTTTTTCAACTTCAAGCTTATCGTTATAAGTAAGTATTGATTCATGAATAAGTACACCTGCATCAACTTTTTCATCTAATACAGCTTGTTCAATATCTAAGAAATTCATATATACAATTTTTGCATCTGGATATTTTATTTTAAATAGAAGTGCATTCGTAGTATATTTACCACTAAGTGCAACTTTAAAATTTCTTTTCAATTTTTTATTTTTAAGTTTTACAATTTTAGGACCATATCCATCTCCAAAACTAACAGCAGTTTTTAATAATACAAAATCATTTTTCACAAAAGGATATAGGGCAAAACTAATTGCACAAATATCATATTTACCTTTTAGAGTTGCTTGATTTAATGTTTCTATATCAAGAGCAATATTATCAAAAGTTGTTTTTTCTAATGATACCCAGCCTAATTTTATAGCATAATACATAAAAATGTCATCTGCATCTGGTGAGTGTGCAACTAAAATATTATTTTTCAAAAAAATCCTTTTTATTTTTTCATAATTGTACTTAATTTTAATAGTATCATTGATTAAATCTTTTTTTAAAATACAAAGTAAATATTTTTGTATAAGTTTTAACAATATTAATGTACAATTCTTAAAATTAAATTAGTAAAAATCTGGTTTTAAGAATTGGAGAGTGATTTGCTTTAAATAAAGGCTTTATCTTGATTTAAATCTATAAATTTAAGCTATTATTAAGATATGTTCAAATATAATACTACTAAATAAGATATACAAAAGAAGAAAGGGCAATGCCATGAGAATAAATACAAATGTTGCATCTCTAACTGCACAAGAATCAAATACACAAGTAAATAAGAATTTAAATAATTCACTTGCAAAATTAAGTTCAGGATTAGCTATAAATAAAGCTAGTGATGATGCTTCAGGTTTA
>CAZLZQ010000009.1:0-4594 GCA_964564065.1 uncultured Arcobacteraceae bacterium | reverse complement strand
GGATTAACATTAACATCACTTAAAACAACAGTAAGTGCTGGTGGAATTACACAAGCTTCAGCTTCAACATTGTTAAAAGGTATAGATAATGCACTTGATACATTAAATGGTTGGAGATCAGACTTTGGTTCTACTCAGAATCAAATAGAATCATCAGTTAGAAATATGGCAACTGCACAAACAAATATTAAAGCTGCTGAGTCAGTTATTAGAGATGTTGATTATGCTGCTGAGTCTGCAGAGTTTAATAAACAAAATATTATCTCTCAAGCTGGTACATATGCAATGAGTCAAGCTAACTCTTTACAACAAGGTGTTATGAGACTTTTACAATAGTAAATAATTAATATACTATAAATTAAAAAAAGCTTTAAGATTTTATCTTAAAGCTTTTTTAATGCTCAAAATTATCATTCTATTATAAATTCAGGAATAAAACTTCTATTTTAGTGTACAATATCGTTTAAATATACGAGGAAAATATATGAATAATTCAAATGATATAATAGATAGAATCAAAAAAAGTAATTGTAGTACTGATGATACATTTTTTCAAGCAGTTGAAGAGGTTTTGGATAGTTTAAAACCAGTATTGGATAGTAATCCTATATATAAAAGACATTCAATAATAGAAAGACTAACAACTCCAGATAGAGAGTTTAAGTTTAAAGTTGTTTGGATGGATGACAATCAAAATATACAAGTAAATACTGGATATAGAGTACAATTCAATAATGCACTTGGCCCATATAAAGGTGGATTGAGATTTCATCCAAGTGTAAATAGTGGTATTTTAAAATTTCTTGGTTTTGAGCAAATATTTAAAAATTCACTTACAGGTTTACCTATTGGTGGAGCTAAAGGTGGAAGTGATTTTAATCCAAAGGGAAAATCTGATTTTGAGATTATGAAATTTTGTTCTGCTTTTATGATAGAACTTCATAAATATATAGGACCTCGTATTGATGTTCCTGCTGGAGATATAGGTGTAGGTGCTAGAGAGATAGGGTACTTATTTGGAGAGTATAAGAAAATAACTTCTGCATATGAGGGGATATTAACTGGTAAACCATTTATGTTTGGTGGAAGTTTAATGCGTCCAGAAGCTACAGGATATGGTTGTGTTTACTTTACTGATGAGATGTTAAAATATGCATCTCTTGATGGATTTAAAGATAGAATTTGTACTGTAAGTGGTTCAGGTAATGTTGCTATTCATACAATAGAAAAACTTTATGCAATGGGTGCAAAGCCTGTAACATGTAGTGATAGTAAAGGTTGTATTTATGATGCAAGGGGAATAAACCTTGAATATCTAAAAGATTTAAAATTAAATAGAAGAGGATCTTTAGAAGAATATATAAAAGAGCATAGTGATGCAATTTATACAAAAGTTGAAGATTATCCACAAGGTTCTCATGAGGTATGGAGTATACCATGTGATTGTGCTTTTCCATGTGCAACACAAAATGAATTAAATGAGCTAGATGCAAAAAATTTAGTAGAAAATGGATGTATTTCAGTAAGTGAAGGTGCAAATATGCCATCAACTCCAGAAGCTATTAAAATTATTCAAAGTAATAATATCTTATTTGCTCCAGCAAAAGCTGCAAATGCAGGTGGTGTTGCTGTAAGTGAATTTGAGATGTCTCAAAATGCTTCAATGACAAAATGGACATATGAAGATGTAGATACAATGCTTGAAAAAACAATGAGATCAATTTGTAAAAGTGTACATTTGACTGCTAAAGATTATGGGGTAGAAGGAAATTATGTTGATGGAGCAAATATTGCTGGATTTAAAAGAGTAGCAGATGCTATGATTGCTGAGGGGATTTAACCCCTTTAGTAGTTATATTTTTTAATAGATTTTAATAAATATTTATAAAATACATGGTGTGGTGCAAAAAATATTTTTTGGTATGTTTTATTTTTAAAATGAGATACTACTCCTACAAAATAGTAATTTTTATTATTTTGAGTATCTATTGTAGTGACAACTACAGGTCCACCTGATGCACCTTTAAAACCTGTACAATTACTAGCTCCATAAGTATGACTATAATATGATAATTTACATATTGGATCATATGTAAGTTTCGCACCAAATTCACCAATATCTCCTGAAAAACCAGCAAGTGAAGCAAAAGACTTTTTACTATTTTTTTCTAGTTGTGTAAAACTTTGTTTGTCTAGAATAAATGGCTTTACTTTAGTATTTGAAATTGCATGATTTAATATTAAAATTGCATAGTCACTATTAGTTTTTAATTTTTTTGAACTATATTTACTATCTTTATATACTTTAGCAGTTCTTTGTATCATTTCACCTTCTGAATCTTTTATAATAAATCTTAACTTTCCAGTATTTTTTTTGTATGATGTTAAGCAATGAGATGCCGTAACAATTATTTTAGAGTAGCTAAGTCCATTTATATTTATAAGACTTGCTGAACATTTTTTATAATTTGTTTTATATCTAGTTTTTGTTAGAAATTTTAATTTTGTAGGGATAATAAGTCTTCCAATAGATTTTGTCCAAGGTGGTGAATTTTTAGTTACGATTTTTCTTGTATCATTTTTAAGTGTTTTTAGATGAGCAAGTGTTTTTTTTATCTTTTTTATTTTATTTTTTACTTTAGTATTACCTAACTTTAAAGATTTATTATATAATTTTAGAGCTTTTTTATATTTTTTAACACGATTATATACATTTCCTTGTTTTTCATAAATTTTTGAAATTTTAGATTGTGCTATATGACTTTTTAATTTTAACGCTTTGTTGTACCAAGATAAAGACTTATCATAGTTTCTAATTCTTTCAAAATTATCCCCTAATTTTATATAGCTCATTATAAGTTTAATTCTAGCTTTTGGATGATTCTTTGTGTAAGCTACTTTATAATACTTAATTGCTTCAACATAATTTTGTTTTACATATTTAATATTACCTTTATCAATATCTGTAGATGAATATGCAATGCTTATACTAAATAGTAAAATAAAAAAGTTCTTCAACATTACCTGATTTTCCTGATAGTTTACTTTTTTCTGAAATAATTAAATCCCATCCTAATTCTTTTGTTTTAAAAATAAATTCATTTTTACATTTTTCTATGATATTTTCATCTAAAACAACGCCTTTACTATCTCTTTTTATATTTTTACCTACTTCAAATTGTGGTTTATAAAGTATTATTATTTTATGTGAACTTAGCCTATTTATATCTTCTATAATATTTAGTATACTTATAAAAGAAACATCACAAGTTACTAAATCAAATTTTTTCGTTGATATAAAATCTCTTATATCTGTATTTTCTTTAATAATAATTTTATTATTATCTTTTATACTTTTATGTAGTTGATTTGATCCTACATCAACACAAGTAACACTCTTAACATTTGATGACAACAATATTTGAGTGAAACCTCCTGTTGATGAACCTATATCTAAAGCAATTGAATCTTGTAGATCTATTTTATTATCATCTAAAAAGTATTTTAGTTTATATGCAGCACGACTAACATAAAATTGATCTTCATCTATATCGATAGTATGTTTATCTTCAACTATAAAAGAAGGTTTAGTGATAATATGATTATCAACTAATATTTTTTTTGCTTTTATAAGCTCTTGTGCTTTATTTCTACTTTGAATATTATGTTTTTTTGTTAAATATATATCTAATCTCATTTTAGTATTATAATAAAAGTTTATTAAATATTTCTCATAATTTTAACTTTTATTATGTAAAATTTACTAAGTTAATCATTTAAGAGTAAATTTATCTTATTTGATTAAACTGTCGTTACTTAAAAATTAAAACAAAACAAGGAAATAAAATGGCAACAGTAACATTTAAAAACGATACAGTATGTAACCTAGCAGGTAATGAAATAAACACAGGTGATACAGCACCAGTAGTAACAGTTGTAAACTGTGATCCAATGCTTCAAAATGAGCAAATTGGTGGAGAAGGTAAAGTTCAACTAGTAGTTGCAGTTCCTTCATTAGATACAGGTGTATGTGATGCAGAAACAAGAAGATTTAATGTAGAAGCAGCAAATCTTGAAGGTGTTGAAGTTATTACTGTTTCAATGGATTTACCATTTGCAGCAGCTAGATGGTGTGGAGCAGCTGGAATTGAAAACTTAAAAGTTTGTTCAGATTTCAGAAACAAAGATTTTGCAAATGCTTATGGTGTTCTTTTAGCTGATGGTCCTTTAGCTGGTATCACTGCAAGAGTTATTTTTGTAATTGGTAAAGATGGAAAAGTTACTTATAAACAAGTTGTTCCTGAAATTACAACAGAGCCTAACTATGAAGAAGCTTTAGAAGCTGCAAAAGCTGCTTGTTAATTATAAATTAATAAATATAAAATAAATTTATAAAGGGAGTACTTTTAAAGTACTCCCTTTTTTTATTTTTTTAAATGAAATATTGAAAAATACGAATATAATTAAGTATTATTTAAGTATATTTCTATTATAATCCCATCAACAAACAAAGATGACTAGCAAATAGCAAAGGGTCCATAGCTCAGCTGGTTAGAGCACTCGGCTCATAACCGAGTGGTCGAAGGTTCGAGTC
>CAZLZQ010000008.1:0-29086 GCA_964564065.1 uncultured Arcobacteraceae bacterium | reverse complement strand
AAACCTACGGTTACATTACTATCAAGGCTATAGTTATAAAGTTACACTTTATAAAGGGTATCACTAAAAGTGATAATAATATAAATTTCTCTTAATACCTCCTTATTCAAATAAAAATACAGAATTATCCACATTTAAATTTATTGTTAAAATATAAAGTAATTTGATTAGATTGCAGATTTGGTAACAAACAATCTAAAAATACTTAGAGCTTGATAGTTCTATCGAGCGATAAATCTATCAAGCAGATTGTTTGCTACCAAGCTCTAAATATTTATAGAGTTAGTTTAGCTGTAAAAAATGGATTTGTACATAAATGAACTTGAAGTACATATTTGTAATAAAATGAATTTTTATGTTTATAAAAGTAAGGTTACTTTAGAAAATAGTAGCTATTAAACTTAAAAAAATAAATTAATATATAAATTTTCTTAAATATATGATAATTACTAAAAGTACTTGCTAGGGTAGAAATAGGGTAGAAAATTAAAAATATTTAACTTTCTTTTAAACCTTTACGCATAGCTTCAACTACTTGTTTATCGGCTTTAGCACCAGTAAAAAGTTCAAACGCTAAGACACCTTGATATAAAAGCATATCTTCTCCATCTTTATATCTCAAACCTTTAGATTTAGCCAATTTTAAAAAAGGTGTAATTTTACCATATATACAATCTATTGTATTGTTTGAGTTAGTTAAAATATTTTCTATTATTTCAATAGGTGCAGGATAATTTTCATCTTTTAATCCAGCACTTGTAGAATTTACTACAAGATCATATTTATCTACTTTAAAAGTATCCCAATCATAAGTAATACATCCTAACTTTTTAAAAAAGTCTAATTTACTTGAACTTCTATTTAGAACTGTAGTTTTTATACCAGCATTATTAAAAGCAACAGCAATTGCTTTTGCAGTTCCCCCTGCTCCTAAAATAATAGCCGACTTTATCTCTCCAAACTCTGCTATAGATTTCATAAAACCTGGTGCATCAGTATTGTATGCAATAACTTTTCCATTTTCATTTATATATGTATTTACTGCACCAATATCTTGTGCCAATCCTCTTACCTCATCTGCATTTTTAAAAGCATTTTCTTTATGAGGTACTGTTATATTTGCACCTTTTATATTATTATCTAAAAAGTTTTTCTTTATTGTTGAACCATCATCTAAATGAGTTTTATCATACATAGCATCAATATTTAATAATTTAAAACCAGCATTATGCATTTGTGGTGATTTTGAATGTGAAACTGGATTTCCAAATATTGTAAATTTTATCATCTTAATTTTCCTAATAATAAATTTGTCCAATTTGTTTCTTTTTTTACTACAACTTCTTCTTGTTCTTCAATCTCTTCTTTTGGAATATCTTGAACTTCTTCAATATTTTGAGTTATGATCTCTTTTTCTACTATTGGTTCTTCAACTTTAGTAACTCTTTCTATAGCAACATCATCACTAGTATTATTTGATATTAGTTCATCTCTATACATCATAAGGAATTTTTGGAATAGATCAAATTCTACATATTTATCATATTTTCCTGGATATTTAAGATATTTATCTTTTAAAAGTTTATCATATAAAATTGTAACACTAAATTCATCTTTATAATACTGACCTATTATATGAGAATCTCTTACTAAAATATTTAAAGATACAAATTCTTTATATTGTTCTGGAAATACTTTTGTTAATATTCTAGTATAATTTCTTTTTTGAAAATCAATATTCTCTTTTTCATTTAAGTTTTCAATTTGTTTTTGTAAAGGTATCAACTCTTCTAGCCAATTTAAAATAAGTTCATTATTATTATTTACTACTGCTTCAAAAGAACCTTTACCAGTGTAAGAATAAGTATTGTTTTTTATCTGATTACTTATAATAGATAGTTTTTTCATTTTAATTCCTTAGTTCCACATATTTTACACAAAAGTTCTTTAATATTTCTCATAATTACTTATGTTATAATAGATTTATGAATAATTTTAACAACCTAAATATCGATAAAGATATGATAACAAATCTAAGCTCACTTGGTTTTACCAAAATGACAGAGATACAAGAAAAAAGTTTACCATTAATTTTAAATGGTGAAGATGTAATAGCAAAAGCTAAAACAGGTAGTGGAAAAACAGTTAGTTTTGGATTAGGTGTACTAAATAATCTAAAGAGTGAAAGATTTAGAATCCAATCATTAATTTTATGCCCTACAAGAGAGTTAGCTTCTCAAGTAGCACAAACACTTAAAAGTTTAGCAAGATATAAACACAATATTAAAATATTAACATTAACAGGGGGTGTACCTTATAAACCACAAGTACATTCACTTTCACACAAAGCACATATAATAGTAGGAACTCCTGGACGAGTATTAAAACATCTAAAAGAAGATAGCTTCTCTTGTGATGATATAAATACTTTAGTTCTTGACGAAGCAGATAGAATGCTTGATATGGGATTTAGTGAAGATATTCAAGAGATTATTGGATATCTACCTAGTATGAGACAATCAATGCTTTTTTCGGCAACTTATCCATCTACTATTGAACAGATGAGTGAATCAATTTTATGTGATCCTAAAATGATAGAAGTAGTTTCTACACATAGCAACACAACTATTGAGCAAAAATTTTATAAAGTAAATCCTTATGAAAAACCAGATCTATTACCAAAGATTTTAGATGAAAAATATCAAACTACAATAATATTTTGTAATACAAAAGTACAATGTAATGAACTAGCTGATTTTTTAGATGAAAAACTTGATATTGATATTTTAGTACTACATAGTGATTTAGATCAAAAAGATAGAGATGAAACACTTATTATGTTCTCTAATAAAAGTTTTCCAATTTTAATTGCTACTGATGTAGCATCAAGAGGACTAGATATCGATGATGTTGACTTAGTGATAAATTATGATTTACCACATGATTTTGAAGTTTATACACATAGAATTGGTAGAACTGCTAGAGCAGGTAAAAGTGGATGTTCTATTAGTTTAGTAGAAGATGAACTTTACTTTGATGATTTAAATGACTTTTTAAATGAAGATTTAAAACTTCAAGGTATTGATAAAATAAACGATAAAAAAGAGTTTACTCTTACTGCACCATACTCTACACTATATATAAATGGTGGGAAAAGACATAAACTAAGAGCTGGTGATATTTTAGGTGCATTAACAGCTGGTATTGGTCTTGATAAATCAGATATTGGAAAAATTGATATTCTTCCTACTTGCTCTTATGTTGCTATAAAAAATGATGCTTATGATAAAGCACACAAAGGTTTAAGTAACAATAGAATAAAAAATAAAATGTATAGAATATATAAAAGGTAGTACTATAGAGATTTAACTCTATATACTATAACCACTTATAATTTAAATATTAATTATCTTCTAAATTAAAAATTATTTTTTTATCTTTTAAGAAATCTGTAAAAATTTTAAAATATTTTCTAGATTCGATTTCATCATCAGAAGAGATTGATATAACTACTGCTCTATTATCACCATCAATTTGTGGCAAAGATGACATCTCTACAGTATTTGGAATCAATTTCATTGTTTCAATTAAATCATTTTCACTACATAATGCTTTTAAAGAATATCTTATTTTTTTACTATTAGAAGGATAATATTTATCTAATGCTTCTACTATCATACTTTGTGCCATAGATGGAAAACCTGGTACAAAAAAATATCTATCCTTAAGACTAAACCCGGGAACATTTGTCACTACATTTTTAAGTAAACCTGCATTAAGAGGCAAATTTGCCATATTTATTCTATGAGGATAAGCATCATCACCAAATTTATCAATAATTGCTTTTGATGCACCACCATTTATCTCCATTTTCGAATTTGTAAAAACATTTGCTGCAACTTCTCTAGTATAATCATCTGGTGTTGCGCCAATACCCCCAAAAGAAAAAAGTACTGAATCTGGATCATTTTTAATAAGTTTAAAAATATCTTCTATAAAAGGTGGCTCATCTTTTATCACAAAAGATGCTTTTTGTTCCCATCCTCTTTTTAGAAGTTCTTTATTTAAAAATGAAAAATGGGCATCATTACGACGCCCATTTAAAAGTTCTGTCCCTATAATCACAGAATAAAAATTCATTTTATTTACCTATAAATTATATTTTACTTTGAATAAAAGCATCCATCTCATCAACAATCTCTTCAATAGTTCTTTCACCATTAATTTTTGTTAATAAATTCTTTGCACTATAAAATTCTTGAATATCTTCTAGTGGTTCAGTATAAACTTTCATTCTATTATTGAATACAGTTACATTATCATCTGCACCTCTTGCTCGTCCAAGAACTCTATCACATGCTACTTCTTCTGAAACTACAACTTCAATTACATTTATTAAGTTTACTTGATCTTCATTTGCTAAATATTTATCTAACTCTTCCATCTGCTCTGTACTTCTAGGATAACCATCTATTACTACAACTTCTGTAGGTGCATTTATAATAGCTGTAACTATTGTTTTAATAACAATCTCAATTGGTACTAAATTTCCTGCACTTATATACTCTTCAATTGTTTTTCCTAACTCACTACCTGTTGCAACTTCAGCTCTAAACATATCACCTGTTGAATAGTGTGTGATATCTTCGTGTTTAGCAGCAATTAACTCTGCATCAGTTGTCTTTCCACTTCCTGGAGCTCCGATGATTAAAAATAATTTCTTCATATTATTTATCCTTCTAAGGTTTTAATTTTGGCTATTATATCTAATTATATTTTAAATTAGATTTACCATACCATTTTAAACTCTTTTAAATAAAAAAATATTATAATCAATAGTATAAATTTTAAAGAAAGAGTTTAAATGAAAAAATTATTGTTATTGATGTTTACATCGATATTATTATTTGGAAAAATGCATTTTGCTGAGCCAATGCCTAGTTTTGATGAACCTAGAAAATGGGTTATAAAACTACACTCAGCAGACTTAGAAGTTGTAAATCATACTTTAGGTGCTATATACAATGTATTAAAAATATATCCAGACGAAGGTATAAAAATAGCTGTTGTTAGCTATGCTCATGGTATTAGAGCATTAAGAAAAGATTATGATAAACACACTTTATCTAGGATATCATCATTGATGGATTATGAAGTTGAATTTATAGTATGCAGAAATACTATGGAAACAATGAAATGGAAAGATGAAGATTTTATTGAAGGTGTTTCATATGTACAAGCTGGTGTTGCCGATTTAATTGAAAAATCAGCAGATGGATGGAATGAAGTAACTCCATATTAAATAAAAAAGGTTAATTATGTTAAAAAAAACTATTGCAGTTGCATTGATTTCAAGTATCTCATTATTTGGTTTTGAATACAATCTAGAACCAAAAAAAGTTAGTGAAAATGTTTGGTGTTTTTTTGGTAAACTAGAGATGCCAACAAAAGAAAATGGTGGAAACATGTCAAATAGCTGTTATATAAAAGGTAAATCTAGTTATATCTTACTTGATAGTGGACCTACTTATAAATATGCAAAAGCAGCGTACAAAGCTATGTCAAAAATAGAAAAACTACCAGTAAGTTATGTTCTAAATACTCATGAACATGATGATCATTGGCTAGGAAATAGTTTCTATAAAGAAAAATTCAATGCTAAATTAATAGGTATAGAGCTTCAAGACCAAGATTTTAAAAAAGGTGATAAAACAAGAATGGATCGTTTACTTACTAAGGAAGCTGTAGAACATACAGAGATAGTAAAACTAGATCAATATATCACAAAAAAAGAAACTCTTATTCTTGATGGTGAAAAAATTGAATTTATTCCTGTAGGGCAAGGACATAGTAAATATGATGTATTTATGTATATGCCAGATAGAAAAGTATTATTTTCAGGTGACCTTGTAATGAATGGAAGAATTACATCAAATAGAGATGGTGTAGTAATAGGTCAATTAAAAGCACTTGAAGAGATAAATAAGTATAAGTGGGATGTGCTAGTTCCAGGTCATGGTTATAATTTTTCAAAAACTGCTATGGATGAATCTATCAAATATTTTACTTTGATGAAAGAAAGAGTTTTAGAAGCAGTTGAAGAAGATACAGGACTAGATGGTGTAAATAAATTTGTAAAAATGGTTGAGTTTAAAGATAAAGCTATGTTTGATATTTTAAATTCAAAAAATGTTAGCCATGCATATAGTGAACTTGAATTTTATGAAGAGGAATAAAATATGAAATTATTTAAAGTACTATTTTTACTTTTAGTAATTAATATTTTTAGTTTTGCAAGTTCTGAATATATTGATATAAATATTAATAAACTAACAAAACAAGCGACAAAAGAAAATAAAACAGTACTTTTATTTTTTCATATGAAATATTGCCCATACTGTGAAAAAATGATTGATGAATCTTTTTCAAATAAAGATATTCAAGCTCAACTTAAAAAAGATTTTACTGTTGTTGATGTGAATATAAATGATAGTGAAACTATTATGTTCAATGATTTTAAAGGTTCAAAATCAAAATTTTCAAAAAAAATGGATATTAACTTTTATCCTACTATCTTATTTTTAAATAGTGACAACGAGATCACCTATACACTAAGAGGATATAGAGATAAGTATATTTTTTCAAAAGCATTAGACTATATAGTAACTAAATCATATGAAGATATGAGTTTTCCAGATTATATTGGAAAATAATATTTAAAGAAGGTATAGAGCTAAACTCTATCCTTTTGATAAGGTCCAAATAGCATAATTTTTATCTACTACTATATTTGGTATCGTATGAAAATTTAATATTTTTGTATAAAAAAATGAAACTATCTCTTGGATATCACTATCATCTAATACTTTTGTTATACCACCTGTTAGAACAATACTATTTAATGAATTTAACTTAATATTTAAATATGATTTATGATGATGAGATACTTTATACAATACTAAAAATATAGAAAGTTGCATCAATAACTTTGTAGCTTCTTCATCTCTTTTATCTAAAATATCTTCTGTTTTATTTAAAAAAGCAAGTAATTCGTACACAAACTCATTATTTTTTGCACTAAAGACTAAACTATCTGCAGATTTATAAACACCAAGTTTTTTAAAAACCAGTCTATCATACTCATTAGAAGTGATAATATTATCATCTACTAAATCTTTACTATAGTGTATATCTGTTGTTGCTCCACCTATATCTATAACAATAAATGGGTCAGTTACATCTAAAAGTGTATGAACATGTGGTAAAGCTTGATTTACCACATATGGTGTAGAATATATCTGATTTGATGTAAGTTCATATAACTCTTTTATATCATCTTTTCCCATAATATCAGATGCATAAAGATTTGTTAAATACTCTTTTAGATCATCTTCATACATCTTTAATTTATCATCAATAATATTTGGTAACACTACAAGGTTTTGAATATATGTCGTTAAAAATTCAGTTTGAGAAGAACTACCTACATATACAATATTTTGGTAACTTATAGATTCTAAATAGTTTATAAGTTTTTTATCAAAAATATTTTTATTGCTATCTATTCCACCGACAACGATAACTACATCAATCTCATCTGTAGGTTTTATAGAACTATCTATATTATTATAAACTATAGTTTCAATTATATTTATTCCAGAATTATAAGCTATATTTGAAGCATATTTTAAACTATAAGACTCTGTTATACCTATTATTAAAGTACTTAATCCACCATTTGCAGAACTACAGATAGAGATATCTTCTTTTTTATGATGATTTAATATATCTCCACATTTTGATAAAAGATCATCATAAATAGATATATCAAAGTTTCTAAAATGATGTTGAATTTTTTTATTTGTTGCTACTTTAAAATATGTACTACCAATATCTACTAATACCTTACTCATAGCATCACCCCTATATCTTTTATAATCTGATTTACTACAGAGTTAGGATTTTCGCCAAGGTTTAGTTTAGATTGTTCATATTTAAAACTTTTTTCACTTATTGGAAGTTTACCTTTTTTATATATTCTTATATTACTTGCATTATCCCTTACAGTTATTAGTTCATTATTATTTATAACATGAGGTGAAAAAGGTACATCTATAATACCATTTTTTATACTATTAAAAATCTTTCTCCATAATGTATCTGCTTTGTCATTGAAAATAGCTTCAAATATCTCATCAACTTCACGAGTTAAATTTTCCTCCTCCTCTTCATCTACAAAGTTTGGAACGCCTCGTAATGTCTCTAAAATATATTTTACATTCTTTACAGCCTGCCCATTATCCTCTTTTGTCGGTATTCCAAATGCTTCTGCTCTAGTTTTTGTGATAATTTTATCAGCTCCAACCATCCCTGCTATCATAGCACCCATATCAATTAAACTATCTGATTTAAATTTATCTCTAGGAAAAGCTCCCATCCATTGATGATACACAAGATTAATTGTGGCATCTCCACACCCTATTTGCTCTGCATATTTTTGTGCAGATTTTCTTATAACTTTACCCATAACTAAATCTTGATTTAAACTACCAGTTTGTGCAAAACTTACTGAAAATGATTTAACACCCTCTTCTAAAGATAATAACATCTCTGCTATTTGAATAACTATTGTTATAACTGGTGGTACAAGAGTAGCAGTTAATGGTCCAAATGATTCTCTATTTATAGGTTCATTTAGTTTTGAATATTCTGCTGTTACTCTCTCAACATGTTTCCAATATAAAAATGCTTTATCTTGAGGAAAATTCTTTGAATAAGGAAGTATATATGTAATAGGTCCACCCTCTATCTCAAAAGCTCCTGAAGCTATTGCCATATCGACAAGAAGCCTTGCATCTGGTGTACCATGTCGTAGACTAATTGGTGTATCAAAGTGAGTTATCATCTCTCTAGTTTTTTTATATCCATGATTTACTAAGGGATATCCATTTAAAAAATCTGTATTTTCTTTTTTAGAAAGTTCTAACATCTTTTTAGCACTTGCATAGTCATTTAGTCTTGTGTTACTATCAATTGTCATAGGAAATATATCTACACCAACTTTAGCAAACTCACCATAAAGTGCAAACATTTTGTCATAAGTGGGAAAACCTCCACGAGGTTGAACTAACGTTTTACCCTTATTAGTTTTAAATTTATGAGATATAAAAAGATTTTTACTAGCATTTTTTACAAACTCTTTTGTTTCCTCAAAATCAAACTCTTCACAAAATTCATTTGCAACTATTAGTTCTCTATCTCTTTGAAGTAAACTCATAATTTAAACCTATCTTTTACATATAACTCAATTTGTTCTAATCCATCCATAAGATCTACTTGATGAAAAACTAAATCAAAACCATACTCTTTAAACTTAGGGACAATTAAACTCTCATCACCCTCACCAACACTAAGATTTCCACCAATTATAAAAATAACATCTTTTAGACTATCATGATTTTTATATTTATGTAGTTCTCTACACCAACCTTCTGCTTCACCATTTAAAGATGATATAATAAGAACTTTTGAATCTGTTTCAATAACTGCATCGATAAACTCTTCAAGGTATGTATTTACACCTAAATTAAATACTTCAAAACCTCTACTTTGCAAAGATATATCTATGAGTCTATTGGCAACTACATGTATATCATTACCAACTACACCTGTTACAATTTTCACTTGGTAAACACCTTTCTCTAATACTTTTATATAAATATTGTCGCGATTATATCTAAAATCATATTAAATCTTATTTTTGACCATTAACAAGCACTTTTTAGATACAATTTATACTATAAATAAAATTATCAAGGAAAAATATGAAATCTTATACAGCCGATATCTGTGATAAATATCCAAATAATGTTCAAGTTTTAGCACCAAAATTAAACTCTTATGGTGGTGTTTCTATGTGTCATGGAGAGATAACTACAATTAAACTATTTGAAGACAATAAAGCTTTAGTAGAACTATTAAGAGATAATAAAGGTGATGGAAAAATATGTGTTGTTGATGTAGAGGGTGATTATTGTGCTGTTGTAGGTGAAACACTTATGGGATATGCTTATCACAATGGTTGGGCAGGTATAATAATTAATGGTTATGTAAGAGATACTCATCAAACTACACAAATACCAGTAGGTCTTTGGGCAATTGGAACTTATCCTTATAAAAGTCAAAAAAAGAGTGAAGCTAAAAAAGATATCACACTAAACTTTCATAATGTAGAATTTAATATTGGTGACTTTTTATATGCAGATAGAGATGGAATAGTTGTAACTAAAGATAATATTATTTTATAATTATTTTAGAGTAGACCCAAAAGGGCTAGTTAAATACTAGCTCTTTTTGATTTTTACTGGTGTATATTGATGTTTATTATATTTATTATCAATACCAGGATTACCTTGAACACCAACCATATCAGGTGTATCAACTTTTAAGTTAGCGATATGCTTAACATTTTTTAAGTACTCTTCAGTAATTTCCCAAATTGGTTTACCAGGAGCAATAGAGTTAACTGTAGACCAACCAGCAACTTTATATTTCTTGTTTGGATCCATTGGAAGTCCAGTTTTTGTCATAACAATTTTAGAAATTCTTTTTCCCACTTCGTTTAGAGGATTAATTCTATATGAAATACCACCTGTTCTTACCATATCTCCACCTGATTGTCTAAATGGATCTTTATGAAATAAGTTATCAGCAACATCTTCAAGTGTAGCATGGATCTGAGCACCTGTAAACTCTTTTACATATGTTTCAGGATAAGTAAGTGCAGTTTGAGTTGCAAGATCATCAAATGTTATTGGTTGACCTGGCATAACTGTTGTTCCCCATCTAAAACCTGGAGATAAAGATACATCAGCACCTTTTACTTCAATTAAACTATCACAAATAATTTGATCCCAAGAACCATTAAAGTTACCTCTTCTAAATAATGTTTCATCAGTAGTTGCTAAAACTCTATTTAATTCACCTAAGAAAGGTTTTCTTACATTTGCAATATACTCTTTCATATCTGCTTCTTCAGCAATAAGATCAGAGAAAATAGGAAGAAGTGTAAATTTAAAACCTTCTACTTTACCATTCTTAACATCAAGGTCAAGTACATTTAAGAACTTACCATTTGATCCTGCATTACAAACATATGTTGTTCCATTTTCATTTTTAACAGGAACTGCTTCAGGAACACCATCATGAGTATGTCCACCCATAATAAAATCAATACCTGTACAAACTTCTGCCATTTTCTTATCAACATCAAAACCATTGTGAGATAAAACAATTACTGCATCTGGTTTTTCTTCTTCTCTTACTTGATCTACCATCTCTTGCATTGAATCTTCATTGATACCAAAAGACCAATCAGGAATATTTCTTTGAGGATTTGCAATTGTAGTATAAGGGAAAGCTTGACCAATAACAGCAATTCTTGCACCATTTAAAACTTTCATTGTGTATGGTTTAAATGCATGACCAGTATCTTCATCGTAAGCTGGAACACCTTCCATCATAGAATCTTCTTTTACAAAAATATTTTGTGCTAAAAATTCTGCATCAAGCATTTTAACATTTTCTAAAACTTCTTCAGCTTTATATGTAAATTCCCAGTGACCAACAGCTACATCAACACCAAGTTTATTCATAGCTCCAACCATATCTTTACCTCTAGTTTGTAAAGAAGTCCAACTACCTTGCCATGTATCTCCACCATCCATTAATAGTGTATTTTCTTTTCCATAACTATCTCTTAAAAAGTTAATAACAGTTTTAAGTTGTGCAAATCCACCAACTCTACCCATAACTTCAGCATGCTCTTCAAAGTTTACACATGAAAATGCATATTCAAGTCTTTTATCACCTTTGATACCATAATGATCAAGAAGTTTATCTCCAACTATATGAGGCATTTTTCCATAGTTTGAATGAAATCCCATATTTACACTAGGTTCTCTAAAATATACTGGTAGTAATTGTGCATGACTATCTGTCATATGCATAAGTCTTACATTTCCATATGGTTTAAGTTTATAATAATCTTCTTTTTTTGCTTGATTTACATCAACCATTCTTGTATGTGAGTTAGCAAATACTGGCGCAGCACCTAACATAGCCATCATATATACAAATTCTCTTCTACCTAATTTACTCATAATTCTTCCTTCTAGATTGTTCTTATTTTATACCCAAAAAAGCCAAGATTTATCTTGGCTTTTTTTTTGTTTGTTATTGAAACTTATTAATACTTATACCCATCACCTGGTACAGCTAGTCTCCAATTTGTTTTACCTTCTGCTTCTTGAGCAAGAGCACTAATTGCAAATTTACAAGCTCTCTCTGCTGCATATTTAACAGTTACTGGTTTTAATTTTTTATCTGGTTTACCTTTTTTATTTAAAAGAACTACCATTTTACCACCAGTTTTAAGTGCTTTATTTACACCATCAATATACTGAGTATTTGTCATACCCAATCTTTTGAATTCTACACCATGAGCTTTTGCAGTTTTGTTATATTTTGCAGCTGTAGCAATTACAGATTCAATACCATTTTTATCAACACTACATAACTCTTTTTCATTAAGTTCTAAAATAGTTGGATAGATTTTACATCCATCTTTACTTACTTTAGTTCCTAAAACAGTATTTGGACACTGATCACTAATATTAGCTATACCGTCTCCATCTCTATCTCCAGAAGGAGTTGAAGCATTATTCCCTGCACATCCAGCTAACGCTAACGCTAGACCAGCTGCAATTGTTATACTATATAATTTTTTCATAATATCTTCTCCCTTACTTTCTGATATCTGGACCGTCAATATTCATTCCATTTGACATATATGCCATGAAATAAAGTAACTCTTTCATCCATTTACTATTTGCTTTATGTGGGTTTTCACCTTGATCTTTATTACATCCTGTCATTCTTCTCTCAAGAGTTCCTAAACCATTTGCAACTTTATCTTTCCCCCATTTAAGTCTAAATACTGGAAAATGTGTTGTATGACCAAGAAGTTGTGATAAAGATTCATTTCTAACTCTTTGACCAGCACCTTGAACGTGACAAGTAGCACATGAAAGTTTTAAATAACCTCTTTGAGTATAGTAAGCTTCTTTACCTCTTTCATAAGCAGCAGCAGCTTCAGCACTTTCAATTTTTATATCAACTTTTTTCTCTGCATCCATTGATGCAGCTGCGAAGTAAGATTGTAAAATAGCCATTTTACCTTTTTTCTCATTCCACTTTTTCTCACCAGCATCTGTAATACATTTATTAATTGCTGATGTTAATGTAACAACTTCTTTTTTTGATTCATCAAAGTATGGGTAGTCTCCACCTATTGCAGGATCAGGAAAGCAAGCTTTAATAACAGCATTATTATTATAAATCTCTTCACCCTCTTCTACTAACTCTTCATATGGAGGCATCTCTTTAATCTCATCATAAGAAAATTTACCTTGTTTTGAAAAAGCATAGTTTCCTATTGCAAAATCCTGATGCTTAAGACCAGAAGCAATATTGTTTTTTAATTCATCATCAGTTGAATATGGGAAAAATGTATATCTATTTTTCAATGGATCTGCAAATTTTGCTTCCATATAATCAACTAATGCTAATCTATCTTTTTCTGCTTGAGCATTAAACTCACCTGCATTCAATGTACAAGCTGTTAATGCTAATATAGCAGTAGTTTTAGCTATTTT
Source organism: uncultured Arcobacteraceae bacterium (assembly GCA_964564065.1). Classification (GTDB taxonomy): domain Bacteria; phylum Campylobacterota; class Campylobacteria; order Campylobacterales; family Arcobacteraceae; genus JAIOSF01. The sequence goes on along the minus strand of CAZLZQ010000008.1, from coordinate 15,371 downwards.
TAATAACATAGTATCTCCTTCGTTATTAGTTTTAAATAATTACTTTATAAAAGTAATTATTTAATTTTTTTCTTATCTGTTCTTGTAGCACCAGAAAGGTCAGTCCATGTAAATACTAATTTCTTACCTTTATTTGAACCTTTAAATTTAAATTTTACAAATGGGTTTTTTGATAAAAACTGACTTGTAGAAGCTTCATATACAGTTTCACCATCAACAGTTGCTACCATTGAAGTGATAAAATTAGCTTTTTTACCTTTCTTTTTTGCTTCATCATAACTCATCATTGGATGTTTAGCCATAACTTTTGCAGTTGTAACACCTTTTTTTTCTTTTGCTTTAATTCTTGATTTATTTCCCATTTTTATTTCCTTTTATATTCTATTTTTTTAATTTATACTCTATATTTATTTGCGTTGGTGATAAAATCAACCTCCACAACCACCCGCAGTAACTTTAACATTTGCACTTGCAGAGTATAATTTACCATCAACTTCTACTACAGCTACAACTTTACCTGTTTTAGCCATTTTAATTCTTAATGAATAATCAATAACTCCATTTGCAGGAACAGTAAATACCGCTACTAATGATTCTGGATTTGCATCTTGGAATAATGCTACAGTTTTACCAGCTAATTTAGATGAAATTGTAACAGGAACAACAGCACCATTTTCTGCAATTGCAGGAGCTTTTAACTTAACTTTACCTTCAGTTGTTGCAGATGTACCATATAATTCTTTCATAGATGAATCAATAGCAGTAGCATTTTGACCACTCCATGCACCTGGCTTTGTATCTCTAAAATTTGTTGCACTTAATGTTGCTGGAGTCATTACTGCTGCAACACCTAAACCTAAACCTAAACCTAAAAATTTTCTTCTATTCATCGTTATCTTCCTTTTACTTAATTGTTTTTAAATAAGCTACTATAGCTTTAATCTCTTCATCACTTAACCAACCATTTTTACCAAATGCTGGCATTGCTGAGTGAGAAATACCTCTTGCTTTGTATATATCATATACTGCGTCAGTTAAATCTTTTTCTTCCCAATATGCAAGCCCTGTTAATTTAGGACCTAATACTCCTGGATCTTTAATATTTTTTCCATTTACTGCATGACATGCCAAACAATTTCCTGCTTTCTTATTATTGAAAAGCTTTTCACCTTTAGCCACTAATGATGTATCTGCAAAACTTGCAGTTGTCAATATTCCAGTAACTGCAGATGCAATTAATAAATTCTTTGCTAATTTCATATTAACTCCTTTCTTTCTTATATTTTTTTACTAGTATTCTATAAATACTGATAAAGAATTATAATCTATTTACTTGATATAAGTCAAGATATTTTTTAACAAATTATATGAAAAATTCATCATATAATTTGTACTTTTCACTATTATAAGTTATAAACAACTTATTGTGATATAACCCCTTTATATAAGGGGTTATACTAAGAACTTATATTACTTATTACATATATACAATGTGTAAATTTGTAACATTAGTTCAAGTTAGTAGTATTAATTTTTATTATATTACTACTATTATTTACTAACGCTGATCATATAATCAACAATAGTTTTCATTCTAGCGTCATCGAAATCTGTTCCACCTCTTGGAGGCATCCCATTTAATCCATTTATAGCATTTTCATAAGTTTTTTCAATCTTATCAATTCTTTGTTCCCAAACTTCTTTATCACCAACTTTTGGAGCACCCATCATATCAGTTGCATGACAAACACTACAAGAAGCTTCATAATCTTTTCTTCCAGGAATCTCTTTTCTCTCATCAACAACTTCAACAATATCTCTAACTGTTGATGGAGCTGGTTTAATACCATCATCTAATTCATTTTTGATATGTAAAACTGGTACTTCACCTTTAATACAATCACTCATACATCTTTCACCTGCACCATAGTTTTTATCATTTGATAAAAATTTAGTCGCATTTGCAACACCTTTTGCAGGATCTTCTGGAGTATCAACATTTGGATAGAAACCATCTTTATTTGGCATAACTATCTTTTTAAAGTTTTTTGCACTAAGTACAAATTCATCATCAATCTCTTCACCATCAATTGTAATCTCATTTACTTGTAATAAATATGCTGTGATCGCATAAGTTTCACTATTTGATAAACTTTTTGGGTGTGGAAATGGCATTGCATCTTGAATATACCAGAACAATGTACTAGCATATGGCCAATAACTACCAATCTTTTTAGATGGTGGCTCTTCTGTAGGAACTGCATCTGCTGGATTTTGAAGTTGATTTGTTAAAGAATTTATATCTCCACCAGATAGTGCAGGATAACCACCTATACCACCTGAACCAAAGTCACCATGACACATAGCACATTTTTCATCAAAAAGTTCATTTCCATCTTCTACAGAACCTTGTGCTACAATTTTATTTCCATTTTCATCTAAAACAGGCTTACCATGTTTCATATCATATTCTGGCATATTTGACATATCTGGATTAACATCTATATCCCATGCTGATAATTCAATAGCTGTTGGTGTTCTTCCATGAGAAGAACTATATTTTTGCATATTTACTTTATATTGAGTATATGCTCCATTTTGTGTAGGATATACCATACCACCATCAACTGCAGTTTTTGAACTTTTTGCAGAAGCATTATCGTTTTCAGGTGTTGATGTATTATCATATGAACAACCTGTTAAAAGTAATGATGCTGATAAGCTAAGACCAATTATTGTATTCTTAAGCATTGTGTTTTCTAATATGTACATTATTACACTCCCCTTTTTTATTTATTTCCCATGTTACTATACCATTTCTATGATATACAGATTCTACACCAACTACTGATGTTTCTTGATCTAATGTAGGTTGTGTATGATTTGCATCATCTGTTGCTCTACTTGATAATAGTACTTTTTTACCATCCCATTTATAGATATAACTAAATCTTGTCCAAGATTTTGGTAAAATTAGTCCTTTTAAAGGTGCTTCAACCCAATTATCTCCACCATCAAAAGAGATATCTACATATTTGATAGTACCATGTCCAGACCATGCTAAACCTTGAATCTCTACCTCATCACCAATTTTTAAATCAGTCCATGGTTTCTCTGGACAAGGAGATGTAATAACAGAGTTTACTTCATTTGGCCAGAAGTACTGAATAGCTTTTCCTGATTTTTGAAGCATTGTATACTTAGAAGTTTCCTCTTTCGTATGCCATGGTTTATCTCCAAACTCTAGTCTTTTTAACCATTTAGTATTTAGGTTACCTTCCCAACCTGGAACAAGTAATCTTACAGGATAACCTTGCTCTGGTCTTAATGCTTCACCATTTTGTCCCCAAACAAGCATTGCATCATCCATAGCTTTTGCAGTTGGTATAGTTCTTGGATTTCCAGCATTATCACTACCTTCAGCTAACATCCATACAGCTTTTGGATCTATTCCTAAATCTTTAAGTACAGTTTTTAGCATAACCCCAGTCCATTGAGCAGAACTCATCATACCTTTCATAAACTGTAAATTATTAAACTGTGGAGCTCTCCATCCAGTAGATCCATTTGCAGGACACTCAATAAAATAAGTTCTTGTTTCTCTTGGATATCTTTTTAACTCATCAAGTGTTAAAATAATTGGTTTTTCCATCATTCCATGAATCATAAGTCTATATTCATTTGGATCAATCATAGCAGTACCACCATGATCTCTTGTAAAGAATAAACCATTTGGTGTGATTATACCTTCACTTTCATGAATTGGACACATTGATACAGATGCATACATATCACCTGAAGATAACAATGAATTAGTTCTTCTTGTATTATTATGCTCATATGGAGAAGGTACCCCATATAAATTTTTATCTACTGCAACTCCTAACTTTGTACCCCAGTCAGCTTCCCCTACTATAGCACTATCATTTGCTAATACTTTAACAGGTGATAAGATTGATGAAGCAGCAACTGCACTTGCAGAATACACAGCCGTTTTTCTAAAAAAATTTCTTCTACTATTAGGCTCTTCTATTTTAGAAATAGCATTTGTAGTTTCAATAATATTAGAGTTATTATTATTTTTGTTCATTTGTTCTCCTTATTAAATTTGGTAATTTCATACCAAGACGATGAATTATAACCTAATTATATTTTATGTGTCAAGATAAATTTGTATAGTTTTTGATCATATATTTTCTTTTGATGATAACTATAAGTTAAAGTTTTATTCTTTAAACTAGATTTAATTCAAGAGAGTAACAAAGCCTTTAGATAAAGGGGAATTAACAACTAAATATATTATTTATATATAAAATTTAATTTTAAAATTTAATTTCAAAAAGTAACACATTTAAAAAAAAGTAATTAAATTTATCAATCTAGTATTATAATATCATCTTATGACACTTTTGTTACAATAAACCAATATTCATCTTGAATTATTATTTTACTATCTTCTCTTTTTTTAAAATGAGCTTCTAAGTCAAAATTTTCATCTCCATGATTATCTTTATATTCTTGAATTAAGTTCTTAAACTCTAACTCTTTAGTTGCACTAATCTCATAGATAACTTTATCATATTTAATATCATTTTCAATAATACTTTCTCTTGATTTTTCTATAGGAGTTATACTTGCATATCTTTGTTCTTGTGAAAGTGTCATACTCATTTGAATATGAGCTCTTAATGAGCACAATAATAGTTCTAATTCATTTAATGAAAAGTTTTCAACACTATTTATTTGAGTTGCACTTTGTTTATCATATCCCCAAAGTCCTTCTACATCTAAGTCCATATCTGAAACTGATTTTATTATCTTTTTGATATCATCATTTGATTCTATTTTTTTAAATTCTATCATAAAACATCCCTTTAAATTTAATCACTCTTATGCTATCATAATAGTAATTAATAAAACTAAATGGAATAAATATATGGTAAAAAAAGAGTTAGGTAAAGTAGTAGAATTATTTATATCAAAATCTGGATATGATACAAGAATTAAGAAAGATATTTTAGAGTTAGATTTATATGGTGTGATCGAAGATAAGTTTTATAACAAAGATACCAAAAGATCTGTTTTGCTTACATCTGAAGATAGTTATAATTTAATTAAAAATAATAATATAAAAGTAGACCATGGAATATTAGGTGAAAATTTATTATTAAGTTTCAATCCTTATAGTTTAAATATTGGAGATCAACTTAAAATAGGAGATACTATATTGGAAATCACACAAAGATGTACTATTTGTAATCATCTTGCATCTATTGATAAATCACTTCCATCTCTACTTGAAAACGATAGAGGTGTTTTTTCAAAAGTTATAAAAAATGGAAAAGTAAAAATTAATGATACCATATATTTAATAGGATAAGCAATGAATATTAACAAATACAAATATGGTTTATTACTTTCTATTGTTATAACAATAATATCTATACTTTTATCAAATTTTATTGCTATTGGATCTGTTGCTATTGCTATTATTTTAGGTATCATCATAGGTAATAGTGTAAAAATTTCAGAAAAATATAATAGTGGTATTACTTATGCTGAAAAAACTTTATTATCTTTTGCGATAGCACTTATGGGTATCAATCTAGATTTTACTATTCTAGCAGAACTTGGAATTAAAACACTTATATTAATAGTACTTAGTATGATACTTACTATTACTAGTGGTATAGTTATAGGAAAATTTTATGGTATCGATAAAAAACTTGCATTACTTTTAGGTATAGGAAATGGAGTATGTGGAAGTAGTGCTATAAGTGCTACAGCCCCTGTTATAAAACCACAAAATAGTTTTATAGGACTTAGTGTTGCTATTGTAAATCTTCTAGGTACTATTGGGATATTTTTAGTTCCTTTTATTGCAATTAGTGCTGGTTTGTCTGATATTGATGCTGGAATACTTATTGGAAATACACTTCAAGCAGTTGGACAAGTAACTGCAGGTGGATTTAGTATAAGTAATGATGCAGGTGTTAGTGCTACGACAGTTAAAATGGGAAGGGTTCTTTTACTTACACCACTAGTGTTAATTTTGATATTTGTTTTTAATAAAAAAAATACTAGTGACTCAAGTGATCAAAAAGCTAAAATACCTACTTTTATTTTATTTTTCATTTTATTTTCACTTGTTAGCTCATTTTCTTTAGTAAATGAAAGTATTAAAACTATTATATCTTCTATATCTCACTATACATTAATCATTGCTATGAGTGCTATTGGATTAAAAATACATTTTAATAGTGTAAAAGGAGATGGTAAGGTTGCATTAAAAATAGCAAGCTTAATATTTCTTATTCAAATTTTATTTACATTAGGATATTTATTATTATTTTAAAGTAAGAAGTAAAATTAAACACTAATTATGTCTTGATTCGTTATCATATATTTATGAAAAAATTTATAAATTATAACCAATCATTAGAGATATTAAACAATCTTAGTATCTCGCATAGTTCAACACAAAAATTATTTATTAGTAATACTCTAGATAGAATATTAGCAAAAGATATAATTGCAAAAGAAAACTCTCCTGCATATGCAACATCAGCTATGGATGGATATGCCGTAAAATATGATGATCTTTCAACTTCTAAAATTAAAATTATAGATAATAATCCAGCAGGATCAGTAGTAGAATCAAATGTATCAAATGGTACATGTATAAAAACATTTACAGGCTCACTCATGCCAAAAGGTAGTGATACATTAATTCCAATAGAAAATGTAACTGTAGAAAATAACTATATAATTATAAATAAACCTGTACCTAAAGGATTTTCTGTTCGTAGTATTGGTGAAAACTATAAAGAAAATGAGATTCTAATTTCTAAAAATACTAAAATTGATTTTGCGCATATTGGAGTGATGGCTAGCTTAAATATCACTCAAGTTGAAGTATTTACAAAACCTATTGTTGCAATTGCAAGTACAGGTAGTGAAATACTTGATGTAGGGGAAGAGCAAACATCTATAGCACAAATAAGAAGTTCAAATCATCTTACACTTGAAGCAATAGCTGAAAAATATGGTGCAGATGTAAACCAAATGGGTGTAGTAGAAGATGATAGAGAATCTATAACAAAACTATTAAAAACTGCATTGACCACTAGTGATATTGTAGTTACTACAGGTGGTGTAAGTGTTGGGGACTATGATTATGTAAAAGATATCATAAAAGATGAACTTGGATGTGAAGTATTATTTCAAGGAGTAAATATAAAACCTGGGCAACATATTTTATTTGCTAAAAAAGGAGATAAATATATCATAGGACTTCCTGGTTTTGCATATTCTAGTACTATTACTTTTTTATTATATGTATTACCATTAATATTTAAATTTAAAAATAGTAATGAATCTTTAAAAATTATTGATGCAATTTCAGAGGAAGATTTTCCTAAAAAAGCTCCAAAAACTATTTTTACAGCATGCAATGTTATATTAGATAAAGGAATATATAAAATCAATTTTGATGGTAAAAAAAATGGCACTAGTGCAATATTAACAAACATGTTAGATAGCCCTGCTCTTTTGATGCAAGATGAAAAAAGTGATGATATATCTAGAGGTGATAATGTAAAAATTATTTTACTTTAGATAAAAAATTATTTTTAAGTAAAAGTATTGTAAAATAGATAAAATAATGAAACTATGGTATAAAATAAATGACAGATTTAGAAAAAGAAAACATTGAATTAAAAGCTTATATTGAATCTTTAAAAGAATCAAATATTGAGAAAATGACAACTATTAGTAAGCTTAATTCTATTGGAGTTAGTCTTGCTACTCAAAATGATGTTTCTTCAATCCTAAATAATATACTATTAAATATAAAAGAGTTTACAAATGCAGATGGTGGAACTATATATATTGCATACGGAGATAAACTTACTTTTAAACATGTTTTAAATGATACACTAAACATAGTTCAAAATGATAGTGATGATCTAGATGATGTTTGGAATTATCTTGAGATAAAAGAAGAAAATCAAAACATGGTTGCAGTAAAATGTGCTTTAACAAAAGAGATTATTAAAATTGATGATGTTCAAAATAATGATTCTTTTGATTTTACAGGTACAAAAGCGTTTGACAAAAAAACAGGCTATCTATCAAAATCAATGTTAGTAATACCAATGATTGGAGATGACAATACTTTAGTTGGAGTTTTACAACTTATAAATAAACTAGATATATGTACAAAAGAGATCTTAGCTTTTACAAAAGATGACGAAAACTTGGCCCACTCTTTAGCATCACAAGCATCTGTAGCAATTAATAAATTTAGACAAGATAAACTTATCATGCAACAATCAAAAATGGCAGCAATGGGTGAGATGATTGATGCTATTGCACATCAATGGAAACAACCTCTAAATGTTATAAATATAGAAGCATCAGAACTTGAGATGAACCTAAACTTTGGATTTGAGATTAATGATGAGATGCTTTTAGCACTAGCTAAAAATACTCAAAACCAAGTTTCACATCTTCTTTCAACACTAGATGAATTTAGATCATTTTTAAGACCTGATAAACCAAAAGAAAAAATAAATATTGCTACTTTAATAAAATCAGTATTAGTTTTATTAAAAGATGATCTATTAACCAATGGTATCACTACTGAAATATTAGGGGATCAATACTTAGAATTTGAAGTAATTGTAAATGAAGTTAAACATATATTTATAAATATGATTAGTAACTCTAAAGATGCTTTTAATAGTAATAAAATTGAAGATAGACGACTTATATTCAATATACTTGAGAAAAAAGGTTTTATATCAATTGAAGTTACAGATACTGCTGGTGGTATTCCTGAGAGTGTAATATCTGATATATTCAAAGCAAATGTTACAACAAAAGAAGAGGGAAAAGGTACAGGTATAGGGCTATATATGTCTACACAAATTGCTCAAAAAAATGGTGGTGATTTAAGCGTTAAAAATGTATATAATATAAATGGAGAGGAAGGGTTATCAGGTGCAAAATTTACTTTTAATATTGCAAATACATAACAATGGATTAAAATCATGCAGATAACTAACCCCGCACTAAAACAACTACTAAAAGTAAGAAGAGGTGTTGACTTCTTTAAAAATCTTACAGAGATAGAGATTCAAGAGATTGTTTTTAATATTAGATTTAGAAAATTTACTGCGGGTGAGATACTTTTTAAAGAGGGTGCTAGAGATAATAAAGAGCTATACTTTCTAATTCAAGGTAGTGTTGATATTGCTATACTAAATCATAAAACATTAAAGCAGATGATTGTAGCAACTCTTGATAAGGCTATGCTATTTGGAGAGATGAGAGCACTAATAAATGAACCAAGAACAGCAACAGCAAAAGCTGGAAAAAATGGGGTTATTTTAATAACATTTAATCTTAAAGAATCTAATGAAGAGTTAAGTCCGTTGGCATTTGCAAAGTTTTATAAAAATGTTAGTAGAATATTAGCAAAAAAAGTTATGGAGATGAATAAAAAGTTAGAAAAATAATTTTCTAACTTTTATACTTATATCTTATCCTTTTGTAGTATGTGCAAATACTCCATTAAAATCTTTTGGTGGCTCTTCAATATAATGTTCACATCTTTCTATATACATATTATAAACATTTTTATTCGTCTTATCTTCCCATAATTGAATATCTTTAAATATAACTAGAGCTTCATCAAACTTTGCATCTTTGTAAAGTTCAATAGCATGATGATAAAGATCTAATTCTTCATCAAGTCTAGCACGAGAAACATCATATAACTTGTGATGAGATTCATCTCTATCATAATCTACAATTTGCCATATCTCAATAGGTTCACTTTTACCTTTTACAGTTACTAGATCTAAAAATCTATAGATATACTCACCTGTTAATTTCTCTTTTGTAAAGTTTGAAATATTAAATTTTGAGTTATAATATTTACAAAGTGATTCAAGTCTAGCTCCAAGATTGATAGGATCACCAATAACAGTATAATCACTTCTTTGAGATGATCCCATCTCCCCTGCTATTGCAACACCAGTATTTAATCCAATACCAATATCAATAATAGGTACACCATGATCATCACTCATTTTCACAACATTTTCAAATCTAGGATCTTCTCTTAATCTTGCATTTAAATCATCTAAAGCATGTAGTTGTTCCAGCGTAGCTTTAGCAGCTCTATCGGCATGATCAGGTACATCTCCTGGAGCATTCCAATAAGCCATAATAGCATCACCAATAAACTTATCTACAGTTCCATGCTCTTTTATAATAATATCTGTCATGGGATCCATATATTCATTCATAAACTCAATTAATATCTGTGCACTTGGCATAGCTTCAGATATATTAGTAAAGTTTCTAACATCACTAAAAAATACAGTAATCTCTTTACTCATAGCTGCAAAACTATCACTATCTGGATTTGCTAAAAGTGACTCCATAACCTCTTTAGAAACTTTTGATGCAAACTTTCCTTTTATCGCTTGAGTTTGTCTAGTTTCAAGAAAATAGTTTAAAGTCATAGCAGAAATCAAAGATGAAAAAACTGCTAATATAGGGAATAATATACTTAATATTACACCTTTTATTAAAAATAAAAATGTACCTTTAAAAAGTACAAAATATATCATATATAAATCTGCTGCTAATAATCCTACAACAATAGGAACAGCAAATACTAATGGTACATATGCAATGATCATTATTGTTAAAAATACCAAAATGATAAAATGTAATATATCTACAGTATTAAGCTCTGGTGTTTTTGCAATATAATTATCAGTTAAAATATCTTCTATTACATTTGCATGAACTTCAACTCCAGGATACACAGAATCAAATGCAATTGATCTAAGGTCCATTAATCCTGCTGCACTAGTTCCTACAAGAGCAATTCTTCCAGCAATATCTTCTGGGTTAAATTTATTTTCTATTATATCTGAGGCAGATATATATTTAAATGTTTTACCTTCACCTTTAAAGTTTACTAATAACTTTCCACTTCTATTTGTAGGTATAACAAAATCACCTACACTAATAGTTTCTACACCTTCATTATTATATTGTACATATACTTTTTTACTTCCAGATATTGCACGAATTGTTTCTAATGCAAGTGAAGAGTAAAGTTGATCATCATATCTAATCAATAAAGGTACACTTCTTATTATTCCAGATTCATCAGCTAAGTTATTAAAAAACCCACTAGAGTATGAGTTATCTTGAACAATTGGTATATTTAAAATAGTACCAAACGCTTTTGGAATTGCTCCTTTATTTAACTCTGTTCTACCTCTTTCAATAAACATAGCTTCCAAATCAGGAGCTTTTTTATCTTGAAAACCATCTTTTGTCATATAAAATTGATAACCAAGTATTGTTGGTGTTTGAGAAACAGTTTGTGCAAATATAGTATCAGTATCAGGTAAATCTTGATCTGTTTTTATATTGTACTTTTCTATAAATTTAAGAGGATTTTTTCCATCAGGTTCTGCAAAAACCATATCAAATGTGATGATTCCAACCTCTGCATTTGTAAGGTTTACAAGTAGTTTAGAGATAATATCCCTACTCCATGGCCACTGCCCAATTTTGTTTAATGATTTATCATCCAAATCTATAATAACTACATTTCCACTAACATCCTCTTTACCTCTAATTACAAACAGATAATCTCTTAATTGTTTATCTAAAGATTCTAAAGATTTAGGAATATACTCATATGTAAATGATAACGATACAGAAACTATAACTACCGCAACAAAATATACTGCAAATTTTTTAAGATGTTTTTTTATATTCATACAGATATCTTAAAACTCAACAACATCTTGTGCTTCAAGAATATTACCTTTATTTAGTAATACATCTGATTTAATTATCTCTTTTAGTAGCTCAACTTTATATGCAGGTTTAATATGATTTACATATATAGATACATCATCTCTTTTTAATTTTTTTAACTCTTCTATTAAAAGTTTTGGTGTTAAATGTTTACTATCAAAAGCTAGTTGTGCCATTCTAGAAGGGAATGAAACATCAATAATAACAGCTGTTATCTTTTTATTTTCATTTACCTCTTCCCATATACTATCACAACAATATGTATCAGAACTAAATAAAATAGCACTTTGACCTTTTTCTATAACATAACCATTACTTGATGGGGTATGATTATTTTCAATCGCTTTTATTTTACATCCATCAACTTCTACAACTTCATGTAGCTTTATCTCAATTAATTCTACAGAAGGTGTAGTTGTACCAATAAGATTAATAGCTGTAAAATCTGGCCAAATATCCCAATTTAAAATATACTTATGTATATCATCAAGAGTTTTTCTTCTTGCATAAATTTTTAATGGTATTTTACGAGTTTCAAATGTTGCATCTATTAGAAAACCTATATCATTTATATGGTCAAGATGAGAATGCGTTATAAATACATGATTAACATTCTTTATACCATTTCCTAGTCCTTCTAAAATATTACCAGCATCTAATACAACCTCTTTAGATAATTGTAATGATGTAAGTTGCATATTAGTTGATTTACCACCATACGCACCTAAAATTTTAATTGATGAGTCATGCATTAGTTCCCCTTTTTAAAATACTTTATAATATCTTCCAAAATATTAAGTTGTTTTTTCTTCATATATTCGATATTTTTTAGATTAAAAAATTTAATCTCACTATTTTCTGAACATAAAAAGTTATCTTTTAAAATATCATCTTCAAAATATTTTTTTATATCTTTAATATTGTCATAATTAACTAAAAATATACCAATATCTTTCATATCATTTTTTTGTTCAAAATACTCTTCTAAGTATTTATATTCAATCAAAATAGAACTCTCTTCTAAAAACTCTCTAACTGCTGTTTCTTTTTTTGATTCTTCTTTATGTTGAACACCTTTTACAAAGCCCCATCTATTTTTACTTTTTACTGATTTACAAAGTAAAATTTTTATATTTGTTGAATCTATTTTATATAAACAGATTCCATAAGCTTTAATTTTATCTTCCATTTAATCTACTCTTTTTTTATAAAGATAATGTGTAACGATAAATAACACACCTAATGGAACTATTATAGCAATTTCAGATAAAACTATACTTCCTAATGCAAGTTTTTGCAATAAAAAGATAATTCCCCAAACACAAAGTGTAAAAAATACTGCAATTGATATAAACTTTGTAATATTAAAAAATCTACTACTAACTCCACTAAATATAAATATTAACACCAATAATGGAATTATAAAAAATGGTATAAATATTTGTCCATATAAAATTGCTCTAATCTTATTTGTATTAAGATTTTGGTTATCTAATAATACAATAGTTTTTACAGCATCCAAAATAGAGAATTGAACATTTGCTTTGTATACATTATTGATAATTTTTGGTTCAAATCCCTCTAATGTATATAAAAATTTTTCATATGATATCTCTAATTTAGATTTATCCCAATCAATAACTTCTGGTTTTTTTGTAATTTTCGTATCAATCACATACCATTTATTCTTTTGATAATATGCTTTTTTACCAACAATAGTTTCAACTAAGTCATTATTTTTTATTTTAAAAATATGTATCCCTGTTGCTTTTTTTTCCAAAGGATATAGTTTATCAAAGTATACGAAATATTCATTATATTTTAAAAATATGTTTGATTGTTCACTTACAAAATATTGGTTATTTAAAATTTTCTGTTTTTGTTCATATGAATAGGCTAATGGTGTAGCTTGAAGAATGACAAGGACCATTGTTATAGCTAATGATATATTAATAATAGGAGTCAAAATTTTCTTTTTAGGTATTCCCAATGAATAAAAACTAACTAACTCATTATTTTTAATAAAAACTGTAAGGGTAACTATCCATGCAAATACAATAGATAGTGGTAATGTTATAGTTAATGTAAAAAATGCATTGTACAAAAGATACAAAATTTGTAAATTTGCAGAATTTGGAAGTTCTCCTAAGTTTTGTAAAAAATCTATACTTATAAAAAATAATTCTAATGATAAAAGAATAATAAAAAAATATTTTACAAACTTTGTTAAAATATATTTTGTTAAAATATTCATATCAAGCCTTAATAGTATATATAGATTTAACTTCCTCGATGGATAGTTTTTCCAAAGATTCAATAGCTTTTATACAATGTTGTTTAATATCATTTAATTTATCAAACTCTTCTAAAGTAAAATTACTTAGTACAAAGTCAGCAACATCTTTTTTATTTTCAGGCTTACCTATACCAACTCTAACTCTAATGTAATCTTTCCCTATGTGACTATCTATTGACCTTAAACCATTATGACCACCATGGCCTCCACCTAATTTAAACTTAACTGTTCCAAAAGGTAAATCTAAATCATCATGTACTATTATAATATTTTCATTTACAATATTATAATACTCTACGATATTTAAAATTGACTCACCAGAATTATTCATATAAGTTTGAGGTTTCGAGTATAAGTTTGTGGAATATTTTTTAACAATTGATTTAAAGTTTTGATTGTTTATATTTGTAGTTTGTAAGTTTTTGGTTATCTCATCGATAACCATAAAACCCACATTGTGTCTAGTTTTTGCATATTTATCACCTGGATTACCAAGTCCAGCGATTAAATACACTTTTTATACTTTTTACTATTTAGATTTAATCATACCAACGATTGGTACTCTTGGATCTAAGTAACAGTCAACACCATTTGGTAATTCTAAATCTCTTACAAGATAGTTATCACCTGTGTCTAAATCTGTTACATTAAAATGGAAAGCTTTTGGTAAATTTTCAATTGTACTTTTTACAGCAACTCTTTTTCTATGAAAAGCTAAAAGACCTTTATTTTTAAGACCTTTAGGTGTTCCCTCTGTAGTAACTGGTACATAATATGTAGCTCTTATACCTGGTTGTGCAATCATTAAATCAACATGTACTAAAGCAGAAGTTATTGGGTGTACTTGATATTCTTGTACTACTACTTTATAAGTAGTTCCAGCAATTTCTACATCAAAAGCAACATCTTCTTTTGCTTTTAAAAATCTAATATAGTCATTTAATTTAAAAGCTGCATTAATATTTTCGCACCCTTTTCCATAAATGTTAGCAATTAGATAACCATCTCGTCTTAGTTGTTTTGTTGATTGTTTTACGATACTATCTCTAAGTATACCTTGTAACATTTTGTTTCCTTGTTTTAATTTATAAATCAAAAGCTTATAAAAGCTCGTGTGTGGCGGATTTTATCCAAAAGCAATTTAAAATTTAATTAATTAGATTAAATTTATTAAAAAAACTACTCAGCTCTTTTACAGAAAGATTGCTAATGCAACCCC
>CAZLZQ010000007.1:0-32074 GCA_964564065.1 uncultured Arcobacteraceae bacterium | reverse complement strand
TATGCTTTAAATATCGAACGAGCGGTTTTAAGTTCAATACTTTTTGACCATGATGTTATAGAAGATATTTTAGGTGTTTTAAAACCAACAGATTTTTATCTACCTGCACACCAAAAAGTTTTTGCAGTGATGGAAGCATTGAATCATGCTGATATGCCTATAGATGAAGATTTTATAAGAAAAAGAGTTGATAGTAAAGAAGTAAGTGATTCTGTTCTTATAGAGATACTTTCTGCAAATCCGATCTCCAATACAATGGCATATGTAAAAGAGATAAAAGATGGTGCTGTAAAAAGAGAATTAGCTTCTTTAGCTACATCTATAAAGAAAATAACTTTAGAAGATGATATGACAGCTTTGGAAGCTGTTGATAAAGTTCAAAATGAACTTTATAGTATTACATCAGATAGTAGTAGTAGTGAACTTAAAGATATGCCAACTATTATTGAAGCTACTAGAGAACATATACGAAAAATGCAAGAGCGAGGAGTGAGTTATCTTACTGGTCAAACTACAGGTTTCTATGCTCTTGATAAAAAAACGACAGGTTTTAATCCTGGTGATTTAGTGATAATAGCAGCAAGACCTGCAATGGGTAAAACAGCAATTGTTTTAAATACAACTTTACAAAATTTAGAAAAAGGTGATGGTGTAATCTTTTTTTCTCTGGAGATGCCAGAAACACAACTTATGACAAGACTTTTAAGTGCAAAAACAGGTGTACCTTTACAAAATGTTAGAAAAGGTGAACTTGATCCAACACAAGCAAAACAGATTGAGGAAGCATTTGTATCACTTAGTAATAAAAAACTTTTTGTAGATGATAATGGTAGTTTAAATGTAAATCAATTAAGAGCACGAGCTAGAAAAATAGCTCAAAATGAAGAGAATAATATTAAAATTATTATTATTGATTATTTACAACTTATGAGTGGTACTGGTGGTCAAGATAGACGACTTACAGTTGATGAAATAAGTAGGGGATTAAAGCTTTTAGCAAGAGAGCTAGGTGTTCCCATAGTTGCACTTTCTCAGTTAAATAGGGGACTTGAGAGTAGACCTGATAAAAGACCTATGTTGAGTGATATTAGAGAATCTGGTGCTATTGAGCAGGATGCTGATATTATTATGTTTGTGTATCGTGATGATATTTATAAAGAGCGTGATGAGCAAAGAAAAGAGAAAGAAGCTGCAGATAAAGGGGAAACTTATAAAAGTGCATTTATAGATAAACCTATTGAAGAAGCAGAAATTATTATAGGTAAACAAAGAAATGGTTCTATAGGAACTATTAAACTTGATTTTCATAAAGAGTTAACAAAATTTGTCGATAAAGAGAGTCCTTATAGTGCACCACCAGAGATCACTAGTTTTGAATCAGTTGCTGATGTAGAGATAGAAACACAAATTGATATACCTGATGGTATGGTTCCAATAATAGATGATATAAATGTTGATATACCAGATATATTTTAGGTTTTAATTAATAGTTAAATCTTTTAATACTTGTTCTTTAAATATTACTAATTTTCTTAGTTCATTTTTATCTTCAATATTATTTGTTAATTTTTCAATATTTTTTAACATTGGTTGAAACTTTTCCTTAGTTTTTAAAGATATCTCTTTTCCACTAGTTATAATAGTATCTCTTCTTAAAAACTCTAAAATGATATCTCTATATCCTAAAAGAGCAGCATAAGTTATAGGTAGTATATTGAAATTATCTGCAATATTTTGTATGTTTCTTTCAACTCCATAAACAAGTTTTAGTAACTCTATATTATTACTCCAAACACATGAGTGCATAATTGTTCTTCCCATATTATCAATTGATCTATAATCATGTCTAGTAACTTCAATAAGTTTTCTAAACAATTTTAAATTACAATTATGAATTAAAGCAATTTTTGAATATACAGTTTGACCATGTTTATTTACTGATTTGATATCAGCTTTATTTACTAATAAAAAGACTAGATTTTCTCTAAATTCATGGAAATAGATATCATCTTTAAATGATTTATAAACATATTCATAAAAGATATTATGACCATGTTTATTTTTTAGATTTATATCTAATCCACTATTTATATATAATTTACATGTTTTCATATCTCCATAAATAAATGGTATAAAAAATAGAGGATTTCCCATAGAGTCTAGATAGTCAAAATTAAAATCTTTTATGAAGATTATCTCCTTTAAAATTAACATATATTTACCATCAAGCTTGATTGAATTAAGTATATCACTATTATCAATTTGTTTCTTATTATGTATTTGTAAAATTATATTATTTAGAACTTCAGGTATTGTTTGACTATGTTTATTTCTAATTGTTGGGTCAGCTTTGTATTGTAAGAATAAAATAATTATATCAAAACTATAAATACCATTTAAAATGGCAATTGCTAATGGTGTATCATGATTTTTATTTATTTGATTTACATCTACACCATTTTCTAATAAAAATGCACATCCTTCAATATCGTTCTTTTTTATCATATCAAAAAGGAGAGTTTCTCCATTTTTGTCAATAGCATTAATATCTGAACCATTTTCCAATAATTTATTAGCTACATTTTTTAATTCACTTCTTCTTTTTAATTCACCATTAGTAACTCTAGTAAAAGCATACATAACTTCCATTAATACAGAGTTGTGGTCTGCAATATTATTATTTAAATCACATCCTTGCTGTATGGCTACATCAAGAAGATCTTCACCATCTTTTCCTCTAAGTGCAGTATTAGTAATAAAATTATAACCACTAGGATCAATAATAGTAGGATTTGCTCCATTTTCTAATAGTTTTTTAGCTATCTTATCATCTTCAAGAACTTTTTTATCATTTAGAACTGTTTTACCATCTTTATCAATATTATTTAAGTTTATATTTTCAATTGAAACTATCTCATCAATCATATTTGTGTCACCATATGCTATAGCATCAAAAATAACATTTCTATTATTTTTATCTTTAATATTTATATCAATAGATTGTTCAATTAAAAGTTTAGCAACTTTGTGATTTCCTAATATTACAGCATCTTGTAATAATGATCTGCCATTTTCATCTACTTGGTTTATATCAGTATTTGCATATTTTAATATTGTTTCAATAACAGGAATATTCCCTTTTTCAACAGCAATTCTCATAGTTGATATTTGATTTTTATTTTTAATTGATAAATCAACACCCTGTTTGATAAGCCAAATTGCTGCTTTGTATTTATTATTTTTTAGGCAAATATGAAGAAGTGTATTTCCATTTTGATTTATCTCATTTAAATCAATTTTTGAAGATTTTAGAATTTCATCAGCAGTTGTTATACTAAAAGTATCTTTTAGTAATTCATTTTCAAGTTTAGTAATTGCAAAGTTTTTATTTTTAAAATATTTACTAATCATAATTTTAATTATATCTAAATTTAGTATATATTTGATAAAATAAATAAATTTTAAAGGATACTTAAATTGGCAAAATATATATTATTTGATACAGAAACTACTGGTACTAGTGATGAAGATAGAATTATACAAATAGGTGGTATGATAATAAGTAGCAAAACACAAATTGATGTTTTTGATGAATTATGCAGTACTATTTTACCTATAAAAATAGAGGCAATGGAGATACATAATATAACTCCAGATTTAATTGAAAATAAACCACCATTTTTAGAAACAAATTTTTATAAAAAGTTATTAGAGTTAAATAATAAATCAAATTATTTAATTGCACATAATATAAATTTTGATTTAACTATGTTAGAAAAAGAGGGATTTATTAATAACTTTACATTAATTGATACATTAAGATGTGCAAAACATTTGTACCCAGAATTACCTTATCATAGATTACAATATATTAGGTATGCATTAGAATTATATAAGAATGAACAAGAAGAATCAAAGAATTTAAATATTACGATAAAAGCACATGATGCTATTGGTGATGTATTGGTTATGAAATTATTTTTAAGAGATTTAGTGAAACAATGTAATAAAGTATATCCTGATTATAATCCTATGGAAAAATTAGCTGAACTTACTGATACACCAGTATTAATAAAAACTTTTAAATTTGGTAAATATAAAGGTGAAGATATAGTATCAATTGCTTCAAAAGATTCTGGATATTTAAATTGGATGAGATCTAATATGACAGATTTAGATGAAGATATGAAATATACTATTGATAAAGTATTAGGTTAATTAAGTAAAAATAACCATAGGTTAAATAATATAAAAAATATATTTAGAATAATAAATCCTTTTTTACTTATTATAGAATAAAAGCTAATTAAAATATAAATGATAAAAAACCAAACTGGAGTAAAAATATTTTTTACTTCAATGTTTAAATTAAATATTTGTAATAAAATATTATCACCTAACCATCCAAAATTTAAAATATGTAAAAAGGCAGTCAATGGATAAAAAACTGTAAATAAAATTGTTGCTAAAGGTGAAAATAGTTGTTCTGTAGCAGTGGTTCCAAAAAAATAATGAGTTATAGGATTTATAGCAAAATATATCCAAAAGTTAAATAGTAAAAATTGAATATATTTATTGATATCTTTAAAGTATTTAATAAATAAGAATATATAAAATACTCCAGAGATACTAAACCAAAGAGACAATGAAAAAAGTAATTTAGGAAATATAGCAATGATTATCATGCTAATTATAAGTAATGTCTGAAATGATATAAGTTTTATATTGTTTCTTAATAAAAATATACCAAATATAAACATCACAAATGATCTTAAAAAAGATGGAACAATATCTATAAAAATAAGATATATAAATATGATTGATATGATAACAATCAGTATATCAAACTTTTTATTTCTATATGGCATATATTTTTGATGTATAGGGTTATAGATAAAGTTTAATATATAATATAAAAATAAAGATATGATACCTAAATGAAATCCTGATATAGCAATAAGATGCGATATTCCAAAGGAAGAAAATATATCTCGTAGGTTAGAATCAACAGGTATAGCTAAAAATAGGGCAGAATATAATGAAGATATATAATTATTTTTGCTGTTATCATGCTGTGAATATATATTTTTATATATTTTATTTTTAAAATTATTAATTGGATTATTTTTTTCAATATTAAAGCTTTTAAGATAAAAACCTTTTAAATAATCAAAAAATTCAATATTTTTACTTATTAGATATAAATTTATACTTTGTAGTTTTTTTAGTTTTATGTTTTTTGTAGATGTAAAACAGATGAAATTTTTTGTTTTTAACTTTAAAACTTGATAATCTTTTTTTGTATATATATTTACAATTATAGCATTTGTATTAAATAACTCTTCTTTTGTAAAATTTTTATAGTTTAAATAAGTTTGATATAAATTGAATAAAAATATAAATAAAAAAGAAAGAAAAAAATATCCAATCTCTTTTTTATTTTTAAATAGAGGTAAAGACTCCATATGAGTTCATAGTAATTATGTTAATGATGATGTTTGATAAAGGTTCATTAATCCATCATAAAAGTCTTCACTTTCAAATTCATCAATAACACCAGATGATGTTGATAGATTTTGATATATCTTTTTTAATATTTGTTTTCTCTCAGGATATAATGCACTTAAAATTATTGAAGATATCTCTTTTCTCATTAAAATAGCAGGTGGTATAATACCTAATTGAAATAGCTCCATTATTGAACTATTATGGTATTTAACATGATGATGACTTCCATGTGGACATGCATTTGTACTTACCAATGTTGTGCATTTATCACAATAAACAAATTCACTCATTATCTCTATCTCTAAATTTACTTTTTCTAGAGTATCTACAATAGATATTAGTTTTTTATCTTCCCAATATGCACCAAGTCCTGCATGGTTTTGACCAATAATAAGTTTAGTTGCACCATAATTTCTTGATACAATTGCATTTAAAGTTAATTCATTTAATCCACCAAAAATATATGTATTTTCTAAAGGTATTAAAAGAACTCTATCTTTTGGTAAAAAGTTTTCAATAAAATATTTTAAGGTTTTATATCTTGTTTCATAACATAGTTGATCATTTTTATATGGTTTTTGTAAAAATATAATTAGTAAATCACACTTTACCAAGGCTGTACGAATAAGTCTTTCATGTACTCTATGAAATGGTTTTCCTGATAACATAACAGATGATATCTCTTTTGCACCAAGATTTTTTATAGTTTTATCTATTTGTTTTATATTCTCTTTAATATCATCAAAAACTAAATTATATTTTCCACAAACTGCTAATGTCCCTAATCTTTTATAGGTATCTCTTACTCCTGGATGTTCAGGATTATTTGTTCCATAAATTTTTTGAACTCTTTCATCTTTATTAATAGGAAATACATTCTCAATGATAATATCACCACAAACTTTATCATCACAAATAAAAATTAATTTTTCACCTTTTTTAGCATGCTTTAAAACTTCATGGTTTCTTTTTCCTGATGGTGCTAGAATAAAACTAAAAGGGAATATACAGTTTTTATATTTTGCATTGTTATTTACCTCTATAGCTTCTTCTTCATTCATTAAAGAGTTAACAGGTTCAAGAAGACCATCTCTTGCCATTGCTAATGTAGCAATAGCTTCTTTATCAATATAAAGTAATTTTTCTAACCTTGACATAATATAACCCTTTCTTAGGTAAATAAATTATTAATAATCTCTCTTTTTTCTCATTCTTGTAAGCTCTTTTTGAACTGATATATTAATATTTTCATCTGGTTCAAAGTTTAATGAATAGTTTCTGTCTTCATAGTCTACACTATTTAAAACAATTTTTATAGCTTCCATCCTAGCTTTGTGTTTATCATTACTTCTGACTATATTCCATGGAGCTGATCGTGAATGTGTTCTTTTTAACATCTCATATTTTTTTTCACTAAATTCATCCCATAAATCTTGTGCTTGAAGATCTACTTCACTTAATTTCCATTGTTTTAATGGACTAGTTCTTCTACTTTCAAATCTATTAAATTGTTCCTCTTTAGAAACACTAAAATAAAGTTTTATTAATATAATATCTTGTCTTACAAGGTCATGTTCAAAGTTAACAACATCTTCCATAAATATCTCATATTGATGTTCAGTACAAAAACCAAATACTGGTTCAACCATAGCTCTGTTGTACCAACTTCTATCAAATAAAACTACCTCCCCACCTGTTGGGAAATGTTCAATATATTTTTGAAAAAACCATTGACCTTTTTGTGTTTCCGTAGGTTTACCCAATGCAACAACACGATAATGTCTACCATTCATATATCTTGTCATTCTTCTTATTGCACCACCTTTTCCACTGGCATCTCTACCTTCAAAAAGAATTATGATTTTTTTATTTGAACTTTCAAGATGTTTTTGCATTTTTATAAGTTCAATTTGATATTTTTTCATCTCTTCACTATCATAAATTTTTTGAATACCCTCTTGTAATACTGCAAGATCTATATTCTTATAGTCACCAATTAGAGATTTTAAAAATAAATTTTCCTCTTTAAGATTATCAATTTCGCAACTATCTTTTTTAGATGATACTGGCTTTATTTGCTCTTTTTTATTAGTTTTGATATCTGTTTTTGGAGATAAACTTTTTTTATAATTTTCTAGTAAACTATAAGCTTTAGTATCAGTTAACATATCAACTTTATCATAACCTAATACTTTCATATATCGTTTTTTATTCAGTTGAAACCTTGCAATATATTTTTTTCCAAAAGTTGGATGGGTAATTTTTGATTTGTATAATCCTGTATACTGTGTTCTTTCAAAATCACTTAAGTTCATCTATAACGCCCTTGCAAAAGTATTTTGTGATTCCATTATCTCTATTTCAGTTGCACCACTTACTATGATATCTTTATCTTCATTTGTAAACTTATATGATACTTGATTTGGATAATCTACTCTATTTAAAATATGTTTTATACAATTAATTCTAGCTTTTTTCTTATTGTCACTTCTTACAATTGTCCATGGTGATGTGTCTGTATTTGATGCCATAAGCATAGAAAACTTTGCAATAGTATACTTATCCCATAACTCTTGTGATTCTTTATCGACAGGACTTAATTTGTATTGTTTTAAAGGATCAGTTTCTCTTTTTTTGAATCTTGCACCTT
The DNA here is from genome assembly GCA_964564065.1 of uncultured Arcobacteraceae bacterium. Lineage (GTDB taxonomy): Bacteria > Campylobacterota > Campylobacteria > Campylobacterales > Arcobacteraceae > JAIOSF01. Next base: position 23,916 of record CAZLZQ010000007.1, on the reverse strand, counting down.
GTTCTTTTTTAGAAACTGAAAAATAAAATTTTAAAAGTATAATTCCTGATTTTACAAGCATATCTTCAAATTGTGAAACTTCTCTTAAAAATTCATGATGTTCTTCAGCCGTACAAAATCCCATAACAGGTTCAACCCCACCTCTGTTGTACCATGATCTATCAAATAGTACTATCTCACCAGCTGAAGGTAAGTGTTGAGAGTATCTTTGAAAATACCATTGTGTTTTTTCAGTATCACTAGGTTTTTCTAAGGCAACAACTCTTGCTCCCCTTGGATTTAAATGTTCTGTAATTCTTTTGATTGTTCCACCTTTACCAGCAGCATCACGACCTTCAAAAATCATAAGTACCTTTAGCCCTTTATCTTTGACATGGTTTTGGAATTTTAATAGTTCAATTTGTAATTGAGTAAGTGTTTTTTCATAATCTAAAGTTTCTTTTTTTACCCAAATTTGAATTTTATCTCCTTTGGTTTTCATAGACTTTCTTTTTCTTTTATAGTTTTTAGTTTTATGTTTTTTATTTTTATGTGTATCTAACTCTTCAGCATCTTTGAATTCATCTCTTATAATATCTCTTTTTCCACCCATGATTACCCCTTAATTTAATTCTAAAATAGAATTGTTCTTAAATTTAATGTTAAACCTATGTTCAACACTCTTTTATTATAACATATGATTCTTACATATTGATAACATAAATTTGATTTTTAAGTTAATATTTGTTATCCTAAAATTAAAGTAAATAATAGTAATGGATTTAAATGACTGAAAATAAAAATTTTTTAAAAATAACTGACAATATCAAAAAGTTAAAGTTTGATGATATTCTTGATAATTTATCATTTTATGATTATCATAATAAATATTTAAAAAAACTACAAAAAACAGATATAGATAAAGAGGATGTTCACTATATAAGTACCTATAGTAGTTTTGTTGGTGAAGTTTATGAAAATGTTATTTTTGAATTACTTTTAAATTATGCTATTACAAACAATGATATTACAAAATTTGTTTTAAAAGGTCCACATCAAGATAATTATCAAAATTTAAAAAATGGATTAATGATAGATATAAATAATCAAATTGTTTATAAAGCTGGATATAAAGATGTTACAGAATTTGATGCACTGTTTTTTACTAAAGATAGTGTTTGTTTTGTTGAAAGTACAATTGTAAAAACTACAACAAGTTTAAGAAAAAGATTAAAAAAGAAAAAAGCACTTTTAGAGGTTTTATTTCCAAAATTAAAAATAAAAGCGCTTATTATCTTAAGTGAAGGGGCAATGGGTATAAATGTATTTCCATCTTATTGTAGAGTTTGGGTAACAAAACCATTAATAGATGAAAAGTTGATATATGAGTTAATTCATAATAAAACAACCAAAAATAAAACTTTTAAGACACCATCAAATAAAAAATTAATTCATACCAAAGACGTACATGTTGCTATATTTAAATATTTTGATACATTAAATTGGATATTAAGAACTAGTAGAAAAAATAAAAAGCATATTATTGATTTTAAATTTTTATCTACAGATAAAATTTTTAGGTATTTTGAAATATTTAGTAAATTTTATATTGGTCATATTGATATAGATACTTTTATAAATTTACTTAAATTTTCAGATATAACTGATATAAGTGAAGAGATACCATTAAATGATATTCAAGATAAGCAGATATTAGTAACAATAGAAAAAATTGCGGATAGTTTTACTTTAGTTTATTATTTAAAAATAATTGGAGATAAACTTAAAAGACTTGATTTTAAAGAGAATCAATTAGTTATTACAAATAAAGATCCAAAAGGTTTTACATCTGCAGAAACAAAATATATTAAGTTTTTATTTGAAAAATCATATAAATTATCTTTAGAGGATATAAAATATATTGAAAAATCAAAAAAACAATATAAATAATAAAAAAATATATATATTATCTGATAAAATTGTAGAAGGTGCTAAAAATTTAAATTTATTAAAAATAAATTATATCTCAATTGATATTGATCTATCTAAATATGATTCTTTAATTTTTACTTCAAAAAATGGCGTAGAATCATTTTCAAAATTAAATTTAAATTGGAAAGGTATCGATTCTTATGCGATATCTAAAGTTACTGCTAATGCACTTAAGAATTTAAATTCAAATCTTATCTATGATGGTATATCTGGTCATGGAGATAATTTTGCAAAAGAGTTATTATCATATCTGAAAAATAAAAAGCCATTATATATTAGAGCTAAAAAGGTTGTTTCTAATCTTACTAATATTTTAAATGAAAATGGAATATTATGTGATGAAGTTATTACATATGAAACAGTATGCTCTGATACACAAGGTATAGAAAATTTTGAAAAAAATTCTATATTTATATTCTCTTCTCCTTCAACAATAAAATGTTTTTTTAATAACTATAAATGGGATGATAGCTATACAGCAATATCTATTGGAAAAACTACATCCTCTTATCTTCCTGAAGATATTAAAGTAATAATATCAAAAACTCAAACAATAGAATCTTGTGTTGATATTGCTAAAACTTTGTAATAAATATTTAATAATATCTTAGCTACAATAAGTTTATTCTAGATGGTTCGGGATTTACCATTTTTTTTGGGTCCGATACTGTTTTTATACGGTTGATTGTAACTATGATGGTGTGTAGCATAAACACTTTAAAGTGGTTGTTGCTCCTAAAATTATATTCTTAACTGTAGCACTTTGGCTTTTAGGGCCGCCTTTTGGTTATCGGCTATCTGGAATCATATAATATTATCAAATAATTTAAAGGTAAAATCAAATGAATATTTTAATACTTGGAAGTGGTGGTAGAGAATACTCTATTGGTTTAGCACTAACAAAAGAAGATGAACAACATAATATAACTTTTTGCCCAGGAAATGGAGCAACAACAAACTTAGGTACAAATATAAATATAAAAGATTATAAAGAACTAGCTATATGGGCAAAAGAAAATAATATTGATTTAACAATTGTGGGACCAGAAGCACCATTAGTTGATGGTGTTGTAGATATTTTCAAAGAAAATGGTTTAACAATTTTTGGACCATCAGCAAAAGCTGCACAATTAGAAGGTAGCAAGGTATATATGAAAAATATACTAAAAAAATATAATATACCTACAGCAGCATTTATAGAAACTAAGTCAGTAGATGAGGCAAATAATTTTATTGATTCTATGACTAAAACTCCAATTGTAGTAAAAGCAGATGGCTTATGTGGTGGAAAAGGTGTAATAATAGCATTATCTAAAGATGAAGCAAAAGATGCCGTAAAAGATATGTTATCTGGTGTTAGTTTTGGTGATGCTGGAAATGCAGTGATTGTAGAAGAGTATTTAGATGGTTATGAACTTTCAGTTTTTGCTATTTGTGATGGCGATAACTATGTGGTACTTCCAGCTGCTCAAGATCATAAAAGAATTGGTGATGGAGATACTGGTCCAAATACTGGAGGCATGGGTGCTTATGCTCCAACACCGTTGGTAAATGATGAAATTTATAAAAAAATTGAGAGTAGAGTTATTCAACCAACTTTAGATGGTATGAAAAAAGAAGATGCACCTTTTGAGGGTGTTCTTTTTATTGGTGTTATGGTTGTAGATAATGAACCAATCATACTAGAATATAATGTAAGATTTGGAGATCCAGAGTGTGAGATACTTATGCCACTTATGGAGTCACCAGTTAGTGAATTATTTTACAAAGGTGCTACAAAGCAACTAGATAAATTTGAATTAAAAATGAAAGATGAATTTGGAGTAGCAGTTGTTATGGCTAGTAAAAACTATCCATATAGTAGTAGTGAACCAGCTCAAATAATTGTTGATGATATACATGATGAGGAGTTGCTTGAAAATTCACATATCTCTTATGCTGGTGTTACAAAAGAAGATGATTTATTGTTTGCTACAGGAGGAAGAGTTCTTTTATGTGTAGGGTTTGGTAAAGATATTAAAACTGCTAGAGATAGAGCTTATGCTCTTTGTGGTCAAGTTCATTTTGCTGGAAAGAAAATAAGAACAGATATTGCATATCAAGCTTTAAAGTAGGTATATATTAAAAATGGAAATTGATAAGGTAAATATAGATAATTTAGAATTAGCATCTATAAGGTTAAGATTAAAAGCATTTGTTATTGATGATCTATCAATAACATTAGTTGTTTTTTTACTTTTATGGGATAAAATAAGTTTAGCAAATGGAGATTTAGTTTCAATTATGATAATAATGAATGAGGCATTTCTTCAAATAATAGTTCTGAAATTTTTATATCAAACATTTTTCATATGGTACTATGGTGCTACTATTGGAAAAATTATTGCCAAAATAAAAGTGATAGATTTTGATCATTTTGGTAAAGTAAGTTTAATTAATTCTGCTGTTCGTTCATTTGGTAGGATAATAAGTGAATCATTTTTTTATCTTGGCTTTATAATTGCTTTTTATACAGATTCAAAGCAAACATTTCATGATAAGTTTGGAAAAACGTTGGTAGTAAATGTATAAAATATTTTATTTAATAATAACATTATTTTTTACTTCAATAGTATTAAATGCAAAGGCATTTGATGATGATTATCTTCAAATTGTTTCACAAAATCTAGAAATAGAAGATGATGTAATAACAGCACAAGGTGATGTTTTAGTTTATTCACCAGATTATTATATAACAGCTAATCGACTAATTTATGATAAAATAAATACAACATTAGAACTTTTTGGTGATGTGAGCATTATAAAAGAGGGGAAAGAAGTTACTTATTCTCAATATGTATTTATGAATAAAAACGATGATATAAATAAGTTTAAACCAATGTTATTATTTGAAAATAAAGAAAAGATTTGGTTTAATTCAGCAGAAACAAATAGTGATAAAAATCTTTATAAATTCAAAGATTCTACATTATCAAGCTGTGATTGTGAAAATCCTGACTGGAGTATTGGATTTACATCAGGTGATCATAATACAACAGATAAATGGATAAATACATACAATACAACTTTATATATTAAAGATATACCTGTATTTTATACACCTTATTATGGATTTTCTACTGATCGTACAAGAAGAACAGGATTTCTTAGACCAACTATAGGTTGGTCTTCAAAAGAGGGATTTTTATATGCACAGCCTTTATTTATAGCTCCTGCACCAAATTATGATTTTGAATATATACCAAGTATAAAAACATTAAGAGGTTATGGAAATGAATTGATCTTTAGATATGCAGATTCACAATATTCAATATTAAAAATTGAGGGTGGATATTTTAAAGAGAAGAGTGATTATCAAAAACAATATTTATTGAAAAATGATATTCATTATGGTTGGAATGTAGAATATGATAGAACTAAATTATTTTCAAACGATGATAATAGTGATGGACTATTAGTAAAATTAAATAGTATGAATGATGTAGATTATGTTAATACTAAATATGGTAATGATAATATGGATTATCAAGATAGATATTTAGAATCTAAAATTATTTACTATTACAATACTAACAAATATTTTGCTGGTATTGATTTTAAATATTATGATGATATCTCTCTTGAGAATAATGATAAAACATTACAAAGTATACCATCTGTTAATTTACATAAATATTCAAATAATTTATTTTTTAATAAATTAAGTTATTCAACAGATTTGAAATTTTCTAGAAAAACTAGAGATGATGGAGTTAGTGCAAATATAACAGATATAAATGTACCAATCACTTATCATACAACATTTTTTGATGAATATTTAAATTTATCATTAAGTGAACAATTGTATTTTACAAATATTAAATATTCTAATAGTGATGAATATAAATATGCAGATGTAAACTATGGACGAAATAATCATATATTATCATTATATACTGATTTATTAAAAGAATATAATAACTATTTGCATACACTTAAATTTAGTACTACCTATACATATTCTAATACTTTTTTACAACAAGGTGATATATATAGTATAACTACTGATGATACTAAGTTAGATGATTTTGCAGTTACAAACAGTAATAGAAACTTATCATTTGGATTTAATCAATCTTTTTATTATAAAGAAACGTTAAAACAAATTGTAAATCATAGAATAAAACAAGCTTTTATTTACAATGCATTAAATGGAAGTTATGAAAAAGCTGATTTAGAGAATGATCTTACATATTTTTATGATTATGGTTCTTTATCTAATAGACTTTTATATAATTATGATTTAAATAAAATTATAAATTCTTCAACAAATTTTAAATTTAAAAATGAAGGATATTTTTTCAATCTTTATCATACATATGTTAAAAATATAGAAACATTAGTAGATCAAAAAAGTATAACTTATGAACTTGGAATGGATATTAATAAATATTATAATATTTCATATAAAGAAGAGTTTGATATTACTGCAAATATTAGTAAAAAAAGATCATATAATTTTAATATAGATAAAAAATGCTGGGCGTTGAGTTTAAGACTTATTGATTCATTGGTTGCTACAAACACTACAGATGATAGTGTATTAAGACAAAATATATTATATCTTCAATTAAATTTAAAACAATTATTTATGTTAGATCAAATATATAAATTTGACGAGAGGACAGAATAATTGCAAATAGATAATATAACCTTTAAAAATAGGGAAGATGCCGCTAATAAATTATTGGGTGTTTTACCTATAGAGGATATGATGCAGGAAAATTGGATAATATTAGCAACATCTGCAGGAGCAGTACCAATTGCTTTAAGTATTGCAAAATCATTAAAAGCAAGTTTTGATTTTATATTTACACAAAAGGTATTTACACCTAAAAATAATGATTGTGAAATAGCTATTATTACAGAAACAGGTGAAATTGTAATTCATGAAGAGTTAATGAAATCTTTTTCATTAGAGTTAGATAATATTTATAATGAAATTCACGAGAAGTATGAAAATGAATTAAATGTATATAAAGCTAAATATCGTGACTCTTTAGATATAATAAATTTAGAAGATCAAAATGTATTATTAATTGATGAAGGATTAAATACTGGTTTAACTATGATGGCTTGTATTAAATCTGTTATTAATAAAAAAGCAAAATCAATTTGTGTAGCTGTTCCTGTATTACCAGAAGTTACAATATATGATATTGAAACAATTGCAGATGATCTATATTATGTAGATGCTCCAGCACACTTTGTATCTATAGATTTTTATTATGAAAACTTAGAAAAAATAACATTAGATGAAATAAATCTATTAAAAGGAAAATAATGTCAACAACATGCGAATTAGAGATAAATAACAATAAAGAGATTTTTGAATTTGATAAAGTAGCAAAACAAAGTAATGGTTCTGTATTATTAACAGTAGGAAAAACTGTATTAATGGCAACAGTAGTATCAGAATTTGATAACCCAGTAAGTGAGGATTTTACACCTTTAACTGTTCAGTATATTGAAAAAAATTATGCTTCAGCAAAATTTGCTGGTGGATTTATTAAAAGAGAAGGTAAATCTGGTGATTTTGAAACTTTAACATCAAGAGTTATTGATAGAAGTTTAAGACCTCTATTTCCAAAAGGTTATGTATATCCTACAACAATTACAGTTATGGTTTTAAGTGTTGATAATGATGTAGATTTACAAGTTTTAGCATTAAATGCTGCATCTGCTGCATTATATGTTTCAGATATTCCTGTTTCTAAATCTGTATGTGCTACAAGAATTGCTAAAATAGAAAATGAATTAGTAGTTAATCCAACACTATCTCAAATGTCAGAATCAACATTAGATTTATTTGTAGCAGGAAGTTCTAGTGAATTATTGATGATTGAAATGAAAGCAATATCTTCACAAGATATGGTAGAAGTTGATCTAGAAAGTTTTACTAAAGTTCATAATATAAATGATATTAATGAAAGTGATCTAGTTGATGCTATTGAATTAGCATCAAATACAATTTTTAATACAAATGCTACTTATGAAAAAAGTTTTGAATTTGCATGTTCTGATATCGTAGATGTTGAACTAAAAGAGACACAAATTGAAAGTTCGATTATTGAATATGTAAAGTCAAACTATTCTGAAAATATTAAAAATGCAATTAAAACAATGGCAAAAAAAGAGAGAACAAGCGTATTAAAAGATGTTGCTAAGTTAATAAGTGAAGATGAATACGCTACAGAAAATGAAATTTCAATAGATATTTTAAAAATTGCAGTTGAAATAGTAAAAAAAGATATAGTTAGATCTATGATCGTTAATGAAAAGTTAAGAGCCGATGGTAGGGGACCTAAAGATGTTAGACCAATAACTATAGAAACAAATATTTTACCATCTGCGCATAGTAGTTGTTTATTTACAAGAGGTGAAACACAAGCACTTGTTGTAGCAACTTTAGGTGGAAGTAAAGATGCTCAAATGTATGAAAGACTTACAGAAAAAGGGACATTAAATGAAAATTTTATGGTTCATTATAATTTTCCTGGATTTAGTGTAGGTGAAGCTAAGCCAATATTTGGTGTAAGTAGAAGAGAATTAGGTCATGGAAATCTTGGAAAAAGAGCTTTAGAATCTTCGATAGATAAAGATTATAGTGATACAATCAGATTAGTATCTGAAATATTTGAATCAAATGGTTCATCATCAATGGCAACTGTTTGTGGTGGTTCTTTAGCTCTTAAAGCAGCAGGTGTACCTATATCTTCATTAATTGCTGGTGTTGCAATGGGTGGTGTATTTCAAGATGATAAATATACAGTCTTAACTGATATAATGGGACTTGAGGATCATGATGGTGATATGGATTTTAAAGTTACAGGTACATTTAATGGAATAACAGCACTACAAATGGATATAAAACTTGGTGGAATCGAATTGGCTGTTTTAAAAGAAGCATTAGAACAAGCAAAAGAGGGTAGAGTTCATATTTTAAAACTTATGGAAGAAGCTGCACAAGATATTGTACCAAGTGATGCATTACCTTTAATTGAGCAGTTTAATATTGATCCAACTAAAATAATGGCAGTTATAGGAAAAGCTGGTTCTGTTATAAAAGAGATAATTGAAAAATTTAGTGTTTCAATTGATCTTGATAGAGATAGTGGTGGTGTTAAAATTACTGGAGATAATAAAGAAAATATTTTAAATGCTGCTGAGCATATTAGAAATGTATCTTCAAATGCAAAATCATATCAAAAGAAGGAAACTATAAATTTTGAAAAACTTTATGAAGTTGATCAAATATTGGATGGTAAAGTAGTTAGAATAGCAGATTTTGGTGCATTTATTGAGTTGCCAAAAGGTGGTGAAGGATTACTTCATATCTCTAAAATATCTAAAAAAAGAGTTTCAAAAGTTAGTGATGTATTAAGTGAAGATGATATTGTAAATGTTAAAGTACTTAAAGTTAGTAAAGACAGAATAGAACTGATTTCATCATCTATATAATAGAATTTTTTAGATTACTTTAAACTATATTTAGTTATAGTTTGTATATATAGTTTAATATAGATTCATTTGAAGGGAATATAAATGAAATTATTAATTGTGGACGACTCTACAATGTTAAGAGATATGTTATCTTATGCTCTTAACGATGGTGGATATAGTGATGTTACAGAGGGTGTAGATGGTATGGATGGTTTAGAAAAAGCAAAAAACACTACATATGATCTTGTTATCACCGATGTCAACATGCCTAATATGGATGGATTAACACTAGTTGATGAGCTTAGAAAACTACCTCAATATTCTAAAACACCCATATTAGTATTAACTACTGAGAGAAGTGATGAAATGAAATCTAAAGGTAAAGCAGCAGGAGCTACTGGATGGATCGTAAAACCATTTGTTCCTGATCAGTTATTAAAAGCTGTAAACATAGTACTTAGTAAGAATAGTTAGAATAATTTAAAAGGTGTAAAAATGTCTGGATTTGATATATCAATGTATAGGGATATGTTCGTAGAGGAAGCTGAAGAGCTATTTGAATCTGCGGATAATGTGTTACTTGAAGCAGAAAAAAATGGAAGTTTAACTGATGATGAAATGGGTCAACTATTTAGAGATGTACATACTCTAAAAGGTAGTGGTGCTTCTGTAGAATTAGCATATTTTGCAGAGTTTACACATGATGTTGAGAACATGATGGATAAACTGAGAAATCATCAAATTGAATTTATACCTGAAATGGCTGGAACTCTTATTGATGGTCTAGATGTTATGAAAGAGATATTACAGCTTGAGTGTGATGGTGAGATGGAAAGAGATATATTTACAGAGATGACGGCAGATTTACTTGTTGTTATTAGAGCATATATTGATGGGAAATCTAGTGCAGATGTTAGTTCTACTCCGTCTACACCTGCAGAAGAAGCACCTGTAATTGAAGAATCTGTAGTAGAAGAGGAATCTTCTGGTTCAGCTATATCAAATGGTGCGTGGGGATTCTTTTCTGAAGAATCATCAATTTCAGAATCAGGATCTTTAGCTGATTCTGATGAAAATTTTGGTTTTTTTGATGATATGGATACAATAACACCTGAGTCTAATATTACAGTTGAAGAGCTTGAAGAAACTAAAGTTGAAAAGCCAGTAGCTAAAAAAGAGGAACCTGCACCAGCTGCGAAACCTAGAAAAGAAAAAGCTAAAAAAGAAGCTCCAACTTCAAAGAAAGCTGTTACTAGTACAATAAGAGTAAATCTTGATAAAATTGATTTACTTATGAATAATGTTGGAGATCTTGTTATTACAAATGCAATGCTTACTCAGTTTAGTGCAACTATTGATAATCACAAAGTTAGAAGTTCAGTATTAGAAAGATTAGATTTACTAGAACGACATATTAGAGAGATGCAAGATTCTATTATGAGTATCAGAATGGTACCAATGGAATCAATTTATTCAAAATTTCCTAAAGTCGTTAGAGATATATCTAAAAAACTTGGTAAAAAAATCGAATTTAAACATGAGGGTGATACAGTTGAGATTGATAAAGCTATGATTGAAGGTTTAACAGATCCTTTAATGCATATTATTAGAAACTCACTTGATCATGGTTTGGAGATGCCTGAGGATAGAGTTGCTTCTGGTAAACCAGAAACAGGTACAATTACAATTTCAGCAGAACAAGCAAATGGTCAAATGATTATTACAATTGATGATGATGGAAAAGGTATTGACTTTAATAAAGTTGCCCAAAAATCATTAGATAATGGTTTAATAGATGAGCAACAAATGGCTTCAATGACAGATAATGAAAAAGCAATGTTAATATTTGGGGCAGGGGTAAGTACTGCAGATGAGATTACAGATATTTCTGGTCGTGGTGTTGGTATGGATGTTGTAAAAACAAATATTTCAAAACTTGGTGGTCTTATTAAGTTAGATACTGAGATTGGTGTTGGAACAACTATTACTATTATGCTTCCACTTACTCTTGCTATTCTAGATGGTTTGGATATTGCAGTTGGTGATATTAAATATATTTTACCATTAAGCTCTATTGTAGAATCTCTACAACCTACATCTGAAATGATTAAAAAGATTGGTGATGGTACACAAGATCTTCTTATGTTAAGAGAAGAGTTTATCCCAGTAGTTAGATTACATCATCTATTTAATATTAAATCTAAGCATACTAAACTAGAAGAGGGTATGTTGATTGTTGTTAAATCTGGAACATTAAAGATTGCAATGTTTATTGATGAATTTTTACATCAACATCAAGTTGTTGTTAAGCCTTTAGATAAAAACTTTAGAAGTGTTGAAGGAATTGGTGCCGCAACAGTAAGAGGTGACGGTAGTATAGGATTAATTTTAGATATTATGGGTATTATTGAAGCACAAAAAAAGACTGAACAACTTATGGTTGGTAAAAATGATAATAAGTTGGCGGCTTCTTAATTATTTATGAATAGTACAAAAGAATTACATGATAAAGTAAAATCTATCCTTTATTCTCTAACAGGTATAACGCTTACAGAGAATAAAGATATCATGATAACTAATAGATTAGATAAACTTAAGAGAAACACTAATTCAAGTTGTTCTATGAGTGATCTATTAGATAGAGTTAGTGAAGGTGAATTTACGACAGAATTTATAAATACTTTCACAACTAATAAGACACACTTTTTTAGAGAAGACTTTCATTTTAAAGATCTAAAAGATAGAGTTATACCTGAATTTGTTCAAAAAAATCAAGAGATAAAAATGTATTGTTCAGCTGCTTCTACTGGTGAAGAACCATATTCTATGGCTATTACTGCTAAAGAGGTTAGTAATAGTGTAAAAGCATCTATAATTGCTACAGATATAGATACAGAAGTATTACAAAATGCAGCTAATGGGATATATAGGTTTCAAAAAAGTTCAAAAGAATTTCCTGAATGGATAAAACCACAAAAGTATTTTAAAAGAAGAGTGCAGAAAAATTTAGCAGGTGATGAGATTCTAATTAAAGCTAATGATGATTTAAAAAGAATGATAACTTTTGCTCAAATGAATTTAAATGATGATACATATCCATTTGATACGCATCAGTTTGATGTTGTTTTTTGTAGAAATGTTTTAATATATTTTTCAGTTGAAGATCAAAATGATATCTTAAAAAAACTTTTTAGACTTTTAAAAGTTGGTGGTACTCTTTATATTGGACATTCTGAAAACCCTCATGATTTAATAAACTATGTTGAGCGTGTTGGGCAAAATATTTTTGTAAAAATCAAGGATATTTAGTGATAACTATTGGGCATAAAGATGGAAGTATTCAAAAAGTACCATCTTCTAGTATCACTCAAATAGTTAAAGGTATGCCTACTCATACAATAATTGGTGGTGAGTTTGCAGTAGTTAGTGATAGTGAAAATATTGGTTTTAAAACTCTTTTAGGTTCTTGTGTTGCGATTATGTTTTATGATAAATCAAAAAATATAAAGGGTATGAACCATTTCTTATTGCCAACTACAAATAATTCAAATGAAGATATGAAATATGGTTTATATTCTGTTGAAGCTATGCTAAATGAGATGTATAAACTAGGTTGTAGAAAAGAGAATATGGCTGCAAAGATTTCAGGTGGTGCAGATATTATGAATATTGGATCATCATCTAAAAGTATTGGTCATAGAAATGTTGAATTTGCTCATACATTTTGTACGTCAGAGGGATTTAGAATATTATCAGATCATACAAGAGGAAATCAAGGTAGAGTTATACTTATGGGTAATCGTTTTGAAACATTTATAAAGAATGTTGAAAATAGTAATACATCAAATGAAGTTATATCATCTGAAAGTATATTACAAAGAGAATTATCATTACGAAAACCAGCTATTTCTGAGTATATTAGTGGTACTGGAATATTTAGTGAAGATGATAAAAAAGATAAAGATAATACCATGGAGATGGAATTCTTTTAAATTTTAGGATAAATTAATATGTATACAGTTATTGTGATTGATGATTCTTTATCTATGAGAAAAGTAATTAAAGATATGATTAATGCTATTGATGATTTTGAAGTTGTTGATACTGCAGTGGATGCTTTTGAAGCAAGAGAAAAAATAAAGCAACTTGAACCAGATTTAGTTACAATAGATATAAATATGCCAAAAATGGATGGTGTTACATTTTTAAGAAATCTTATGAGACTTCATCCAATGCCAGCAGTCATCGTTTCCGGAGAGAGTGTTAGAGGAAATGATATCTTTGATGATGGAGCAGTAGGATTTGTTCCTAAGCCATCTATGGGCGAAACAATGGCTATATTTCAAAGTAGACTAAAAGAAACATTGATGAGTTTAACTTTTCTTTTAGATAAATATACTTTAAAAAAACCAAAGCCTATTAAACCAATTGCTCAACAGTTAAAAAAAGTCGATCTTTCAGGTGGATTAATTGAAAAAAAAGTTCATCCAGATGAAGTTTATGAAAGCAAGCCTTCATACTATAAAGGGCATAAAATTATAGGTATCGGTTCTTCTACAGGTGGAGTGGAATCACTTTTAACAATTTTTAAAGAGTTGCCTGCAGGTTTACCACCTATAGTGATTACTCAACATATTCCATATGGTTTTTCAAGCTCTTTTGCTCAAAGGTTAAATGATCATTCTGATGTTTTTGTATCTGAAGTACAAGGTGATACTATTTTAGAAGATGGTCATGCATATTTAGCACCAGGTAATATGCATTTAATTATTGAAAGAGACGGTAATAATTATATTGGAAAACTTTTAGATATTACAAAAGTAAGTCGACATAAACCAAGTGTAGATATGATGTTTAGAAGTTTAAATAATAGTGCAGGTGGAAGTTCAATGGCTATTATGATGACAGGAATGGGTGATGATGGAACTATTGCAATGAAAGAATTATATGATAATAATGCTTATACCGTAGCTCAAAATGAAGAAAGTTGTGTAGTTTTTGGTATGCCTCAACAAGCAATTAAAGCAGGGGCAGTAAAAGATATTTGTCATTTAAATAAAATAGCTCAATATATAATAGACTTTTCAAATGGAAGAAGGAGATAATAGAACCTACAATGAAATTAAATTTTAAACTTCTTGCTGCACCATTTGTAGTGTTGATATCTTTATTTTATATGAGTTTTTTATTCTCATCAGAGATAGATAGATTAAAAAAAGAGATAGATAATATTTATTTTGGTAATTTTGTGCCAGTACACAAACTTCATATAATATTGGAAAAATATAATGAAGTTTTAGATGACCATAATATACTTAAATATGATAAAAAAATTATAGAACAAAATTGGAATTATTATAATAAACAGTATAAAACAGATAAAGAGAGAAAAATTGTAGAAAAAATAGATAAGTTTATAGCTAAATCTTTTACTAAAAATAATAATGATTACTACAAATTTATTACTCAGCAAATTAAACTATTAATTGAGCATGAGATATATTCTGCATCTGTTCAGCGAAAAAATTTTCTTAAAGAATATAATAAGATTAATCAATATTTATTTTATAACCAAATATTTATATTTATATTTATATTAGTATTTATTACAATAGTAATATTGGAAACAATTAAAAATAATAAAAAACAGGAATATTTAATAGCTAAATATAAACAAGACTCTATTACTGATGGATTAACTAAATTATATAATAGAAAGTATTTTGATACTATATTTGATGATATTACGATAATTAGTTCACAAAATGGATGGTTAAGTGCTTTTGTGATGATAGATATCGACTTTTTTAAACAATTTAATGATACTTATGGTCATGATGATGGAGATACTGCCTTAAAAAATGTAGCAAATGTAATCAATGATACTTTTGATAAAGAGTATGAATATACATTTAGATTAGGTGGAGAAGAGTTTGGTATTTTATTATTTGATACAAATATTGAATCTTTAAAAGCAAAGTTAAATATTTTACAAAATAATATAAAGAACTTGACTATTCCTCATAGTGCTAGTGTAACAAAATTTTTAACAATATCTATGGGTGTTGTTATTATTAATGAAAATACATATACAAGTACAGTAAAAGAACTTTATAAACTTGCAGATGAGAAATTATATCATTCAAAAGAAAACGGAAGGAATCAATATACAATATGACATTTTTATTTAACAAAAATAACCATTTTAATCTAGCTAATATAGTTACATTTTTTAATATAGCTTCAGGAGTTTTAGCAATATACTTTATAACTCACGGAGAGTTTTTTGGAGCGGCATTATTTGCTTGGCTTGCAGGTGCATTTGATATAATTGATGGAAAAATTGCTAGAAAATATAATCTATCTACAGAATTTGGTGTACAGCTAGACTCTTTTGGTGATTTTTTATCATTTGTAATAGTACCAGTTATGTTTATATTTTTTGGAGTAATTGATGGTAAAGAGATATATTTTTTAAATACTGCATTTGTAGCATTTGCTTTTATTTATTATGTTATATCTGGTCTTAGAAGATTAATTCAATTTAATATAAATACTGATGCAGGAACTGTAAATAAATATTTTACTGGAGTACCAACACCTCTTGGAGCAATTCTACTATGGATTGTTTATCTAGGATGGATATATGAACTTATACCAAATGAAAATGTAGTTCTTGGGCTTATGATTTTAATTGGGTATTTATTAAATTCTAAAGTAAAAATACCACATCCTTAGGAAAAGGGGATGTGCTAATTATTATGTTAGTAATCTAAGTGTATTTGAAGATGATGGATTTATATGAGCAGACTTAATTGATCCAATGTCACTAATATTACTACTGCTAAAATCAATACTTTCTTTTTTAAAGTTTATCTCTTTATATGGTGAATCTTCTAATGTAGATTCTTTCTCAATTTTTATAGTATGTTGAGTTTGCTTTATTGACTCATCAATTAATTTAGTATTTGTTGCTTTCATCGAGTTAAGTAAGTTCATCTTCTCTTGTGTTGCATCCATTATATCTGAAGGGCTTAATGGTTTTGATCCTAACTTTCCATCGAAATAGGAATCACTGCCTTCTGTACTTTGTTCACTGATTAATTTATTCAAATCTGAGCTATTAAAACTATTCATTAAATCTTTTACTGTTGGTTGAATATTATTTAATTGTTCTACCGATGTTGAATTTTTAATATTTAAATTAATTTCATCTATAATATTTATTTGAGTATCAATATTTAGTTTTATATTTTCTAAATTAGATATTTTATTAATTGAATTAGTTATACTAACACTAAATTTACTTTGATCTGTTGTCGTAACAGTAGTATTTAAAGTTGATTGTGAACTAAATTTATCTGTATCAATATCTTTTAAACTATTAATAGATTTATCTGTATTAATTATATTTATATTAGATACATTATTAGTAATTTGTAAAGGATCCATACTTTTCCCCTTTTGTATTTTTTTTGTAATACAATTATACATCATTTTTACTATTACTTTTCTTAATAATTATTTAAATATTCTTTTTTAATAAACTTTTACTTTATTTTAATAAAATTTATACTGCATGAGTTAATAATATGCTCTCATATATATTTAATACTAATTTTGATAAAATCCAAGTATTTTAGAAAAAGAAGAGTATATTTATGGAACAAAAAATAGATAATAAATTAACGGGTTCACAAATTGTTATAGAATCATTACATAGAGAAAATACTGAAGTGGTATTTGGTTATCCTGGTGGTGCCATTATGAATGTATATGATGAGATATATAAGCAAGAACACTTTCAACATATTTTAACTAAACATGAGCAAGCAGCAGTTCATGCAGCAGATGCATATGCTAGATCAACTGGAAAAGTAGGTGTTGCTATAGTTACATCTGGCCCAGGATTTACAAACGCGGTTACAGGACTAGCTACAGCTTATACAGATTCTATACCAATGGTTGTAATAAGTGGTCAAGTACCAACTCAAGTTATAGGTACTGATGCATTTCAAGAGATTGATGCAGTTGGTATTAGTAGATCATGTACTAAACATAATTTTTTAGTAAATGATGTAAAAGATTTAACAAGAGTTATGAAACTTGCATTTTATTTAGCAAGAAGTGGAAGACCAGGCCCTGTTCACATTGATTTACCAAAAGATGTATCTGCAAATCTTGCTGATTTTAATTATGATCAAGAGTTTGAGTTACCAACATATAAGCCAACTACAAAAGGTAATATAAGACAAATAAAAAATGCAATAGAAGCTATATCTAAAGCGACTAGACCATTATTTTATATTGGTGGTGGAGCAGTTTTATCAAACTGTTATGAAGATATTAGAGAATTTGTTAAACAAACAAAAATACCTGCTGTAGAAACACTAATGGCTAGAGGTATCTTACATAGTGAAGATGAATATCTTTTTGGTATGTTAGGTATGCATGGAGAGTATGCAGCAAATATGGCTATGAGTCAAACTGATATGATTATATGTTTGGGTGCTAGATTTGATGATAGGGTTACAGGTAGACTTGATGTTTTTGCAAAAAAAGCAAAAGTTATACATGTAGATATAGATCCTGCTTCAATTGCAAAAATTGTTAAACCAAATTTTCCTATTGTTGGTGATCTTGCAATTGTTGTTAAACAATTTTTAGAACATTTATCAGATTTTAGTTTTAATGATTATTCTGATTGGCATAATACTTTAAAACAGTATAGGAAAGATGAACCTCTAAGATTTGTAGAAGATTCTGATAGATTAAAACCTCAATGGGCTATTAAAAGAGTAGGGGAGTTATTGGGTGATAAAGCTTTAATTTCAACTGATGTTGGTCAACATCAGATGTGGACTGCACAATTTTATCCATTTAATTATCCAAGACAATTTATGACAAGTGGTGGATTAGGTACTATGGGTGTTGGTCTTCCATATGCAATGGGTGTAAAAAGAGCAAATCCAGATAAGATATCTATTAACTTTACTGGTGATGGATCTATTATGATGAATATTCAAGAGATTATCACTTGTACACAATATAATTTACCAATAATTAATATTATTTTAAATAATAATTATTTAGGTATGGTTAGACAATGGCAAACTAGATTTTATGAAGATAGACTTGCAGAGACTGTTCTAGATACTCAAGCAGATTTTAAAATGCTTACAGAATCTATGGGTGGAGTAGGATATAAAGTTCATACAAAAGAGGAATTTGATAAGGCATTAGAGGATGCAGTTGCATCTAATAAAACAGCTATGATTGAAGTTATTGTTGATAGAAGAGAAGAAGTTTTACCAATGGTACCAAATGGTCATGCACTAGATGAGATGCTTTTAGTAGAAGATAAAGGGGATAAATAATGGGTTCTTTTAAAGACTTTTATAATAGCGAAGAGAAACGAGAAGTATTATCTGTAATCGTAGTAAATAAAGATTCTGTTTTAAGTAGAATTGTTGATCTTTTTTCAGCTAGAGGTTATAATATAGATAGTTTAACAGTTGCACCAGTGCCTAATAGTGAATATTCAAGAATTACTATAGTTACATATGGTAGAACTAGAACAATAGATCAAATTGTTAAACAACTAAATAAGCTAATTCCTGTTTTTAAAGTTACTGAGCATAAAAATGTTATTGAAAAAGATACAGTTTTAGTTAAAGTACCTTTAGATCAAAGTTTAAGTGATGTAGATGTTCTAGCTAGAGCATACAATGGTGCTATTATGAATGTAACAGATGAAGCTATCGTTATATCAGCAACTGATGAACCTAAAAGAATAGAAAACTTTATAAAAGTTATTGAAAAATACAAACCAATTGAGATTGTTCGAAGTGGTGTTGTTGCTATGGAAAGATAGTATATTTTATGAATTTACTTGATATTTCAAATCAATTAAATATTGATAATCAAATTGATATGGAAATATCAGGATTAAATACTTTAAAAGATGCTTCAAAAACTGAGATTACATTTTTGGAAAATAAAAAGTACTTATCTCAACTAAAAGATACAAAAGCTGCTGCAGTTTTTGTAACTAGTGAATTTGAATCTAGTGTTCCAAAAAATACAATTGCTTTAGTCTGTCAAAATCCGTATTTATCCTTAGCCAAAGCTAGTAAATATTTTGCACCAAATGTAGTAGAAATAGATGGTGAAGAAGCAAAAATAGGTTTAAACCCTATAATAATGAAAAATGTAAATATAGGATTTAATACAACTATTGGAGATAACTGTACAGTGATGGCAGGTGCTTTTATAGGTGATAATGTAACTATCGGAAATAATTGTACAATATATCCAAATGTAACTATCTATAGAGATTGTAAACTAGGTAATGGTGTAATGATACATGCAGGTACTGTGATAGGTAGTGATGGTTTTGGATTTGCACATACATCTGAGGGTAAATATATCAAAATATATCAAAATGGGAATGTTGTAATAGGTTCAGATGTAGAAATTGGATCAAATACATCTATAGATAGAGCTGCTTTTGCTTCAACTATCATAGAAGATGGTGTAAGAATTGATAATCTTGTACATATAGCACATAATTGTAAGATTGGTAAAGGTTCTATTATAACAGGACAATGTGGTTTCGCAGGATCTTCTATCCTAAATGAATATGTAATTGTAGGTGCTCAAAGTGGAATAGCAGGACATCTTGAAATTGCACCATTTACTACAATATCTGCTAAAAGTGGTGTAACTAAAAGTATCAAAGAACCTAAAAAACAATGGGCAGGTTTTCCTCTTATGGAACATAAGCCTTGGCTTAAGTTACAAGCTCGTATCAATAAACTCCTTTCATAGGGGTAATAAATATTATAAAAGGATAAGTTATAGCTTTAAAGATCATCTCAACAATTGCTGCATTTATATTAGTGTTTTTTTCATTTTCAATTTTCTTCTCAGATGTAAATAGTGTAGGTAAAGTTGGTTTTACAGTTTCTAGTTACTCTAAAGAGTATTTAGGGTATCTAGCATATATATATTTACCTATATTAATATATCCTCTTTACAAAATAAATTTTTCATATATTGAAAACTATATTGAAAAAATAATATCTTCAATATTTTTGTTTATTACACTTATTACATTTCAATCATTAATAGTTGAAACCAATATGTCAGGGAAAGTTGGAAAAATTATTATTGATTTAATGAGTCCTTATATTGGAGTAGCAGGTGTTTGGATATTTGTACTTATATCATTTTTTATATCATTGATTATTCTTTTAGAATCACAAAGTGAAGAGTTACTTGAAAAGTTTCTAAATTTTAAAAGTAATTTATTTTCAAATATAAAAATTAAAAGTGAAAAAAAACAACCACATAATTTACCAAAAAAGATTCAAAAAGTTCATAGAAATGTGGTGGAACCAACAGTTACTATTAATGAGATAGGTGATACTGCAGAGATAAGAATTGAAGAAGATGTAAAACCTATTAAATTTAATACACCTACAATTACTAAAGTGCTAAAAGAGGAAAAAATAGAAGAAGTTGTTACAAATATATCTCCTACTATAAAAGAAGAAGTTCTTGAAATTTCACCTAATATTGTAGAAGAAAAATTTATACAAAAAGAGGAAGAACCTCTTGATATATATTCAGAACCGATTCATAATAAAATTGAGATAGAAGAAAATAAAAAATTAGAATCATTACAAAATATATTAGTAGATGAGCTAGAAGAAAATAAAAAGTTATTAGATGATATTGAAGTTGGAGATGTAATTATACCAAAAAACTTTCAACTGCCACCAACAAATATTTTTCAAAAAGCACCAAAAGAATCGAAAAGTAAAGTAAATGAAGCTATTATTGATCAACAGATAAAAGATCTTTTAGAAAAATTAAGAATGTTTAAAATAGAGGGTGATGTAGTACGAACATATACTGGTCCTATTGTTACAACTTTTGAATTTAAACCTGCTCCAAATGTAAAAGTATCTAAGATATTAAATCTTCAAGATGATTTAGCTATGGCATTAAAAGCTCAAACTATTAGAATACAAGCACCAATTCCAGGAAAAGATGTAGTTGGAATAGAAGTACCAAATGAAAACTCTCAAACTATTTATATAAGAGAAGTTTTAGAGAGTGAGATATTTCAAAATGCATCATCACCTTTAACAATGATTTTAGGTAAAGATATAGTTGGAAATCCATTTATAACAGATCTTAAAAAACTTCCACATCTACTTATTGCAGGTACTACGGGAAGTGGTAAATCAGTTGGTTTAAATTCTATGATATTATCTCTTTTATATAAAAATTCACCAGATGATCTAAAACTTATTATGATTGATCCAAAAATGATTGAGTTTTCTATATACAATGATATTCCTCATCTTTTAACTCCAGTTATTACAAAACCTATGGAGGCTATAAATGCATTAGCAAATATGGTAGCAGAGATGGAGAGAAGATATATATTAATGGCTGATTCAAGAACTAAAAATATTGAAAATTATAATGAAAAAGCTAAAACACACCCTTATGAACCATTTCCATACATAGTTATAATTATTGATGAGTTGGCAGATTTAATGATGACAAGTGGTAAAGAGGTTGAAATATCAATAGCAAGAATTGCACAAAAAGCTAGAGCTTGTGGTATACATTTAATTGTAGCAACTCAAAGACCATCTGTTGATGTAGTAACAGGACTAATAAAAGCAAATCTACCAAGTAGAATTAGTTATAAAGTAGGGCAAAAAGTAGATAGTAAAATTATACTTGATTCTATGGGTGCAGAGTCACTTTTAGGAAGAGGGGATATGCTATTTACACCTCCTGGAATGAGTGGTTTAGTTCGTGTTCATGCTCCATGGAGTGATGAATCCGAAATTGAAGCTGTTGCTGAATTTTTAAAAGATCAAAGAGAAGCATCATATGATATTAGTATTCTAAAAGAAAAATCAGAAGAGGGTTTTAGTGCTACATCATCAACAGAAGATATTGGAACATTAGATGAGCTTTATGAACAAGCTAAACTTGTAGTGATACAAGATAAAAAAAGTTCAATTAGTTATTTACAAAGAAGATTAAAAATAGGATACAATAGATCAGCTACAATTATAGAACAACTTGAAAAAACTGGAGTATTATCATCTGCAAATGCTAAAGGAAATAGAGAAATCTTAGTATAAAAATAAGGATTTATTAGTTGATATTACATCTCGATCTTGATTGCTTTTTTGCTGCAGCTCATCGTATAAATAATCCAAAATTAAATAATATTCCAATAGCTGTAGGTGGTAGAAGTAATCTTTCTATATTTGATAAAGAAACTCAAAAAAGAGAATTATCAAAAATAGAGGGCGCATTTACAAGTAGTATATTAAGTGTAAGTGACAATTCTAAAACTTTTGATGAATACTTTAAGGATGAGAAAGGAAAAGTAAGAGGTATCATTACAACTTCCTCTTATGAAGCTAGAGCATATGGTGTAAAAACTGCAATGAGTGTATCTGAAGCTCTTAGATGGTGTCCAAATCTTACCGTATTACCTCCAAATTATCCTTTGTATCATGAACTTTCCCATAAGTTAAAACAATTACTTGAAAAAGAGATACCTGTTATTGAACAGTTTTCAATAGATGAATTTTTTGGTGATATAACTGGATGGATAAAAGATGAGGATGCAGAGCAGTTTGCATATAATTTGAAAGAACAAATTTTAAAAGAATTAGGATTACCTATATCTATAGGTGTTGCAAATACAAAATGGATAGCAAAATTAGCTACAAATGATGCTAAGCCAGATGGTGTCAAGCTTATACCTATTCATAGAGTTAATAATTATATAAAACATAAACATATTAAAGAATTTTGTGGTATAGGAAAACAATATCAAGCAAAATTAGAATCTAAAGGTATACAAACTTTAGGCGAAGTAAAAGATAAAAAAGAGTTATTTTATTCATGGGGTAAATTTGGAATACAACTTTATCATAGAATACTTGGGACTGATCATGAAACTTTAACACCATCAAAAGAATCTAGTAAATCTATGGGATTAGGTAGAACTTTTGATCCACTTTTAGATAGAGATGAGATAAAAAGAAGACTTACGATTTTATCACGACACTTGTCTTTTTTGGCTCATAAAGGGAAGCATAACCCTATGACATTTTCATTAAATATAAAATATCAATATGGTGATAAAGTAAAAGACCATGTAAATACTCAACGAGATTTTACTGAATTATTATTTAAAAATGAAATTATAAAATTATTTAATAAAATTGATAAGCATCCTTCTCATGCAATTGTTCAAATAAATATAACATTATCTAATTTTTCAGAAAATAAATCTATAACAAAAAATCTATTTACTCAGGAAGATGATTCTAAATTAGTAAAACTTACTAATTCTATGCAACAATTAAGAGATAAATTTGGAATTGATATTATTAAAAGTGGTGGTGAGTTTTA
>CAZLZQ010000006.1:30920-32100 GCA_964564065.1 uncultured Arcobacteraceae bacterium | reverse complement strand
AAAGGTGGACGATATCTATTTATAATAGTTAGTTACTATTTTTATACAATTAATTAGCTATAATCATATATGTTTAAATTTATTTTAGTATTTTTATCTTTTTTTGTAGTCTTATTTGGAAAAGACTTTACAGTTGCCTCTTATAATGTTGAAAATCTTTTTGATTTAACAAAACAAGGTACAGAATATAAAGAGTATCTCCCCTATACAAAATATTGGAATAAGAAAAGTTATAAAATAAAATTAAAAAATATCTCAAAAGTTATAAATGATTTAGATAGTGATATTCTTGCACTTCAAGAGGTAGAGTCAGATATTGCACTGACTGAACTTCTAAAATTAACTCTTAAATATAAATATTTTAAATTTTTAAAAAATAAAAGTTCATCAATAGGTTTAGCTATTTTAAGTAAATATCCAATTGTTAGAACTAAAAGAATTATTGTAAACAAACGAGATAAATATTCAAGAGATATATTAAAAGCAACAATAAATATCGATAATAAACCTTTGATAGTATATATAAATCATTGGCGTTCAAAAAGAGCAAAAGAGAGTAAAAGAATAGTATATGCAACTGCTTTAAAAAATGAATTAAGTACTTTAGATTCTTTTACTGATTATCTAATAGTTGGTGATTTAAATTCAAATTATGATGAATTTTTAACATTTAAATATAATAGAAAGTTAAATGATACTTATGGAATAACAGCAATAAACCAAGTATTAAATACAACTATTAATGAAAACTTTATCACTAAAAAAGATATTTTAACTTTTTCTAAAAATGTTAATTATAATTTATGGTTAGATTTAAATAAGAAAGATCGTTTTAGCTCTAGGTATAAAGGTAGTTTTGATACACCTGATAATATTATTTTATCAAAAGGATTATTTGATAATAAGAATATATCATATAAAGATAATAGTTTTGGTGTCTTTAGGCCATATTATTTATATAAAAATAAACAAATTGTAAGATGGAATAGATATAAAAATAGTGGCTATTCCGATCACTTGCCTATATATGCTACATTTTCTACCTCAAAGCAAACTAAAAAATCATCAACTACTTTATTATCTAAGATAGATAAACTTTATACTATAAATGAACTCTATAGAATACAACAAATTGTTAAACCAATTAGGTTGAAAAATATAATAGTTATCTATATGGCCA
>CAZLZQ010000006.1:15139-30820 GCA_964564065.1 uncultured Arcobacteraceae bacterium | reverse complement strand
ATATAAAAAAGGTTATCTATACTTTGCAAAAGATGGAAAAATAAATAAAATAAAATTATATTTTAAAAGTAAAGAATATCAACCTCAAAAAGAGAAAAATATAACTATAAAAACTGGACACTTAAGTGTATATAAATCAAGAATACAAATAGTTATATATAAGAGAAATGATTTCATTTAAAACACCACTATTAAGTAAAATTGTACTAAAATTCAAATAGAAAAATTGTAAGGTAAAATGATGAATATTTTGTATGCAGATTGGCTTGTGACTTGTGATGAGTCTTTTACTATTATTAAAAATGGTGCAGTTGTATTTGATGAAAAGATTATAGAGATTGATAGTATTGAAAATATAAGAGAAAGATACACTCTTGATGATATTGAATATATGGGAACAAATTCTATTTTGATGCCTGGTCTTATAAATACACACGTACATTTAGAATTTAGTGCAAATAAAACATCTTTGAAATATGGTAACTTTGTACAATGGCTATTTTCAGTTATTGCTAAAAGAGAAGAGTTAATAGAAAAAGCAGATGAAAAGTTTATAGATGCAGAGTTAACTAAAATGGTGCAAAGTGGTACAACTACAATTGGAGCTATTAGTTCATATGGCTTTGATATGAATTCATGTATAAAGTCACCTTTAAATGTAGTTTATTTTACAGAAGTTTTAGGAAGTAAGGCAGATATGATAGATACACTTTTTTTAGACTTTCAAGAGAAATTAAAAAGTGCAATAAGATTAAAAAGTGATAAGTTTATACCAGCTATTGCAATACATTCACCATACTCTACACACCCTTTTCTAATAAGAGAAGTATTAAAACTTGCAAGAGAAAATGATATGGCAGTATCTACACATTTTCAAGAGTCTAAGGCTGAGAATGATTGGTTAAATTATTCAAATGGAGAGTTTACCTCATTTTTTAAAGATATGTTAGATCAACATCAATCTTTTACAAAACCAAGTGAATTTCTTTACCAATTTAAAGATATAAAAAATCTATCTTTTACTCATTGTGTAGAAGCAAATAAAAAAGAGTTAGCACAGATAAAAGAGTTGGGTGGATCAATTATCCATTGTCCAAATTCAAATAGATTACTAAATAATACAATTTTAAACCTATCTTATCTTGAGGATATTCCTTTAGCTATAGGAACAGATGGACTTAGCTCCAATCATACTTTAAATATGTTTGAAGAGATAAGAAACTCTTTTTATATGCATTCAAATTTAGATGCAAATGAATTGGCAAAAAAACTTTTAACATCTGTTACAAGTGGTGGAGCTAATGCTTTGGGACTTAAAAAAGGTATTCTAAAAAAAGATTATGATGCTGATATAATTGCATTTAAACTTCCTGATTTTGTAGAAGATGAAGAAGATTTAGCAATTGCAATTCTTCTTCATACTTCAACAGTAACAAAAACATTTATAAAGGGAAAAAATGAATTTAATAAGTAAAATTTTTTGGCCAATAACCGCACCAATAAAATTTATACAAGAATATTTTAAGACAGTATTATTTTTAACTATAATATTTTATGTAGTATCAAATACAGGATCTAAAACTTTAGAAACAGTAAACCTACAAACAATTGAGCTAAGTGGTGCAATAATGAATGCAGATGAGATACTTGTAAAAATTCAAAAAGCTAAAAATGATAAAAATATAAAAGGTGTACTTTTAAAAGTGAATTCACCAGGTGGAGCAGTAGCCCCATCTGTAGAGATAGCTTATGCAATAAAAGAGTTAAATAGTATAAAACCAGTTGTTGCATATGCAAGTGGTATTATGGCAAGTGGAAGTTATTATTCATCTATTTGGGCAACCAAAATTGTTGCAAATCCAGGTAGTATGGTAGGTTCTATTGGTGTAATTATGCAAAGTGTTGATGCAAGTGAATTGATGTCAAAAATTGGTATAAAAACTCAAACAGTAAAAATTGGTACATACAAAGAAGCAGGAACACCTACACGGCAGTGGACAAAAAAAGAGAGAACAGAGTTAGAAAAAGTTATTAAAAGTACTTATGATATGTTTGTTACCGATGTATCAAGTGCTAGAGGGTTAAATAAAAAGAAGCATAGCATATATGCAGATGCTCATATATTCACATCTAAACAAGCAAAAAATGTAGGATTGGTTGATGAGGTAGCTACTATTTCAAGAGCAAAAGAGTTAGTAATAGAGTTAAGTGGTGTAAAAAAACCTGTATGGTCAAGTGAAGATAAGATGGAGAAGTTTATGCAAAAACTTGTAAATGGAACAGTAAGTAATATTACAAATAATATGACAGGTTTATTGGCATACTAAAAGTAAAAGGGTATTTATGAATTTAAAAGAAAAATTAGAAAATAATATAAGATTGACATATGAAGATGGTATAGCTCTTTATGATATGGATCTTCTTGAGTTGGGTCAATATGCTTCTAAAATTAGAGAAGATAAGTTTGGAAGAAAAACTTACTATAATGTAAATAGACATATAAACCCTACAAATATATGTAAAGATGTTTGCCATTTTTGTGCTTATAGTGCAAGTAGAAAGAATCCACAACCATATACTTTAACTCATGAAGAGATTTTAAGTACCGTTGAAAATAGTGTAAAAAATGGTATAAAAGAGGTACATATAGTTTCTGCTCACAATCCAGATACTGGACTACAATGGTATTTAGAAGTTTTTAAAAAAATAAAAGATAAATATCCAGCTTTACATATAAAAGCATTGACTGCAGCAGAGATACATTTTTTAAGTGAACAATATGATAAATCGCATGAAGATATAATAAATCTTATGATTGAAAATGGCGTTGATTCTATGCCAGGTGGTGGAGCAGAGATATTTGATGAGGTAGTTAGAAAAAAAATATGTGGTGGAAAAGTTACCTCACCTCAGTGGTTAGATATTCATAAAATTTGGCATAAAAATGATAAAAAATCAAATGCAACTATGCTTTTTGGTCATGTAGAGAGTAGAGCTAATAGAATTGATCATATGATAAGATTACGAGAGCTACAAGATGAAACTGGTGGATTCAATGCATTTATTCCTTTAGTTTATCAAAAAGAGAATAATTATCTTAAAGTTACAGACTTTCCAACAGCCCAAGAGATTTTAAAAACTTTTGCTATTAGTAGAATTATGTTAGATAACTTTCCTAGTATAAAAGCATATTGGGTAACATCTAGTATAAAATTAGCTCTTTTAGCACAAGAATTTGGTGCAAATGATTTAGATGGAACAATAGAAAAAGAATCTATAAATAGTGCAGCTGGAGCTGCTAGTGCAAATGGTATGAAACAAAAAGAGTTTATTGATCTTATTAAAGATAGTGGTTTTGATCCAATTGAGCGGGATAGTTTATATAATGAATTGGATAGTTAGATAACACAGTTGACAGTAATAAATAATTCAAATAAACTATTAGTACTTAATAAACCAAAAGGTTATATGGTTACACGCTCCGATGACCTTGGAAGAAAGACTGTTTATGATCTTTTACCACAATGGGCTTTTGATGATGGATGGATGCCTGTTGGTCGTCTTGATTTGGAATCTAAAGGTCTTCTTTTATTTACAACCAATGGAAAAATTGGACATTTACTAACTAAACCAGGAAATTGTAAGAAGGTTTATGAGATTTGGGTGAGGGGTCATGTGACAGATGAGCATATTACAATGGCTTTAAATGGAGTAGAGAGTATACATGGGATATTGAAAGCTCTTAGTGTTGAAAAAATAGGTATGGGTGGTGCAAAAACAAAATTAAGAGTTCAGATTGATGAGGGAAAAAATAGACATATTCGTCGTCTTTTTGGTGCTATGAAAGATCCAAAATTTGGTACACCATTAAAGGTATTAAATTTAACACGTGTTAGTATTGGAAATTTTAATCTTGATATAGAAAGTGGTAAGTGGCGATATCTTCTAATTGAAGAGGAAAAAATACTACTTGAGAAATTATAATTAAATTATCAAAGAACTCAATTAATGAGTTCTTCTAAAAATATATAATATTTTTATTTTGAAGCTTTTTTTGCTTTCTTTTCAGCTCTTTTTTCTTTTAATGATTTAGTTGAAGCTGTTTTCACAGTTTTTTGTGCATTTTGACCTTTTGCCATAATATCTCCTTTATTTTAATTTCTCTAGTAGTATATCCTAAAAATCAAGTAATAACTATATTCTTAAATCTTGTTGGTAGATAACATTTTGTTTTATTTGTGAAGATGAAGTTTGTGGATTATAACTAACTTGTACAATTTTTGCACCTTTTAATTTTAAATACTTTTCTACATTTATATTATGAGGCTTATCTCCCCAATCTTCACCAATTACAAAGATATCTGTCCCAACTGCTTTACATTGAGTTACATACTCAAGTTTATCATATGATACAACGTCATCCACACAATCTAAAGCTTTTAACATTCTCATTCTCTGTTTTAATGGGATTACAGGTACATTTCTTTTATAAGATGCTACTACTTCATCTGAAGCAACACCAACTACAAATTTATCACCCAGCGTTTTACAGTATTCTAAAAGGTCTAAATGACCAATATGTAGTAAGTCAAAAGTACCAACGGTATATACAGTCATAATTTCTTTCCTTAATTAAAGCTTATTTTTTACATAATACTCTTTTATACTTAAAATTGTGCTATACTGAAAAAAGAATTACAAAATACTTAAAATTAGGAATCAAAATGTTAGAAAAGAATACTGTTTACGAAAAGTTACAACAACCTACGATTTTATCTTATCTAAAAGATATTCCAAACCTTTTATCACTTTCAGGATTAGCTTGTACTTTACTTGCAATCTATTACTCTATTGAGGGTATATATGCTATTGCTATGATTGGAATGGTTTGGGCTGTTGCTTTTGACTGGGCTGATGGATTAGTTGCACGAAGACTTAACGGTAGAACCCAAACTGATGCAAAGTTTGGAGGACAACTTGATGTACTTATAGATATTGTTAGTTACGGTGTAACTCCTGCAATTTTACTTTTAAGCTATGGTAAATTTGAGCCAATCTTTTTAATAGGAGCATTTATTATGATCTCTG
Source organism: uncultured Arcobacteraceae bacterium (assembly GCA_964564065.1). Classification (GTDB taxonomy): domain Bacteria; phylum Campylobacterota; class Campylobacteria; order Campylobacterales; family Arcobacteraceae; genus JAIOSF01. The sequence goes on along the minus strand of CAZLZQ010000006.1, from coordinate 25,732 downwards.
CTGCAGCAATACGATTAAGTTATTTTAGTACTTATGGTTTAGCAGGAGGTACAAAATATACTGGACTTGCATTGGATAATAATAGTTTAATCTTAGTATTTATATTTTTATTAGAAGGTTTTGTTAGTAATGGAACTTTTACTATTATTTTATACGTAAGTGGTGTATTACTTGCCATACTTAATGTTTCAGAGATTAAAACACCAAAATTATCTGGGAACCCTAGAAATGTATATTTATTGGGTGTGTATACTATTTTAATAACAATAATTTATAGTTTACAATTAATATAATTAAAGTAGGAATAACAGATTAAAGTAAGAAATTTTTAGTTTAATATATTTGAAATATTAATTTATATCTTTAATGCTCTGGTTAGTTATTTTTTAAATTTCCAACCATCATTAGTAAGTATTTCAATTATCTTTTCTTTTTTATCACCTTGAATCTCAATCCACTCATCTTTTATAGTCCCACCAGAGCCTAGTTTTGTTTTGAGAAGTTTTAAAATATCTTTTTTCTCTTTATCATTCATAAAAAATCTCCCTACAAGAGTTACTGGCTTTCCTTTTCTTTTTTCAAAAGTAAAGACAAGTTGATGTTCATTTTTAGAAATTTTATCAAATGATTTTTTAGGATCTTTTAATCTTTTAGTTTCCCAACTATCTCCTGCTAGATTTGCACCCATTGTAAACATTAAATTTTCCTTTTATTTTATTTAAATATAAAAAAAGGTTAAGAGAAAAACTCTTAACCTGATTTTACTATTTTAAAGTAGTTACTATAATAAGCTATTGATTTTTTCAATAAATGCTTCTTTAGAAGCTGCACCAACCATAGTATCAACTGTTTCACCATTTTTCATGAAAACAATTGTAGGGATTGATCTTACACCAAATTTTTGGCTTAATTCTTGTTGTTCATCTGTATTTACTTTACAAATATTTGCTTTACCAGCAAACTCTTCTGCTAACTCTTCAATAATTGGAGAGATCATTCTACAAGGTCCACACCAAGGAGCCCAGAAGTCTACAAGAGATACACCCTCTTTAGTTGTTGCTTCAAAATTGTCATTTGTTAATTCTATATATTTACCCATTTTAATTCCTTTATTTATAATTTTAAAAATTGTACTATTTTTTTCTTTATTCATACTTAATTTTACTTTGTATAACAAACTATAAATGATATTTTTGATAAAATAGAGATACAAATAAAGATATGGATAAATTAATGAATATTAGAAAAGAATTTTTAGATTTTTTTGCTTCAAAAGAACATGAAATAATTAAAAGTGCACCACTAGTGCCAGATGATGCTACATTGCTATTTACAAATGCAGGTATGGTACAATTTAAAGATATATTTACAGGTGCAGTTCCGACACCTAAAATACCAAGAGCTACAAGTTGTCAACTTTGTGTAAGAGCTGGTGGTAAACATAATGATTTAGAAAATGTTGGATATACAGCAAGACATCATACGCTTTTTGAGATGTTGGGTAATTTTTCTTTTGGTGATTATTTTAAAAAAGATGCTATTTCGCATGCTTGGGAATTTATAACTAAAAATCTTGAACTTCCTATAGAGAAATTATGGGTAACTATTCACGATACGGATGATGAAGCTTATGATATATGGAAAGAGCATATTAGTGAAGATCGAATTATTAGATTTGGTGATAAAGATAACTTTTGGTCTATGGGTGATACTGGAGCTTGTGGACCTTGTAGTGAAATATTTTATGATCAAGGTGCTGAGAATTTTAATGGCCCTGAAGATAAAATGGGTGGAGAGGGTGATAGATTTTTAGAGATTTGGAATCTAGTATTTATGCAGTATGATAGAGATGCTAATGGAAAACTAAATCCACTTCCTAAACCATCAATTGACACAGGTATGGGACTTGAAAGAGTTGTAGCTATAAAAGAGGGTGTTTTAAATAATTTTGATAGTAGCCAATTTAAGCCATTAATTCAAAGAATAGAATCTATTTGTGATACAAAATTAAATGATAAAAATATTGGAAGTTTTAGAGTAATAGCAGATCACGTAAGAACTGTGGCTTTTATGTTAAGTCAAGGTATATTATTTGATAAAGTAGGGCGAGGTTATGTTGCTAGAAGAATTTTAAGAAGAGCAGTTAGGCATGGATATCTTTTAGGATTTAGAGCTGCATTTATGGGACAAATAATCGAAGAGCTTACTTTAATTATGGGTGATGCATATCCAGATTTAAAAGAAAAATATGATTTTATTCAAGAGCAAGTTAAATTAGAAGAGGATAGATTCTTTAAAACAATATCAAGTGGTATGCAACTATTTAATGAAGAGTTGAAAAATACTAAAGATGTATTTAGTGGTGAAGTTGCTTTTAGTTTATATGATACTCATGGTTTTCCATTAGACTTAACAGAAGATATGTTGAGAGAAAAAAATATGAAAGTTGATAATGATACTTTTGATAGATGTATGGATGAGCAAAAAGCAAAAGCCAAGTCTGCATGGAAAGGAAGCGGAGATGATGAAAATAGTGGAGATTTTAAAAAGATTTTAGATTCTATTGGTTTAAATGAATTTATAGGCTATGAAACAACAAAATCAACATCTAAAATAGTTGCACTATTGGATGATAAATTTAATCAAGTAGATATTTTAAATATGAATCAAATTGGTTGGGTAATGCTTGATAAAACACCTTTTTATGCAACATCCGGTGGACAAGAGGGAGATAAAGGTGCTTTAGAGGATAGTGAACATATCGCTATTATCAGTGAAACCAAAAAATTCTTTGGAATGAATATGTCAAAAGTTGAAGTTGTTGGTTCTACTTTAAAAGTTGGGGAAACTGTTGATGCAATTGTGATAGCTAGGCATGAGATTGAAAAACATCATAGTGCTACACACTTGTTACAAAGTGCATTAAAAATTGTTTTAGGTGATACTGTATCTCAAGCAGGTAGTTTAAATGATGACAAGAGATTAAGATTTGATTTTACATATGCAAAAGCTATGACAAATGAGCAGTTAAAAGAGGTTCAAGAGTTAGTAAATACAATGATTGCTCATAATATTGAAAATAATACTGAAGAGTTAAATATAGAAGATGCAAAGAAAAAAGGTGCAATTGCTATGTTTGGTGAAAAGTATGGTGATACTGTACGAGTTGTAGAATTTGGTGATGTTAGTGTTGAGTTTTGTGGTGGAACACATGTATTAAATACTGGTCATATAGGTAGTTTTTATATCACTAAAGAATCAGGAGTAAGTGCTGGTGTTCGTAGAATTGAAGCTGTATGTGGATTATCTGCTATAAAATATGCAAATGATGCTTTACATAAATTATCTACAATTGAAGTAGAGGTAAAAAATAAAGATATTTTACAAGGTATAAACAAACTAAAAGAACAGATAAAACAGTTGAAATCTGAATTAAAAGATGCTCATGAAAATGTTTCAACACCATTGGAAGAGTTAGATATAGATGGTGTAAAAGTTGTTGTAGATATCGTAGAAAATGGTGATATAAAAAAGCTTGTTGATGATATGAAAAATGGACATGAAAAAATAGCAATATTATTATTACAAGTAAAAGGTGATAAGGTATTATTAGTAAGTGGTGTTAAAAATGCAAATATTAAAGCTGGAGATTGGATAAAAGCAGTAGCTCCAATTGTTGGTGGAGGTGGGGGTGGAAGACCTGACTTTGCACAAGCTGGTGGCAAAAACCCATCTAAGATAAAAGAGGCAAAAGATTTTGCAATAAATTTTTTAAAAGATAATTTATAAAATTAAATAAATTTTGATAAATATTAGGGATATGTTTGAATTGTGATATAGAGATTAAGCGTGAAAATGAAGCAAGTATTGTTTTAGATATTAATGGAAACTGGCTAAAAAATAATTTAGTAGAGGTATCTATTAAGCTTAAAAATATATCATCAAAGGTTCAGAATAAATCAGTCATATTTGATTTTGAGAATATAAAAGATATTGATTCTGCTGGAATTATTTTGATTTTATCAAATATGACAACATATATAAATAAAAACTGTTATGTAACAGTGATAAATATGAGTCCAGATCATAAAACATTATTATTATTTTATAGGCAAAATAAAGTATCAAATAAGATAAGTTTTCAAAAAGAAAAAACTAATATATTTTATAGATTTGGTAAATCTTTTTATAACTTTTTAACTGGATTTACACAATTTTTAAGTTTTTTAGGTGAAAACTTTTATTTTTTTATACAGACAATAATAGATCCTCGTCAGATTAGATTTAAAGCTATTGTAAAGCAGATTGATCTATCTGGTATAAAAGCTTTACCAATAGTTATATTAACATCTTTTTTGATTGGACTTGTGATAGCTTATCAAGGTGCTGAGCAACTTCAACAATTTGGGGCAAATATATTTATAGTAGAGATGGTAAGTATCTCAGTAATTAGAGAGTTGGCTCCAATGATTACTGCAATAGTTATCGCAGGTAGAAGTGCATCTTCTTTTACAGCAGAGATAGGAACTATGAAAATTACACAAGAGTTAGATGCTATGAAAACTATGGGTTTTGAACCATCTATCTTTTTAGTTATGCCTAGAATAATTGCGCTTATGATTGCACTTCCTTTAATAGTTTTTTTAGCAGATCTTGTAGGGATATTTGGAGGTATGGTTGTAGCTAAATTACAACTTGGTATATCATATACAGAATTTATTGATAGAATTTATACTGAAGTAGATATTCGACATTTTTTTATAGGTATGGCAAAAGCTCCAATTTTTGGATTTATTATTGCTCTTATTGGATGTTATAGAGGATTTCAAGTAACAGGTAGTACTGATAGTATCGGTAAATATACGACAATAAGTGTTGTAAATGCAATTTTTTGGGTAATAGCATTAAATGCAATTTTTTCAGTATTGTTTACACAAGTTGGTATATAATAGTGTCAATTATTAAAGTTGAATCAGTAACAACAAAATTTGGAAGAAATGTTATTCATGATAATATCTCTTTTACTATTGAAAAAGGTGAAATATTTGGAATACTTGGTGGTAGTGGATCAGGTAAATCAACTATTCTAAGAGAGATTATAATGTTGGAGAAAGTACAATCTGGAGATATATCAGTATTGGATCAAAATATAAATAATATCTCTTTGAATCAATCAAATATGTTAAAAAAGAATTGGGGAGTGTTATTTCAATTTGGTGCTTTATTTTCATCATTAACAGTTCTGGAAAATATCTCTGTATTGTTAAAAGAATATACAACTTTACCTGCTTCATTAATAGAAGATATTGCATATACAAAACTTAAAATGGTAGGGCTTCCTACAAAGGCAGCTTCTTTATATCCATCTGAATTAAGTGGAGGGATGAAGAAAAGAGTTGGTTTAGCGAGATCTTTAGCAATGGACCCTCAACTTTTATTTTTAGATGAACCTACATCTGGACTTGATCCTGCTTCTGCTGAATCTTTTGATAGATTGATTGTAGATTTAAAAAATATGCTTAATTTAACAGTTGTTATGGTTACTCACGATTTATCAACTATTGAAAATGCACTTGATAAGTTTATAGTTTTTCATGATAAAAAGATTTTATTTAATGGCGATTATGAAGAGGCGATCAATTTTGATCATTATGCTATGAAAAAGTTTTTAAAAATATAATAAGGGATATAGAATATGGATAGTAAAGTAAATTTTACATTAGTGGGGATATTTTTATTTTCATTTATATTAGCAATACTTGGATTTTCTTTTTGGCTTGGAAAATATGGTATGGAATCAAAACAATCTGACTATTATAAAGTTTATCTTGAAGAATCTATTTCAGGTTTGAATATAGAATCATCTATAAAATATAAAGGTTTAAATGTTGGTGTTGTAAAAGAGATTAGTATAAATCCTAATAATTCAGAACAAATTGAAATTTTGTTAGAAGTGAAAAATGGCACACCTATAAAGAAAGACACAATGGCGATGTTAGAATCACAAGGAATTACTGGATTAAAATATATTGATTTAGTAGGTGGTTCTAAAGAATCTAAATTGTTATTGAGTAAAAAAGATGAAATTCCGGTGATAAAATCGAAGCAATCATTTTTTGGAAGTTTAGGTGAGTCAACTAAAGATATTACCCATAATGTAAATATTTTATTAGTTAAATTAAATGAAATATTAAACAAAGATAATATTGAAAATATATCTGGAACAATTTCAAATATAAATAATTTTACATCAAGATTAAATAAAACACTTGTTAAAGCTGATAATATTTTAGATAATGATGTACGAAATATTATTAAAGATTTTGATAAATTTGCAATACAGTTAAATCACACATTAGGGAAAACTGATTATCTATTAACCAATGATTTTAAAGAGACATTAAATAAAGTAAATGGAGCATCTGATGCAACAAAGATTGCATTTGTTGAGTTTGGAAATTTAGTAAAAGATGGTAAACTTGACTTAAAAGGTATTACAAATGACAGTTTAAAAAGATTTGATATTCTTATGAGAGAGTTAGGGATATCTATGCAAGATATGCAAAATATGATAGATCATCTAAATGATAGTCCAAGTGATATGCTTTTTAAGAAAAGAGCAGATGATTTTGGTCCAGGAGAAAAGAATGAATAAAATAATTAAAACCATTGTAATAGTAAGTTTTATTACATTATTTAGTGGGTGTTTAAATAAAACTCTTCCTTCTAATAAAGTATATAACTTATCTATATCTGAAAATTGTTGTCAGAATAATTTTAAAAAGAAAAGATTAGTATTAAAAGTATTAGAACCAGTTGCTTCTAAACATTTAAATAATCACTCAATATATTATAGTAGTGAAAAATATAGATTACAAACATATAAGTTAAGTAGATGGAGTGAAATTCCTTCAAAAATGATTTTAGAAGTTATAACATCAAAATTAGATAATTTAAATTTATATGAAAATATTATTACATCATATATCTATGCAAAGCCTGATTATACATTACAAAGTGAATTATTAGAATTTAAACAGATTATTGATAAAAATAGTAGTTATAGTAACTTAAAAATTAAATTTTATTTGATAAAAAATAATAATGAAAAAACTATAATATCAAAAACATTTAAATATCAAACTAAATCTAAAGAGATAAATGCTTTTGGAGCAGTAGAAGCACAAAATGAATCTATGAAGAATCTTATAAAAGATTTATCTAGTTGGATATACCAACATACAAAGGAAAAATAGTGGCAAAACTTGATAAAAATATGATGGCAAAATTGATGGAATTAAATGTGAAAATAACACAAGAAAAAGATTTTTCCAAAAAAATTGTTATCATGTCAGATGCTATAAAAAATATAATAAATGCAAATCGATGTTCAATTTTTGTACATGATAAAAATAGTAAAAGTTTTTGGACAGTACATACTGATGGGATAAGCTATTTAGAGTTACCAGATGATCAGGGAATTATATCTAAAGTATATAATGAGAAAAAAATAATTATAGATAATGATGTTGAAAAAACATCTTATTCTATTAAAAATGTAGATCAAAGATATATTACTAAGACAATATTATCTATGCCAATTTTAGGATTTGATGAAGAGTGTATAGGCGTTGTTCAACTATTAAATAAAAATAATGATATTGGATTTAGTGATATAGATATTAAAGTATTAGAATTTGTAATAAATCATTTTAGAACATTTATCCAAATGATAGTTTACGATGATGAATAAAAAAGAGTTATATATTTTCTAATAACTCTTTTTTAATTCGTTCTACTTCATTTTGTAAATTCTTTAAATTTTTGCTATTGTCGATAATATAATTAGCCAGTAATTTTTTATCTTCTATATCCATTTGATTATTTATTCTTGATAATGCCTCTTTTTGTGTTGAATTATCTCTTTTAATTAATCGTTCTATTTGAATCTCTTTTGGAGTATAAACTACAATAGAATTTTGTATATTATAATTTCTATTTTCAAAAAATAATGGAATATCTATAAGATATGGTTTTTTTTGTTCTTCAAAAACTCTTGCATCTTTTATAATTTGTTCTTTTATTAGTGGATGTATAAAATTTTCTAATTTTTTCTTTTCCATTTTATTATTAAAAATAAGATTTCCTAACTCTTTTCTAATAACTTTATTATTTTCTATATATTCTTCTCCAAATAGTTCCGCAATTTTAGAACTATTTATATCTAGAAGTTTATGTGCAATTTTATCTGCATCAATAGTTAAAAAACCATGCATCATAAATAAAGAGGCAACAGTACTTTTGCCTGTTGCTATTCCCCCTGTCAATGCAATTGCATGTTTAAATTCGTTATTATCGTTTTGCAATGCCAGTTATCGCTTTTGAAATATATGTAGGATGTACAAAAACTGAATTTTGTAGCTCAGTATTATAATAATTACAATCTTCTAATAAATCAGAAACTTGAAGTACAATCTCAGCTTGTGGATGATATTTTTTAGAAGAAAAGATTAAAGTGTTATGACCAAAAGTAAATGGCATTGATATCCAAAAGTTTTTTCCAATAGTTTCTAACTCTTTTTTTGATACTTCAATATCTTTATATATAAATGAAGCTTTAGTTACGAAAATACCTTTTTTTGGTTCTAAACATCTTTCAACAGATGCCATATCTAATTCAGATGGTGTATCATTATTATATAGAATAATATCAAATTGACCTTCAATATTAAGAGCATCACTAAAAGTTATATCTTTACATTCATGCTTATCAAGTTCAGCTTTAAAATCTGAAGATACATCACCAACTACTAAAATCTTATTTATATCTTTATGTGAACACAACGGTACATGTACCATCATCTCATCATATGCAAAACTCTTATTTTCTATATTTGCCATTTTGTATAAACCTTTTTAATTATTTTTAGATATAATACCAAAATTAACTGAAAGATGTTTTAACTCGATTGAGTTTAGAAATTTCTTAAGAAAAAATGTTAAGATCGATATATAACGAGTAAAATAAAGGTAAAAAATAATGAATATTTTTGATAAGATTAGAAGTTTTTGTGGAACATTTAGAATTATACTTGGACTAATGGTATTACTAATAGGTTTTCTTTTAGGTGATGGTAGTTTTAATTTAGGTTGGTGGTACCTTGGATTTATACCTCTTATTGCAGGATTAACTAATTTTTGTCCAATTTGTATTATTACAAAAAAATGTTCAATTAAATAAAGGGAAAATTTATGAGTACAATTTCATATAAAGATGCAGGTGTAGATATAGATGCAGGAAATAGTTTTGTAGAAAATATTAAGCCATATGTAAAATCAACAATGATTCCAGGTGTTCTTGGTGGTATAGGTTCATTTGCAGGTGCATTTGAACTTCCAGAGGGTTATAAAAAACCTGTAATTTTAGCAGGAACAGATGGTGTTGGTACTAAGTTAAAGCTTGCTATTGATTCAGGAAAGTTTGATACAGTTGGTATAGATTTAGTTGCTATGTGTTCAAATGATCTTATTTGTAATTTTGGTGAACCTCTATTTTTCTTAGATTATTATGCTACAGCAAAACTTGAAGTAGAAGAAGCATCAGCTGTTGTAAAAGGTATAGCTGAAGGTTGTATTAGATCTCAATGTGCATTAATTGGTGGTGAAACAGCAGAGATGCCAGGTATGTACAAAGAGGGTGATTTTGATCTAGCTGGATTTTGTGTAGGTATTGCAGAAAAAGATGAGATGGATAGAGTTTCAAGAGTAGAAGAGGGTGATATTTTAATTGCACTTCCAAGTTCTGGAGTACACTCAAATGGATTTTCTTTAGTAAGAAAATTATTATTAGAAAAATTAGGTATGAAGTTTGAAGACGATTTTAATGGTCGTACATTAATTGATACATTGTTAGAACCAACTAGAATATATGTAAAAGAGTTTAAAGATTGTAAAGAGAATATAAATGCTTTAGCTCATATTACTGGCGGTGGTATTGTAGAGAATTTACCTCGAGTATTACCTGATAATTTAAGAGCAGTAGTTCAAAAAGATAAAGTTGATGTTCTTCCAATATTTAAACTTATGGGTGAACATGTAGAAGAATCAGAGATGTATAGAGCATTTAATATGGGTGTAGGTATGATTTTTGTAGCGAATAAATCTCAAGTTGATTCTATACTAGAAAAAACTGATGGTTATGTGATTGGAGAGATTATCTCTGGTGAAAAAGGTTGTGATTTAGTATAATCTAAATCAATCAAATTTTAATAATAAAGGAAAAATAATGAAAATAGCAGTAATTCAAGGACCAAACTTAAATATGTTAGGTATAAGAGAGCAAAATATTTATGGACCAATGACTTTAGATCAAATTCATGAACAAATGAAAGGTAGTGCAGAACAAAATGGAGTAGAGTTAGAATTTTTTCAATCTAATTTAGAGGGTGAAATAATAGACAAGCTTCAAGAGTGTTTAGGTACTGTTGATGGTATTATTATAAATCCAGCTGCATATTCACATACAAGTATTGCAATTGCAGATGCAATATCAGCAATAAACTTACCAGTAGTAGAGGTTCATATCTCTAATAT
>CAZLZQ010000006.1:3641-15039 GCA_964564065.1 uncultured Arcobacteraceae bacterium | reverse complement strand
TTAAAAACTAAATTTATTCATAAGCCTAACTTTTCAAAATTAAAGAGAATTATTAAAAGTGATAAAGAGATAAAGTATATAAAAAAAGCTATGTCTTTAGGTAGAGATGGCTTTCAACGATTTGCTAACTATCTTAAAAATGAGGGAATAGGCAAAAGTGAAAAGTATCTTTTCTTTAAATCAAAAGAGTTTATGAGTGATTTAGGGGAGTTTGATTTAAGTTTTGATCCAATAGTAGCTATTAATCAAAATAGTGCTAAACCTCATGCTTTACCTACAACTAAATTACTTAAAAAAAATGATTTGCTTTTAGTGGATGCTGGAATTAAATATAAAAGATATTGTAGTGATAGAACTTGTACTTCAATTGTAAATAGTAATATCACTTTTAAAAGAGATCAAAAGTTTAAAAATAAACTTGAACAAAAAGTTTATGATATTGTTTTAAAAGCACAGCAAACAGCTATAAGTAAAGCAAGAGTTGGTATGAAAGCTTCGCAAATTGATAAATTTGCTAGAGATATTATTACTAAAGCAGGCTTCTCTAAAGAGTTTGTTCATAGTACTGGACATGGAGTAGGGCTTGATATTCATGAATATCCAAATATAAATAGTAGAAGTGATGTTATTATTGAGAATAATATGGTATTTACAGTAGAACCAGGAATATACTTAAATGATAAATTTGGAGTAAGAATTGAAGATACGGTTATTATGAAAAACGGACGAGCAGTTATCTTATAATATAATAGTAAACTCTGTACCTTTTTCTTCAATCCCCTTATTCATAAATTTTATATTTTTAGCGTCAATTGTTCCATCCATTCCATCTACTATTGAGTTATTTATAGATAAAAGATAACAATAATTAGATCTTTTTAGGTTTTACACTATCTTTTCCATTAAACTCTTTTTCATTAACATTTTCAACAATAAGTGTAGCTATTTTATCTGTTTGTTTTGCAATATTATTTGTTTGAGCCGCAATTGATGCATTCTCTTGTGTTTGTCTATCTAAAGAGTTAATTGCATCATTAATTTGAATAATTCCATGTTGTTGCTCTTTTGTTGCAACCTCTACACCTGCAATAAGTTCTAATGTTTTAGAGATACTATTATTTAGATGTGAATACCCATCTATCATCTCATCAGCTATTTTTTTACCACTATTTGCTTTATCAGTAGCATTTTGAACTAAAGCTTTAATCTCGTTTGCAGCTTCTGCTGATCTTGAAGCTAGATTTCTAACCTCTTGAGCAACTACTGCGAAACCTTTTCCAGCTTCACCAGCAGTAGCAGCTTCAACGGCAGCATTTAGTGAAAGAATATTTGTTTGGAATGCAATTTGGTCAATTACAGAAATAGCATCACTAATTGCTGTTACCTCTTCGTTTATCTCATCCATAGCTTTAGTAGTTTGATTTGCTAGTAGTTGACCTTTTGATACAGAATCTTTAACTTCATTTCCATGGCTAGACATCTCAATAACATTTTTTGTATTATTAGATATGTTATTAGTAACTTCATCCAAAGCAGCAGCAGTTTCCTCTAAAGCAGTAGCCGCTTCATTTGAATTTTTATTTAAGTTATCAACATTTACTAATAATACATTTGAACTTTCTCCAAGAGTTAGACCATTTTCTTTATTTTCAATAAGCATATTGGTAATAGCATCTCGTAGTTTATTAATATCTGAAACTAAAAGTTCAAATACACCATCTTTTTCAATATTTTCAACTATAAGTTTATTTTTATAATTTAAATGCGCATACTCTTCTAATATTTTATTAATCTCTTGAAAATGAAATTTAGTAGCATTTATCATCTCATTAATAAGAGCAATTAATTGATTTATTTCAGGGCTTGTAGCTTTACCTTTGATTAATTGTGAATACCAACCATTTGATACTCTTTTTACAACCTCTTCAATCTCTCTTACTATCTCTTCATCATGAGTATGTGCATTTGATTCAGTTTGATAATGTTCAATAATCTCATTAAAAACATCATATTCACTTGCATAAGATGTATTAACAATGATACTCTTATCGTTTGGGTTATGTAGTTTTTGAGCCACCTTTAAAGATAGTTTACGACCATTGATATTTTCATCAATTTCATGAATTATAATCACAATTGCTACAACTATTTGTATAATTTGTGCATATAAATTATCAGTTAAAAATATACCACTTATTAGTAATAATATGATACCAACATAATGTACAATACTCATTCTTAAATATAATGATCTAATCATCTTTTATCCTTTTTTTGTTTTAACTCTTCGACCTCTTTTTCAAAAAGATCCTCTTGTCTTAAACTTATACCTTTCATATGTGTAATAGGAACACAAAACGCAATTCCATCTCCACTAGAAGTTATATGAAGTTTTCTAATCATCTCTTTTATTATACCATCAACTATTTGACTTGGTACTATAAAAAGAAGCATAACATCATTTTCTTCTGGAGAGTGTCTGTAAAAGTTATCTAATTCTGCTAAACCCATACCATTTGCTGCTATTATAGTTACACCAGAAGCACCAGCATCTTTTGCAGCATGTAGTGCATCATCTTTTTTAGCCTTAGGAACTATAACTACAACTGCAGAAAAATCCAGTGATAGAGAGTGTCTAAGGTCTGTAGCATCAAGATTAATAGTTGATAAGCTCATATCTTCAACACCCTCTAAAGAACCATGAATTTTCATAGTGTCATTTTGTTCATCTTCTGCTGCAATTTGAGTATCCGTTTTAATATGTAGTTTTTCAACAATAATACCATAACTCATAACGGTTATCATTGGGAAAAGTGAAGCAAATGCAACAAGACCAAAACCATCAAGTAGTGGATCTCTACCTGGAATATTTGTAGCAAGTCCAATTCCTAAAGCAGCAACTAAAGGAACAGTAACTGTTGAAGTTGTAACTCCTCCACTATCGTATGCAATAGGTATAATATCTTTGGGAGCTATAAAAGTAAGGGCAATAACAATTGCATAACCAACTATAATATAGTAATGAATATGTCCCCCATCAACAATTCTAAATGCACCTAAAGCGATACCAAAAGCTACTCCAAAAGCTACAAATAATCGAAGAGTCATATCATTTATCTTGCCATCACTTATCTCTTTGGCTTTTTTTGCAATAGCCATAAGTGCAGGTTCTGCCATAGTTGTAGAAAATCCAATTGCAAATGCAAAAGCAAAAATAACTAAGACATTGTTCATTTGAGTTAATTGATAAGCCATAGATTCACCAAGGGCAAATAGCCCCATCTCCAGACCTAAAATAAAAGCATAAAGACCTAAAATAACAAGAGCAAAACCTATAAGTACTGTTTTTAAGTTATCAATCTTTTTCTTTAATATTATATACTGAAAAAAGAAAATGATTGCAAGTATTGGCAGAACATCTTTAACAACTGAAAGTAATCCTACAGCAACAGAAGCAGCAGTAATATCAGTAGGTACAGATACAGTAGCTTCTATAAGAACTTTAGCAACTTCAGTAGCATCAACAAAGTTATATACATATATTCCATAAACTTGAACAAAAATCATAGGTGTAAGTGATGCAAAAGCAATAAGCCCAAACCCATCTATCATAGGGTTTCTGCCTTTTATTGTTGAGGCAAGTCCAATTCCAAGAGCAGCTACAAGTGGTACTGTTACAGTAGAAGTTGTAACTCCACCTAGATCGTAAGCTAATCCAATAATCTCTTTTGGAGCAAAAAAAGTAACGGAAACAACAGCTAAGTATCCAGTTATAATATAATAGTGTATTGGATGACCTTTTATTATTCGATAAACACCCAATAAAATAGCAAATCCAACAGAACCTGCAACTACAAATCTTAATATTGTTGCATCGATTCTACCACTACTAATGCTAGCTGCTTTATCAGCAATAACTGCCAAAGCAGGCTCTGCAATGGTTGTACCAAAACCAATCATAAATCCAAATATTAAAATCCAAAAAGTTGAACCACTTTTTGCAAAATCACGAGCCAAGCCTTCACCTACGGGAAATATACCTATCTCTAACCCTTGTAAAAAAATAGCAAGACCAACACCTACTATAACCATACCAATAGATGTAGGTATCCAATCAGCTGGAACAGCTTGTATAATAGCTAATTGAAAAAATAGTATAACTAGTACTATTGGAATAAGATCCCTAAATGATTCTTTTAGAAGTCTTAAAAAAAAATAAAATTGTGTCACAAATAACCTTTTGTATAAAATAAAATTATTTTATCATAATTAATATTAAAATGAATATGTTAAATTATATGTGTCATCATTGTTTTAAATTCTTTTAAATCATGCTCATGACCTAGTAAAACTAAAGTATCACCTTCGTCGATTTTGTGGTTTATTCCTGTAGAGAAAAATACAAACTTATCACTTATTTCCATATCTGTAATACCAAGAATAATAATATTTTTTTTATCAATAATTTTAAGGTCATCAAGATATACACCATCAAATATAGAGCCTTTTTCTATAGTTATTTCTGCAATCTGTATATCTGATTTAGTAAAAAGTATATCATCAAGAATATTTGAGATAAGAGGTTTGTGTAATGTTCTAAATATTCTTAGTGCCCCTATCTCATATGGATTTATAGTTTTATTAGCACCTGCTAAAAGTAATGTTTTATTATCCTCTTTTGTTGCTGATACAGATATGATTTTGATATCTTTATTTATATTTCTTACACTTAACGTTATAAATAAATTTGTATTTTTATCATCATCTAGGCAGAAAAAAGCTTTTATATTTGGTAAGTTTAAACCAACTTCAAAAATATTGTCATCATCCATTAAAGATAAGTTTTTTACATCATATCCTAATTGTTTAGCTTCATTATATTTTTTTTCATCCTCTTCAACTATTGTAACCTGATAATTTTTATCTTGTAAAGTTTTGGCAATTTTTTGTGATATTTCACTAAAACTATATATTATTATTTTATTATGCATTAGTTAATCACCTTTTTTGAAACTTTAGGTTTTGAGGATATTAAATCAATTTTAAATTTAGATATAGATTCTACATGACCAATTACTATTAAAATATCTTCACTTTTGATAATAAATTGATCCCTTTTTGGATTAAAATTAAATTTATGACTTTTACTTAGTTCTATAATTCCAATAAGAGTAAGGTTAAAACTTGAGAAATCTATATTTTCTAGCTTATATCCAATAAAATTAGATTTTTTAATGATCTTAATCTCATCCATAACAGCACCTTCACTATTTAACAAAATATCATCAATAGCATCAAAAGCGATAGGTTGACCAACATATTCAGCGGCAATTAATGCACTTATATCATTTGCAGATATTACCTCATTTGCTCCAGCTAAATAAAGTTTTTTCTTAACTTTTGGATTATTTGCTCGAGCAATTATATTTATATTTGGATTTGCTGATCTTGCTGTTAGAATAATTGATAGATTTACAGCATCATTATCAGTAAGTGCTATAATACTACTAGCACCTTTATTTATCCCTATGTTACTAAGAAAAGCTGAATCAGTAGCGTCACCTTTTATAGAAAGAATAGTTTGTGAATTTGAGTGTAAAAAAATATCATCAGCATTATCTATTACAATAAATTTTTGCTTTACTTTTATAAATTCTTCAACTAATACTTTCCCCATTCTTCCATATCCACAAATGATAATAAACTCTTTTAGTGCATTGGCTTCACCAATAACTTTTTCCTCTTTAAGAGCTATAAGTCTAGCAGATAAAGCAGTTGTAACAATTGAGGTAAAAAATGCAATTACAGTTAATCCACCAATTACAAGAAAAAGTGTAGCAATTCTACCCTCAACTGTAACAGGACTAATATCACCATATCCCACAGTAGATATTGTTATTATTGACCAATAAATAGCATCTAAAAATGTATTAATGTTTGGATTTACTCCTGCACCTTCAAATATAAAAATAATAGTTGAACCAAAAGCAACAGCCATAAAAAACATAATTGCTAAAGTGAAAAATTCAAATCTTTTTTCAACAAATACATCACTAAATTGTTTAATTGAGTTTGCATATCTAAGCAGTTTAAAAAGCCGAAAAAGCATAAGAATTCTTAAAATTCTAAGTGGTCTATAATATGGTAATATAGCTAATAGATCAATGATAGACATAGGTGAAAAAACAAAGTCTAGTTTTGTTTTTATTATACCTTTGATAGATTTCTTTAGATCAAATTGTTGATTTATAAGTTGACTTTTTTCATAATCTTCTACAATTTGTTTGTGTATATGAGATATAACCCAAAATCTACCAAGCCACTCTGCTATAAATATTAAAATAGCAACAGTTTCATAATTTGTAAGCCACTCTACACTTTTATGGTTTACCTCATATATCATAATACCAACAGTACTTAGTACTAAAAAAATCATTAAAAAATCAAAATACTTTTTCTTTTTTGAATGAGTATCTTCTAAAATCTCATAAAAGAAATGTTTAAAAGAATAATATGATTTAGTAGATGTTAAAAAATACGCTAGTTTTATGATAATATTTTGCATCTTTATACTTGGTGTGTATTTCCTTTATTTAACATATCTTTCATTGATAAATAACTATTTAATGCACCAACATAAGCTCTAGCTGATGCAATCATTGTATCTAAGCTTAAACCATGACCTATCATGGCAGGATTATCATCATTGAATATAACTTTACAAGTAACTTTTGCTAAAGCATCTCTACCTTCACTTATAGATTTTACTTTATAATCTAACAATGCCCCTTTGTATCCAGTGATTCTATCAATAGTTTTAAAAATAGCATCCATAGCTCCATCACCAATACCTGCATCAGTTTTTTCTACACCATCATGTTTTATAATTAAAACGGCACTAGGTACTCCTCCACTACAATCTGAAATTTGAACTGAAATAACTTCAAATATCTTATTATTATTTAATTTTTCATCAGTTACAATCATACGAATATCATCATCCATAATCTCTTTTTTCTTATCACATAACAATTTAAATCTTTCAAAAGCTGAGTTTAATTCATCATCATTAATATCTGCTAAACCAATCTGTGATAATTTATCTTTAAATGCTGCACGACCAGAGTGTTTACCTAAAACTATAGTATTATTTGTCTCAATTCCTATATCATCAGGTTTCATAATCTCATAAGTTTCTGCATTTTTTAACATACCATCTTGATGGATACCACTTTCATGAGCAAACGCATTTTTCCCTACAATAGCTTTATTTGGTTGTGGTTCAATTCCAGTAATAGTTGCTACCATTTTAGAAGCTCTATATATCTCTTGAGTATTGATTCGAGTATCAAAGCCTTTAAATAAATCTTTTCTAGTTTTCAATGCCATAACAATCTCTTCCATGGCAGCATTTCCAGCTCTTTCACCTAAACCATTAATTGTACATTCAACTTGTCTAGCACCAGCTTCAATACCTGCTAAAGTATTAGCAACAGCTAATCCTAAATCATTATGGTTATGTAAAGATATAATAGCATCACTTTTTATACTATCTACAAAAGAAACCATCTCTTTTACCATAGATCCAATCTCATTTGGTAATCTATACCCAACAGTATCAGGTAAATTTATAGTTCTAGCTCCTGCTTCGATTACTGCTTGTGTTATCTCTTTCATAAAAGGTAATTCACTTCGTCCTGCATCTTCTAATGAAAACTCAACATCATCAACAAATGTTTTTGCATAAGTTACTGCTTTTACCGCTCTTTTTATAACTTCATCTGGAGACATTTTTAACTTATATTCCATGTGGATAGGTGAGGTTGCTATAAAAGTGTGAATTCTATTTAATTTAGCTTTTTGTATAGCTTCTCCAGCTGCTTTAATATCTCCATCAACTGCTCTTGCTAACGAACAAATTGAACTTTTTTGAATAGTTTGAGATATTTGAGATATTGCATCAAAATCTCCAGGACTAGCTGCTGCAAATCCAGCTTCTATCACATCAACATTTAATTTTTCTAATTGTTGAGCAATTTGTATTTTTTCTTCAGTATTCATTGATGCACCAGGAGATTGTTCACCATCTCTTAATGTTGTATCAAATATTATTATATTTTTTTCTTTTGTAGTATTTATCATTTTATTACCTTTTGTAATTATTATGTTTATAGGAATTTTAATTCAACTTTTTAATGTTTAAGTATATTTATTTATAGATTTAGTAGTTAGTTAGGAGTAGGTTCAAGTTTATAGATATTGATTTATATTTAGTATAGTGTTTCATAGTTCGACTCCTGATTTAATTTTATTATAAATTATATCAAAAATTACCTTATACCGAAACTAAACAATTTTTAGATATACTTAAATATATTATAAAAAAAGAGAAAAAATGACATTTAGACAATTAGGACTATGTAGCGAGATTGCAAAAGCTTGTGAAGATAGAGGTTACGAATCACCTACAAAGATACAAGAGGAAGCTATAGTACATCTTTTAAGAAAAAGAGATCTACTAGCAATTGCAAGAACTGGTACAGGAAAAACGGCTGCATTTGTACTTCCAATGCTACAAGATATTAAAAATAAGCAAATAGAAGCTCAAAAGAATGAAGATAATTCAAGTAGAGTTTTAACAAAACTTATTATTGCACCTACACGAGAGTTGGCTTTGCAGTTAGAAAAAAGTGTAAAATCATATGCAACTCATATGGATATAGAAACTTGTTGTGTATATGGTGGTTCAAATATTAAACCACAAGTTAGACGACTAGAGGAGAGAGTTGATCTTGTAATTGCTACAACTGGTAGATTGATGGATCTTATTAGAAAAGGTAAAATCAATGTAACAAAGATAGATACTCTTGTACTTGATGAAGCTGATTCTATGCTTGATATGGGATTTGTAGCTGATATTGAAGATATTATGAAGAACTTAACAAATCTAAAGCAAGTTGTTTTATGTTCTGCAACACTTGGGCCAAATATTAAAAAACTATCATCTCAGCTTCTACATAATCCAAAAGTTATTGAGATAAAAACTAAAGATAGAGTAAATGATAGAATTGAGCAAATTGCATATCCATGTACGCAAGAAAAAAAGTTAGAGATGTTATCATTTTTAATTGGTACAAAGAATATGAAACAAGCTTTAGTATTTTGTAAAACAAAAGCTTCAGCAGAAGAGATAGTTAAAAATCTTAAACTTGATGGTCTAAAAGCAGCTTCTGTTCATGGAGATAAAACTCATGGAGCAAGAGTAAAAGCAATTACACAATTTAAAGAGGGGCAGATAAAAGTTCTTGTTGCTACAGATGTAGCTGCAAGGGGACTTGATATAGTTGACCTTTTTTATGTAATAAATTTTGATCTACCTTTTATGCCTATTGACTATGTTCATAGAATTGGAAGAACGGCAAGAGCAGGAAAAAATGGAATAGCTATATCTTTACTTGATGCTTATGATGTAGCAACAATAAGAGATGTTGAAAAATATATAGAACAAAAAATACCTCTATTGGAACTTGAAGGTTTTGAAGTAGATAAAAGAATGAAGATGATAGCTACAAAGAAGATTGTAGAAACTAAAGATGATTTTAAAAGAAAAAAAATTGGTGGAGCATTTGGAAATAAAAAGAAAAGAAAAGATGCCAAAAAAGCACCGAAACAACGAGGTAGAAGAATAATTGGTGGGAGTAAATAACTAAAAAAAGGTAATCATTATGGGTAAGAGAAATAGATTATTAGCACTATTGTTATTTTTATTTATAGTTGCAAATGGAATTGTATATTATTTAAATTTAATAAATAAAGACCAGAGAATCTCTATTGCGTTAGAGCAATCATTAAATGAGCTTAGAACACATTATGAGATATTACTTCATAATCAAAAAATAACAGCAGATGCTGCAAGAATGTCTACTTTAGAGATGCCTCAGGTTATCGAAATATTGACAAAAGTTCAAAATAGTTCATCACAAGAGAAAGAAAAATTAAGAAAACAGTTATATAGTTTACTAAAATTAAAGTACCAGATTTTAAAAAATAAAGGGGTATTACAATATCAATTTATTTTACCCAATAATGAATCTTTTTTAAGAATGCATAAGCCTAGTAAATTTGGAGATAATTTAAAAGATGTTAGAGCAGATTTTAGATATACAAATAAAACTCATAAACCTATAAGAGGGTTTGTTCAAGGAAGAGTTGCTCATGGATTTAGAAATGTCTACCCTATATTTGATAAAAATGGAAAATATTTAGCAGCATTTGAGATATCTTTTTCAAGTGAATTATTTCAAAAATCATTAACTCAAATTAGTAAAATACATGCACATTTTTTGGTTGATAAACATATTTTTGATTCTAAAGAGTGGTTTTTAGATGATCATTTATCAACATATTTTGAGTGTGCAGAAAATAATAAATATATGCTTGCATTAAATAAAACTCATACTAAGAAGAAGTGTATTGTTGATAATAAAAAGAATCTAAGCCCAATAAGGGAAGATATAATAAAAAATATGAAAAAAGGGAAAGAGTTTGCTCTATACTTTTCACATGATGATAATTATACTTGGATGATATCTTTTCTTCCTGTTAAAGACTTATCTGACACAAAAGTTTTAGCATGGTTAGTGTCATATAAAAAGAGTGCTTTTATCGATACTACACTAAGAGGTGGTGCGATCATATCTATAGCATTTTTTGGATTATTTATGTTGCTATTATATTTTATATATAAACAATATATTATACAAGAAAAACTCAAAGAGGAACATACTTTGTTAGACAGTATAATAAATCTAACAGATGATATTATGTTTATAACAAATTTTGATACTGTTACATTTTCAAATAAAAAATTCAAAGACTTTTTTAATGTAGAAAATGAAGAGCAATTTAATGAAACTTTACATAAAAATATTTTAGGTACATTTGTACATAGTGATGGGTATTTATATGATGTAACTCCAGATGAAAACACTACATTTGTTCAACTTGTAGAGAATACTCCTGTGCAGAATAGAGTTGTGTGTATATTAGATCAAACTTTAAATCCAAAAGCATTTAAAATAAGTTTAACAAAAATAGTTAAAAGTGTAAGAGATGATTATTTAGTAACATTATCAGATATTACAACAATAAAAGAGAGAGAAAAAGAGATCCAAGAAAAAGCTTATATTGATGAATTAACACAAATTTATAATAGAAGTAAATTTGATAAATTAGCCGAAGATGAGCTACTAAGAGATATAAGATATAAAAGAGATTTAAGTATAACTATTATAGATATAGATCATTTTAAAAATTTCAATGATACCTATGGTCATCTAATAGGTGATGAGGTACTTATAATGCTAGCAGAATATATTAATAATCATGTACGAGATAC
>CAZLZQ010000006.1:0-3541 GCA_964564065.1 uncultured Arcobacteraceae bacterium | reverse complement strand
TTAAAAGCAAGTGCAGGAAGTGGTAAAACTTTTGCACTTACTGTACGATATATATCTTTACTTTTACTTGATGCCAATCCTAAAGAGATATTAACTTTAACTTTTACAAATAAAGCAGCAGCTCAGATGGCAAATAGAATCTATGAAACACTTATATCATTAGGTGAGGATGAGGCTATTTTAGATGCGATTATTAAAGAAACAAATCTTTCAAAAAAGATGGTTTTAATAAAAAAAGAAAAGATTATAGATCTTTTTATAACATCAGAATTAGCAATATATACAATAGATAAGTTTGTAAATAAAATTTTAAGAGAATTTAGTGGATATATAGGGATCAATGATGATTTTGAGATAAAATTTGATGATGAAGAGTTACTTTTATATAAATTTTTAAGCTCTTTAGATGAACAACAATTTAATTCTTTAATATCTTTTGCCCATACTGAAAATAAAAAGTTAAATTCTATTGTTGAACTTTTTAAAATACTTATAGATAAAAATGAAAAATTAGAAACTATAGAATATCCAATTAGTAGTTTTGAGGCAGTTAAAATAGCTATTTTAGAAGATGCAAATATTATAAAGAATTTTATAGATAAAAGCACAGTTTCAAAGTCAGGATACAATGCAGTAGATTTCAATAGTGTAGAAACACTTTTAGATAAAGGTAAAACGTGGCTTACAAAAGATAGTTTAAGTGAGTTTAGTTACTTTAAAAAAGCAAAACCACCAAAAGAACTTGATGATAATCTTGAAAGATTAAAGCAAAATATTACATTATATTATTCTATACAGGAGAGTATAACATTAAAAAATTTATTTAAAATATTTGAAGACTTTAAGCAGTTTAGAACATCTTATAATAAGCAAAGAAATGCTTTGGAATTTAGTGATATTACAAATATTGTTTATAATCTATTAGAAAATCATATTGATAAAGATTTTTTATACTTTAGACTTGATACAAAATATAATCATATTTTAATAGATGAATTTCAAGATACTTCAACACTGCAGTATAAAATACTTTATCATTTAATAGATGAAATTATTTCAGGTAACCCTGAAATTTATAAAACGTTTTTTTATGTTGGAGATATAAAACAATCTATTTATAGATTTAGAGGTGGAACAAAAGAACTTTTTGATTATGTTGCAAAGGTTTTTAATGAAAATTTAGTAGTAGAACTATTGGATACAAACTATAGAAGTAGTAAAAATGTTGTAGAGTTTGTAAATAAAACTTTTTTAAAAACTAATAATTATGAGTATGATCCTCAAAAAGTAAATAGTAAAATAACTGGTTTTGTAGAGGTTACCCCTTTTGCTTTAAATGATGAAGATATATTTTATGAAATTTATTTAAAAGTTGAAAGTTTACTTTTATCTGGAATAGAAGCTTCAAATATTGCTATACTTACTTATACAAATAAAGATGTGTTAAATGTATATGAATATTTAAAACAAAAATTACCAAGCTTAAGTATAGTTACCGAGATGACTTCAAAGTTGATAAATCAACAAAATGTAAATGCAGTTATAAATGCAGTGAAATATCTATATTTTAAAGAGGATATTTACAGAGTAAATTTTAATAGTTTAGTTGGATTTGATTATTTTAAAGAGTTTACATTTTTTATCGATATTAAAAACAATGATATTGTAACTATTATTAAAAATCTTAGTTATTATTATGATATAGTTGATGAGAATGTAATAAAACTTATAGAACTTTCTAATTCATACTCTTCAATAGTAGATTTTGTTTATGATATAGATAAAGATGATACAGTAGTTGTGTCAAATTCATTAAATGGTTTACAAATATTAACTGTATTTAAATCAAAAGGTTTAGAGTTTGACACAGTTTTAGTACTCGATAGAGTTACAAAAAAGAATCCAGATAGATCATCTTTACTTTTTAATTATGAAGATATAAATTTAAAAAAGATTTTTTACAAGAGATCAAAAAGAGAAAATCTTGATATTTATTATGAAGAGGCTTTATCTTATGAAAAACGTTTAGTAATAGCAGATGAGCTAAATATATTGTATGTATCATTAACAAGGGCAAAAAATAATCTTATAGTATTTAAAAAAGCCAAAAATAGTGTATTTGATTATCTTGGTGAGTTTGATTTACAAACTATAGGTAGTCTACATATTGCACCTAGAAAAGCAAAAAAAATAGATACCATAGAAAAAGTTGAATATACTCCCTTAAATTTAGGTTATCAAGAGAAAGATAAAAAAGAGAAAGATAGTGAAGAAACAATAAAAGCTAGATATTTGGGGATAGCTACACATTATTGTTTAGAGATGATGAATAAATTTGATACAAAAAGTTTAGAAAATGCTATGTTTATGACACAAAATAAATATAAAAATCAATTAACTAAAGATGAATTTAATGATTTAAATAATAGAATTACTATATTAATAGAATATGAAAATTTTAAAAATATGTTTACATCTAATTCCTCATATACAAAAGAACAATCTTTGATATTTGAAGAGGAGCATAAAGTTATAGATTTATTAATTAGAACAGATGATAATTATAAAGTTGTTGATTATAAAACTACAAATGAAAAAAGTCATACTCATAATATGCAAGTACAAAAATATGTAGATGCAATAAAAAATATCACCTCTTCAATTGATGTAGAGGGTTATATTATATATTTATATGAAAATAATGTAGATATTGTAAAAATTTAAATAAAATAAAAAAGGCATATAAAAATGGGAATACTAGATTCAATATTGTTGGGTATTATTGAAGGTTTTACAGAATTTTTACCAATTAGTTCAACGGGACATCTAATAGTTGCATCAGAGTTTTTAGAAATTGATCAAACAAATGTAACAAAAGCATATGAGGTTATAATTCAATTTGCAGCAATATTAGCAGTTATTCTAAATTATAAAGATAAGTTTCATCCTAGTAAAATTGAATTATGGAAAAAATTAACTCTTGCATTTATACCTATTGGTGCAGTTGGATTTGTATTTTCACACCAAATTAAAGCAATGTTTGATATAAAAATTGTTGCCATTATGTTTATAGTTGGAGGAATTGTATTTTTAATAGTTGAGAGATTTTATAAGGAAACCGACAAGCATATAGATGATATAGAAAAAGTTACTTATAAACAAGCTTTATATATAGGATTAGCTCAAATAGCAGCATTGATTCCCGGAACAAGTAGAGCAGGTAGTACAATAATAGGTGCTATGTTAGTAGGATTAAATAGAAAAGCATCTGCTGAGTTCAGCTTTTTGTTAGCTTTTCCTGTAATGTGTGCAACTACAGGATATGACTTACTTAAGCATTATAAGGATTTTAATGATGCAAATCTTTTAGTACTTGCCGTTGGCTTTGTAGTAGCATTTATAGTAGCATATTTAACAATAAAATTATTTTTAAAGTTTTTAGAAAAGTTTACATTTGTAGCTTTTGGTATATATAGAATTATATTTGGACTTGTTTTATTAGTTTGGTTTGTTTAGTTCTAATATAATCTTAAATTCAGCA
>CAZLZQ010000005.1:0-33157 GCA_964564065.1 uncultured Arcobacteraceae bacterium | reverse complement strand
TCAATGATAATATGTTTGCATATAACCCAATGAAACATAGACATATGCCAGAGATAAAAGAGAAAGTAAAATTACTTGAATCTAAAGATTTAAATATAAACTTTATTCCACATCTTATACCGGTTACTAGAGGTATGCTTGTAAGTATTTATGCAACTATAAATGATGCTAATATAGATGTGAAATCTATTTTAAAAGAGTATTATAAAGATTGTGAATTTGTAAGAGTTAAAGATAGTTGTGTTGATATAAAATCAACCGCTGGAACTAATTTCTGTGATATATTTGTAGAACAAAATGGTGATGCTATATTTATAAATAGTAGTATCGATAATCTTTTAAGAGGAGCATCTTCTCAAGCAGTTGTAAATGCGAATCTTATGTGTGGTTATGATGTAAATATAGGGATAAATAAAATAGCATATGTACCTTAATAGATAAAATTTAAAATTAAATTTTATCTATTGTAGGTTACATTAGTCCATTCTGTATGGTTTAATAATCTCTTTTGAAAAAACTTGTCCAATAGCATCAGGAACTACATGCTTAAGCTTACCAAAGTTATAAGGTGAAAAGAATCTTGTAAATTCAAAACTATCTTCTTCATCTCTTACTCTATCATATACGAAACCTATCTCTTTATTTTGTTTTTTTGCCCATTGTGCGATATTTGAAGCATATACAGCTATATTTGTATGGTGTCTATCAATTTTATGTCCCCATGCAAAAAATATAAACTTACCATTGTAACTTATGTTTTTGTAGTCTTGAAAGTTATCATGTTTTGCAAATACAGTTAGTAGATTTGTATGAAGTTTTTCTAAATCCATATCAAGAACTTCCATTGTTGAAGTTGGTTGAATATTTTCTTTGTTATAGTTAAAAAGATATTTTATCTCTATAAGTTTACCTTTATATCTTTTTAAATTTCTTCCAACAATTCTTACATCATTATCTACTTGTAATTCACTATATTCACCATTGAATTTATAATCTTGAAAACATAACTTTTCACCTAATTTCATTCCAACAGGAGCTGTGTAAGGGTTATGTAAGAAAATAGTTCCAGCAACATTTTTGTTCTTTTTCTTTAGAAGTAATTTCATCTCATCAACTGTTATCTCTTCACCCTCTGAATGAATATAAAGATAACATTTTGTTAAGTACTCAAGTTCGTGAACTTCTTTAAATATACCAAAAACTTGCATTATCTTAATGCTCCCATTGGTTCACCTGCTAAAAGATGAAAGTGTATATGTTCAACCTCTTGACCACCTTGTTTACCAATATTTGTAATCAATCTATATCCATCACTTTTTACACCAGCTGTTAAAGCTACCTCTTGAATAAAAGTTGTCATCTCTGCCATTATATTTGGTGTCATCTCATTGAATGATTTAATATGTACTTTCGGTATGATTAATATATGAATTTTAGCAGATGGATTTATATCCTCAAAAGCTAAAAAGTTTTCATTTTCTAAAATTGTTTTATTTGGTATCTCACCAGCTATTATTTTGCAAAATATGCACATTTAGTATTTCCTTAATTATTTATAACTATAAGTATAACCAAAGTATAATAAATTTTTAAGTATAATCGCAAATTATTAAAGACTTAAAAGATATAAAGTCAACTTAGGAGATACATTTGAAAGAATGGATAGATAAGATAAACGCAAGTGAATCTTTAGAACAATTAGAATCATACCGTATAGAGGTTTTAGGTAAAAAAGGTGTATTAACACTAGAATTTGCCAAAATGAAAGATGTTCCAAATACAGAAAAAAAAGCATTTGCACAAAATCTAAATAAACAAAAAACAGAAGTTAATAAAGCTTTAGATACTCAAAAAACTATTTTAATGGCAAAAGAGTTAGAAAAAAAGTTAGAATCTGAAAAGATTGATGTAACAAAATTTAGCTCAAGCTGTACAACATCTGCAAAACATCCCGTATGTGATACAATGGAAAAAATCACTACATATTTTCAAAACTTAAATTTTAGCATTGAAGAGGGTCCTTTAGTTGAGGATGATTTTCATAACTTTGAAGCTTTAAATTTACCAAAATATCATCCTGCAAGAGATATGCAAGATACATTTTATTGTAACGACGGTGCAGTTTTAAGAACACATACAAGTCCGGTTCAAATTAGAACTATGATGAGTCAAAAACCACCTATTAGAATTATTGCTCCAGGTACAGTTTTTAGAAAAGATTTTGATATAACACATACTCCAATGTTTCATCAAATAGAGGGTCTAGTAGTAGAGCAAGAGGGTGTAGTATCTTTTGCAAACTTAAAGTTTGTGATGGAAGAGTTTTTGCACCATATGTTTGGTGATGTAGAGGTTAGATTTAGACCATCATTTTTCCCATTTACAGAACCATCAGCTGAAGTAGATATATCTTGTAAATTTTGTAAAGGTAGTGGATGTAGAGTTTGTTCACATACAGGTTGGCTTGAAGTATTAGGTTGTGGAATTGTAGATGAAAATGTATTTAAAGCTGTAGGATATGAAAATGTTAGTGGATATGCATTTGGACTTGGTATTGAAAGATTTGCAATGCTTATACATGAGATTGGAGATTTAAGATCTTTATTTGAAAGTGACATTAGACTATTAGGACAATTTAGATGATTATTACAAGACAATGGATACAAGAATATATTGATATTTCAAAAATAAGTACAAATACTATATGTAAAGCATTAAATTCAATAGGTCTTGAAGTTGATTCAGCTACTAGAGTTTTGATACCTAATGGTGTAGTAATAGGAAAAGTAACAGCTAAAGAGAAACATCCTGATGCAGATAAATTAAATATTTGTCAAGTTGATATAGGAACTGAATCTGTACAAATTGTATGTGGTGCTAAAAATGTTGATAAAGATCAATATGTTCCTGTAGCAACAGTTGGTTCAATATTGGGTGATGATTTTAAAATTAAAAAAGCAAAACTAAGAGGTGCTGAGTCGTTAGGTATGATTTGTAGCTCTACAGAGATTGGTCTTCCTAAAATAAATGATGGGATTATGGTACTTGATGATTCAATAGGAAAGTTAGTTATTGGTAAAGAGCTAAATGAATACTCTTTAATAAATGATGAAATTATTGAGATAGAACTTACAGCTAATAGAGGTGATTGTTTAAGTATAAATGGAATCGCTAGAGAACTTAGTACATATTTTGATATTCCATTAAAGCAAAATGATGCAATAGTAAAAACTAATAATAAAGGTATCAATCAAGTATTTGAAGTAAATTATGATACAAGTTGTGAATCAAATCTTATTTATAAAGCAGTTGACATTAGTGATTTTAAATTAAATGTTGTACATCATTTAAGAGCATCTACAATAGATAAATTAAAAAATACAGATATTGAAACAGCAGTAAGTTATGCTACTCATAGTACAGGAGTGTTGTTAAATGTTTATTCAAAATCAATAGCAATAGGTGAATCTAGTAGTAAAGTTTCATTATGTATTGAAAAAAATGCAAATGGTTTTGATACAGTAAGTGGAAAAATACTTTTAAGTATAATTGGGATTGAAGCAGGGCAAGTTACAAATAATTGTGATGAAGTTATAATAGAAGCTAGTTATACTAATCCTGAAGTTTTAGCTCAAAAAGTATTTGATAAAAAACAAAAAACTGGTGATATTTATTATAAAGCATCAAGAGGAAGTGAGCCAAATTTATCATTTGGTATTGATAATGTTATCACACTTTTATCTTTAAATGGTGGAACAATATATAATGGTAGCCAAGATTTTGTAACAGAAATAAATCCAAATAATCTTACAATTAATATTAGTAAGATCAATAAAATAATAGGTCAAGAGATATCTAAAAATGATATTACAAAGATACTTACATCATTAGGTTTTGCAGTGAAACCAAATGGAAATGATATCGTTACAGTTGTTATACCACCTTTTAGACACGATATAAAAAATATTGCAGATATTACAGAAGAGATAGTTAGAATAATAGGGATTGATAATATTCAATCTAAACCTTTAGAGATAAGAGAATCAAATAGTATAAATAAAACTTCAAATAGTTTAGTTTTAAAAAACTCATTAAGACAGAGAGCTATATCAAATAGTTTTTATGAAACTATAACTTATGTATTTGGAAATAAAGAACTTTTAGAGAAATATAAGTTTGAAACAGTAACTAAAGATAAAGATATTTTAAACCCAATAGTAAATGAACTTAATACATTTAGAACTACAATTGCATTGAATTTAGTTCAAGCAGTATCTCATAATGTAAAGCAGGGATTTAAATCTATTGGTTTTTTTGAAGTGGGAACTATTTTTGATAAAAATAGAGAAGAATCAAAATCATTAAGTTTTATATTTAGTGGAGATAAAGAGCTTCAAACTGTTGCTAATAATGGAAAACCATCTGTAATAGATCTATTTAGTTTTAGTGATAAGGTATCAAATGTTATAGGTGACTTTGAGTTAGAACCTATGGAAAATATTAAAAATGATTTTATACATCCATATCAAAATGCTAATATTTTGTTAAATGGTGAGTCTGTAGGTATTTTATATAAACTTCACCCTACAGTATCAAGTGACTTTGATATCTCTAGCGATACATTTATAGCTGAGATTGATTTTGATAAATTAAGTGATGATATAATTCTTAGTGATTCTATATCAAAATTCCAATCTTCAAAAAGAGATTTAAGTATAATTGCTCCAAAATCTTTAGAGTATAGAGAGATTAAAAAAGTTTTAAATAGTATTAATATTGATGAGATAAAACAATTTAACTTAGTAGATATTTATAGTGATGAAAAACTTGGATCAGATGAAAGTTTAACAATAAAATTTGTTTTACAATCAGAAACAAAAACAATGGAAGAATCAGATATTACATCTATTATGGATAAAATTTTAGAAACATTACAAGATGAGTTAAAAATAGGGATAAGATAATGGAAAGTTTAACTGTATCTCCACTTACTAAGCCATTTGATATTGTTATTGATAATATAGCTTCAGATAAATCTATATCACATAGATGTGCGATGTTTTCACTTTTAGCAAATAAGCCATCTACAATAAGAAATTATCTTCGAGGTGAAGATACTATGGATTCTTTAAGAATAGCAGAAAAGTTAGGTGCTATAGTTAAAGATGATGGTGAGATTATAACTATAACTCCACCAGAAAAATTAAGTGAACCAGATGATATACTGGACTGTGGTAATGCAGGTACAGGAATGCGTCTTTATACTGGACTGTTAGCTGGAATAGAGGGAAGCTTTGTACTTACAGGTGATAAATATTTAAGAAGTCGACCTATGAAAAGGGTGGCCGATCCTTTGCGAACAATAGGTGCATCTATTGATGGTAGAGAAGATGGAAATAAGGCTCCTCTACATATAAGAGGTGGTAAATTAAAATCATTTAAATATCATAGCCCAATAGATTCAGCACAAATAAAATCAGCTTTAATATTAGCTGCAATTCAAAGTGATGAAAAAAGTTATTATAAAGAGGATCTATTATCTAGAGATCATACAGAGAGAATGTTAAATGGAATGGGTGCTTCAATTGTAACTAATAAAGATGGTTGGATTGAGATAG
Organism: uncultured Arcobacteraceae bacterium; assembly: GCA_964564065.1. Classification (GTDB taxonomy): domain Bacteria; phylum Campylobacterota; class Campylobacteria; order Campylobacterales; family Arcobacteraceae; genus JAIOSF01. The sequence continues at coordinate 27,539 of CAZLZQ010000005.1, read as the reverse complement.
AACCATTAACAAAAAAACTTGAACCACTTAATATAACTGTTCCAACAGATCCCTCTTCTGCATTTTTCTTTGCAGTTGCTGCAGCTATTATACCAAAAGCAAAAGTAACTTTAAAAAATGTTACATTAAATCCAACAAGGATTGAAGCATATAAGATATTAGAAAAAATGGGTGCTAAAGTTCAGTTTATAAAAACTGAAGATATTTATGAGCCTATTGGTGATATTATAGTAGAGCATCATGAACTAAATGGTATAACAGTTGATAAAAATATAGCATGGCTTATAGATGAACTACCAGTTTTAAGTATAGCAATGTCAATAGCAAATGGTAAAAGTGTTGTAAAAAATGCAAAAGAGTTAAGAGTAAAAGAATCTGATAGAATCAGCGTTATTGTAGAAAATCTTAAACTTTGTGGTATAACATATATTGAGAATGAAGATGGTTATGAGATAGATGGAGATCAAACTTTATCTAAAGCAACGGTTCAATCATATGGAGATCATAGAATTGCTATGAGTTTTGCTATAGCAGGTCTTTTATCAGGAATGGTTATTGAAGATACTCAATGTATTGAAACATCATTTCCTAATTTCAATGATATATTAAACTCACTTAGAGGTTAAAAATGCAAGTAAAATTAGCTTCAAGTTATGGTTTTTGTTTTGGAGTAAAAAGAGCTATTAAAATTGCTCAAGAGCATAAAAACTCTGTAACTATGGGACCACTTATTCATAATCAAAAAGAGATAGATAGATTAAAAAAAGATTATAATGTAGGGTTGTACTCTACAATTGATGAAGCAAAAAAAGAAGATACTATTATCATAAGAACACATGGTATTCCTAAAAATGATTTGGCAAAGTTGAAAGAAAATAACACTAAAGTTATAAATGCAACTTGCCCTTTTGTTACAACTCCACAGCAGATAGTTAAAAAAATGACTACTGATAACTATAGTGTAGTGATCTTTGGTGATGAAGAACATCCTGAAGTAAAAGGGATTAAAAGTTATGGTGAAGATGTAAATGTAGTTTTAGAACCATCTGACTTGGATAATGTAGTTTTTAAATACGATAAAATAGCCACCATAGCACAAACTACAAAACAAAAAGAGAAGTATTTGGAGATAGTAAATCATCTTATTTTAAGATATAAAGAGGTGAGGGTATTTAATACTATTTGTGATGCTACATTTGAAAACCAAGCAGCAGCTAGAAGCCTAAGTGCAGAAGTAGATATTATGATAGTTATTGGTGGTAAAAATTCATCAAATACTAAGCAGTTATTTAATATTTGTAATGAAAACACAAAAAGTTACCATATAGAAGATGAAAAAGAACTAGAAGAGATATGGTTTAAAGGTAAAAAAACTTGTGGTGTAACAGCTGGTGCATCAACACCTGATTGGATAATACAAAACGTAGTTAATGTTATAGAAAAACTATAACAACTTTTATAAAAATCATACAAAATTATAAGTAAGAATCAACTCACTCATAAAAAATAAAGCCTCTTTTGGATATAATAGCCCAATTAAATTATAAAAGGGTAGGCAAGTGTCAATGAAAAAATTAGAAGATTTTGAATTAGGTGAAGGTGAAGACTTCGCAGCAATGTTAGAGGAGAGCGAGAAAAGTACAGAAACGAATACAGTAACTGAGGGTGAAATAGTATCAATTAACGATAACAACTTTGTAGTAAGTATTGGTGGTAGAGAAGGTTCTATTTATACTTCAGAAATCACAATTAATGGTGAAGTTAAGTATAAAGAGGGTGATAAAATCACTGTTATGGTAACTGGTACAAGAGGTGAGAATTTATCTTTATCTTATAAAAAAGTTATTCAAAAAGAATTATTTGATAAGTTTTTTGCAGAGTATGGTGCAGAACCAGAAAATGTTATAGTTGAAGGTACAGTAATATCTGTTAAGCCTAGAGCTGGATTTGTAGTTCAAAGTGATGATGGTATGGAATACTTTATGCCAATGGCACAAGGTTTCTTAAAAGCAATTGGGGCAGTTGGTAAAAAAATCAAAGCTGTTGTTCTTAAAGCAAAACCAGAAACAAATAGTATCGTTATCTCTAGAAGAAAACTAATTGAAGAAACACAAAAAAATAGAGAAGAAAAAATCTTAAAACTTATGGAAACTAATGAACCAAAAACTGGTGTAGTTAAGAAAATTACAAGTTATGGTATGTTTGTAGATTTAGGTGGAATTGATGGTTTAGTAAACTATAATGAGATCTCATATAAAGGTCCAGTTAATCCTTCAGCTTACTATAAAGAGGGTGAAGAGGTAATTACTGTTATCAAATCTTACGATAAAGAGAAAGGTCACTTATCATTATCAATAAAAGAAGCTTTACCAAACCCTTGGGAAGAGATGAGAGATGCATTAGAGACTGGTGATACAATTACTGTAACTGTTTCTAACTTTGAATCTTATGGTGCATTTGTAGATTTAGGAAATGATATTGAAGGTCTTTTACATATTTCAGAAATTAGCTGGGATAAAAATGTTAAAAACCCAAAAGATTATCTTGAAATTGGTCAAGAGATCAATGTAGAAGTTATCGATTTAGATTGTGATAAAAGAAGACTAAGAGTTTCTTTAAAATCATTACAACCAAAACCATTTGAGTCTTTTATTAAAACTAATAAAGTTGGAGATGTTATTAAAGGTACAGTTGCAACATTAACTGACTTTGGAGCATTTGTTAACTTAGGTTCTGTAGATGGTTTACTTCATAATGAAGAAGCTACATGGGAATCAAACGCTAAATGTAAAGATATTTACAAAAAAGGTGATGAGTTAGAAGTTAAAATTATTAAAATTGATAGAGAGAAAGAAAACATCTCTTTAAGTATTAAAGCTTTACAAGATTCTCCTGCGCAAAAGTTCGAAAACGAACATAATAATGGTGATATTATCAAATCAGTAATTAAAGATATTAAAGATTTCGGTGTATTTGTTAAACTTGAAGATAACCTTGATGGACTTATTAGAAAAGAAGATTTACTAAAAGTTGAAGAGGGTGAAGAGGAAGTTAAAATCGGTGATGAGATTGAAGCTGTAGTTGTTAATATTGATAAACAAAGAAATAGAGTAAGATTATCTGTAAGAAGATTAGCTTCTCAAAAAGATAGAGATATTTTAAAAACAGTAAATGATACATCATCAATGACATTAGGTGATGCATTAGCAGGAAAGTTAAAATAACTAGTCTGTAAATTGGAGAAGATAATGAATAAACCAAATATAGTAGTATGTGACCATATCCATGAAAGTGGATTGGAGATACTAAAAAATACAAGTGATATAAATTATATATATGCAGCTGATATTGATAAAGTAGCCCTTTTAGACGTTATCAAAGATGCTGATGTTTGTATCACTAGAAGTTCAACTGACATTGATGAAAAGTTCTTAAATGCTGCTACAAATTTAAAAGCAGTTGTAAGAGCTGGAGTTGGTGTTGATAATGTTGATATTGTAGGTTGTAGTAAGCGTGGTGTAATAGCTATGAATGTACCTACAGCAAATACAATTGCAGCAACAGAACTTACAATGACACATATGCTTTCTTGTATGAGAAAAATGCCTTATGCTCATGCACAATTAAAAGATCAACGAATCTGGAAAAGAGAAGATTGGTATGGACAAGAGTTATATGGTAAAAAATTAGGTGTTATTGGTTTTGGTAATATTGGACATAGAGTAGCTTTAAGAGCTAAATCTTTTGAGATGGATGTAGTGGCATATGACCCTTATATCTCATCATCAAAAGCAACTGATTTAGGTATAGAATATACAGAAAATTTTGATGATATTTTATCTTGTGATATTATTACAATTCACACACCTAAAAATTCAGAAACATTGAATATGATTGATGAAGAACAGATTGCAAAAATGAAAGATGGTGTTATTCTTATAAATTGTGCTAGAGGTGGACTTTATAATGAAGATGCACTTTATAATAATTTAAAAAGTGGTAAGATTGCAATGGCTGGTATTGATGTGTTTACAAAAGAACCAGCAACGAATCATCCTCTTTTAGATTTAAATAATATTACAGTTACAGCGCATTTAGGTGCAAATACTGTTGAATCTCAATATAAAATTGCTACACAAGCTGCAAATAATGCTATTAAGTCTGCTAGAGGTATTGGCTATCCACATGCATTAAATCTACCTATTGATGAAAGTAAAATCCCATCATTTGTTAAGCCTTATTTAGAATTAACTCAAAAGATGGCATTTTTAATTGCTCAGATGGATAAAAGTACTATAGAATCTATTAAGATCGAAGCTGAAGGTGAAATTGCTGATTATTTAGATAGTTTAGAAACATTTGCTATAGTTGGTGCTTTGACACATAGCTTATCAAATGAAAAAATAAATTATGTAAATGCTACATTTGTTGCAAATGAAAGAGGTCTTAAAATAGATTCTTCTTCAGTTAAAAACAAAAGTGCATATAAAAATCAAGTATCAGTTAAAATAACAACTTCACATGGTGTAAATACTACAAGTGGTACAATATTTGATGAAGAGGTACAAAGAATTATCAAAGTTAATGATTTCTTAATGGATATTGAACCATCAGGTAAAATGATACTTTTCACAAATTCTGATGTACCTGGTGTAATTGGAAGTGTTGGAAGTATTTTAAGTGATGCAAATATAAATATTGCAGACTTTAGACTTGGTCGTAGTAAAAATGGTGCTTTAGCTATTATTATTGTTGATGAAGATGTATCTATTGATACTCTTAATAAGTTAGAAAATTTAGAAGCTGCAAAATCAGTTTCTTATGCTCAGATATAAAAGGAGATAGTATGGCATTAGGTATGAAAGACTTAAAAAAGGGTCTTAAAATTGAAGTTGATGGTATCCCTTATAAAATTATGGATTATGCACATGTTAAGCCTGGTAAAGGTGCAGCATTTGTAAGATGTAAGATAAAAAACTATCTAAACGCTAAGACAATCGAGAAAACTTTTCACGCTGGTGATAAGTTTGAGTCTCCAGACTTAGCACAAAAAAGAATGCAATATCTTTATGATGATGGTGAGATGTTACAATTTATGGATACAAATACATATGATCAAATTGGTTTAACATATGACCAAGTAGGTGATGCTCAAAAATGGATTATTGATGGTAATAGTGTTGATATGATGTTTTTTAAAGGTGAAGCTATTACAGTTGAACCAGATGGAACTGTAGAGATGACTATTATTGAAACTCCACCAAATTTTAAAGGTGATTCTCAAGGTGGTAAAAAACCTGCAACCTTAGAATGTGGTGCTGTAGTTCAAGTACCATTTCATCTTTTAGAGGGTGATAAAATAAAATGTGATACTAAAACTGGGGATTACCTAGAAAAAGTAAAATAGTAAAGTTTATTCGCTGTAATAGCGAATAAATTTTTATATATTTGTCAATTCAAATATTTATTCTTCCTGCTGAGGCAAAATAATCTTAAACTCTGCTCCTTTATAATTTTTATTATTATGTTTATACTCTACATTGTGTACGGTTATATTTCCATTCATTCCATCATTTATAAGATTATATGTCATATGTAATCCCAAGCCAGTACCTTGACTTTTATGTTTTGTAGTAAAGTAAGGATCAAATATTTTTAATATAATATCATCAGGTATACCTCCACCATTATCTTTGATTGAAATAATTATTGAATTATTTTGAATATAGCAATTTATAAAAATCAACCTATCAATATCTTTAATCTCTTTTAATACATCTTTTGCATTATTAAATATATTTATATAACATTGAATTAGTTCATTTGGATAACCATAAAGATAAATAGTATCATCAATTTTAGAAAAAAGTTTTATAAAGTTAGTTTTAACGGTTCCATCAATTAGTTTTATAAAACTATCAATATTTTCATTTAAATTAAATCTTTGTTTTTTTCTATCACCCTTTATAAAGTTTTTAAAGTCATCTATGGTTTTAGATAAATATTGAGCATTTTTATTAATAGCATCACATGATTCTTCAAAAATCTGATCCGTTAATAAACCATACTCTTTTTGAAGTTGTAATCCTGTAGCACCTGTAGAGATAACAGAAAGTGGTTGTCTCCATTGGTGTGCTATGTTACCTATCATTTCACCCATTGCTGCCATTCTTGATTGTTCTATTAATGTTTTCTCTTGAAGTTTTATTTTACTAATATCTATAACACTAGATAATCTTACATTTCTACTTTTTAAATTTTGACCACGCAATAAAGCATAAAATTCAGTTCCATCTTTTTTTACAACCTTTGCCTCATATGGAAGTGCACTAGATTTTTTCATTTGTTCTTTTACATATTGTGAAGATTCTTCTGCTATAAAAGATAATGGTTCTTTCCCTATAATTTCATCTTTTGAAGAGTACCCAAACATCTCAATTGTACTTTGATTTGCATCTATACATATACCATCTTTAAATATAAGTATACTTTCCATCGTAGCATTGATGACATCATTAAATTCTTTAATAGACTTTTTAAGTAAATATTGTTTATACAAAAAGAATATTATTATAATAAAAATAATAATTAATATATTTAGTATAAATTCTTTATCAATATTTTTTTCATATTTAATAGATATCCAATTATTAAGAATTTTTTGACGAGTTGGACTATCAATGCTCTTAATAGTTTTATTTAAAATATTTAACAAAACTTTATCATCTGATCTTACAGCAATGCCTAGTTTCCATTTTTCATCAAATTTTCCAGCTATCTTAAGTTCACTATTAAATTTTGTTTGAAACATATATCCAATACTTGCAATTGTACCAATATAACCAAATACATCTCCTCTTTTTACTTGATTTAATCCATCATTAATATTTTCTACTTCTATAATAATAAGGCTTGGATATTTATTTTTAAGTATTTCTATAAAAGCATAACCTTTTGGTATAGCAACTTTTTTATTTATTAAGTTTGCTAAGTCACTGATAAATGGTACATTTTTTTTAGTTGCAATCACAAGTGGTATTTTAAGATATGGTTCTGTGAAATTCATATATTTTTTTCTACTATTCGTTTTCATAGCTAATGATAATATATCACATTTTCTATTTTTTGCATATTCTAGTGATTGAGTCCAGTTATTTGTTTTTATTACATTAAAATCTACATTTAGAATATTCTTAAATAATTTAAAATAATCAGAACTTATACCAATATAATTTCCATTTTCAAATTTTTCAAATGGCATCCAAACTGGATCAATACACATATTTATATTCTTTTTATCATTTAGATATTTATATTCATCTTGTGTTAAAATCAACTTAGTATCATTTGGTTTAAATATAAAATTATCAAGTTTTATTGGATTCTTTACCAATCCGATTAAATTATATATATCATATATTCTTTGAATCTTAGTTTTTGAGATATGCCCAAAAGGAATAGAGTCTTTGTATGCTAGTTCTTTTAATATTTTAGCTTCATAATGAAGTGCACCTCTAGTTTTATGTTGAGAATTATATTTTTTTAAAATTAAATCTATAGTTTCATCGATATGAGAAAATGCATATTCCCAACCTTGAATTGTTGCTTTTTGAAAGTTTTTAACAGTTACTGGATCTTCTTTAAGAAATTTAGATGATGTAAATAGTATATCATCATAAAAATCAAAACCATAATCTTTGGGATTCCAAATATTATATTGAATATTTTTTTGTTTTAGTGTATAAATCTCATTTGATAAAAATGCTGTAGTAATATCTACTTTGTGGTTTATTAAATCGTTGATATCATATCGATATTTAATAATATCTAAATCTTTATATAAAATATTATTTGAATAAAGCATACTTGTGATTGCTGCAGTTTGCTGTTCACTATCAAGTAATTTTATTTTTTTATTTTTAAAGTCTTTAATAGAGTTAATATTTGATGATTTAAGAGTTACTAGCACATGTGGAGAGTTTTGTAATATTGCATTTAATAAAACAATTTTTGAACCATTTGAACGATCTAATATCAAGCTTGGATACCCAATTCCAAAAGTGCTTTTTTGTGACTCTACATCGTTTGTAATATTATCACCAAAGTTATATTCTTTTAGTTTTAGATCGATATTATATTTTTTATAAAAGCCTTTCTCTTTTGCCATATAAAAACCAGCAAATTCAAATTGATGTTTCCATAAAAGTTGAATAGATAATTTTTTTGTTTCTTGAGCATATAGGTTTAGAGTAAATATTAATAAGAGTAAAATAAAATTAGTTATTTTCATAAAAGACACCTTTTTCTAAAGTATCTTATTATAACATTAATCTATTAAACTAGTATCTTTTTTTATTACCTCTAGAATTATTTCTATTTTGTAGTCTACTATTTATATATTCCATTTTTTGTGTTACTACATCTTTTTGTTTTTGTTTTTTTATAGGATCTTTCTCTACAAATATTTTTTCTCTAGTCCAAGGATCTAGCTCTGTATAGTACATTAAAGTAGAGTATGTAGATGGAGTAGGGGTGAATACTTGTACTTGCTCTGGATTTAACTTTAAATCAGCATTTGCAAACTGCTTTAAATCTTCCATATCTTTTTGAGTTGAGCCTGGATGAGCTGCAATCATATAGTATGTGAGAAACTGTTTTTTCCCATTTTTTTTATTTAGATCTGTAAAGTTTTGTTTAAAATCTGTTAAAACTTTTTTATCAGGTTTACCCATATATTTTAAAACTTTTGATTCACTATGCTCTGGTGCAATTTTCATTTGACCACTTACATGATGATCTACAATCTCTTTTAAGTACTCTTTTCCATAGTATTCATCTTCATTTATAAGGTCATATCTTATACCAGAGTTAACAAATACTTTTTTTACACCATCCATTTTTCTAATATTTTGTAGAAGTGTAATGTTTTTTTTATGATTTGGTTTAAGAACTGGACATATTTTATAATCTTTATCTTTTGGTTTTGCGAATTTAAGTGGATTAAACATACGATGACCTGTACATCTTATATCATCACAAGTACCTTTTTTGAGTTTTTTATCACACTCATATCCATACATATTTGCAGTAGCTCCACCTACATCAGATATCACACCTTTAAATTTTGGATTTTGCGTAAAAGTTTTCACCTCTTTTAAAATAGACTCTTCACTTCTACTTCTTATGGTTCTACCTTGATGAACAGAGATAGCACAGAAGTTACACTCCCCATAACAACCGTGATGAGTAGTTACTGAAAATCTGATAGTCTCCATCGCCTTTACTTTACCTTGAGCTTCATAATAAGGGTGAACCTCTCTTTTGTAAGGTAGATTATAAACATTGTCTATCTCTTCCTCTTCCATATAAAATTGAGGTGGATTTTGTATCAGATATCTGCCGTTATGTTCTTGACTTAGACCATTTGCTGTTATTGGGTCATTGTTATCATAAAAGTGGTGAAAGGCATCTATGAACTTATTTGTATCTTGCTTATTTTGACACTCTTTTAAAGTTGAGAGTTGAATATATTCCTCTCTTGGAGTTTTAGAAATATAACAAATACCTCTTATATCTTCTATTGAATTATTATTTTTTAAAGCATCAGCTACTTCAATAATTGATTTTTCTGCCATACCATATACTAAAATATCTGCTTTAGCATCAAAAAGTATACTACCTCTTACTTTATTTGACCAGAAGTCATAGTGTGCAGTTCTTCTTAAACTTGCTTCAATTCCACCTAGAACAATAGGTACAGTATTTTTAAAATATCTTCGTATTAGATTTGAATAGACTAAAGTTGCACGATCTGGTCTACGGTTATTTACCATCCCTGGTGTAAAGTCATCACTATTTCTAAACTTTTTAAGTGCAGTATAGTTTGCTACCATACTATCAACAAGTCCGGAACTTACTCCCCAAAAAAGTGTAGGTTCTCCTAGTCTAGTAATATCTTTGTCTGATTCATAATCAGGTTGCGCTATGATACCAACTTTAAAGCCTTGTTGAAGTAGAAGTTGACCAACAATAGCCATACCACTATATGGACTATCAATATAAGTATCTCCACTTACTAAGATGATATCAAGTTGTTCCCAACCTAATATATCTAACTCTTTTTTTGTTGTTGGCATAAACATGATTAGTTCTTTTTATATGTTGCTTGTTTTACTCTAATTGCAAATAGATAAAATATTGGAGTATCTAATAGTGCTAAAGTAAGTTTTACTAAATAATCACCAATTATAAGTTTTATTATCACATCAAATGGCATGATAAAAGCAAATGCTAACATAAAGAATAATACAGTATCAAAAAATGATGATATCATAGTACTTGCATTGTTTCTAAGCCACCAGTAAGATGAAAATTTTTGTTTTAAGTAATGAAATATTTTTACATCCATTTGCTGAACAATGTAAAAAGTGATAATAGAAGCAAATGCTATTCTCCAGTCAGCTATTAATATAGTAGGAACAACAGCTATTAAAATACCAATTTTAACTACATCTAAAACTTCTTCTTTTGAGTATTTTTCACTTAAAATATCAGTTAATAAAAATGTAAATGGAAATAATAAAGCTCCATATGTTAGGTAGTCATTAATGGGAAATTGAACAGTGTAGTTTGCAATTATAATTAAAAATGAAAAAATAGCTGCCGAGATATATTTGGTTTTTTGGGTCATAGTGTTACCTTTAGTGTATTTGTACAAATTTTAGTGTTAAATAATAGCATAATAGTAGTAATAATAAGCTTTAGATATATTCTATCTTATCGGTTTGATTTGCAGCTTTAAAGCCTTTTAGTCTAAGTCTACAACTGTCACATATGCCACAAGCTTTTTCTTGATTTTTATAGCAGCTCCATGTAAGATCTAAAGGGATATTTAACTCTAAAGATTTATTAACTATTTGTTCTTTTGTCATATGAACTAGAGGCATTTTTATCTCTAGCATTGTTTCCTCTTTTGTCCCTTGATTGATACTATTTTGCATCTTATTTATAAAAGTATCAGTACAGTCAGGGTAACCACTACTATCTTCTTGAACTACCCCAATGTATAAAAAATTTGCAGAATGTTTCTCAGCAATAGCTGTTGCTATACTTAGAAAAATACCATTTCTAAATGGTACGTATGTGATAGGTACTCCATCTTCAACACCAGATGTTGGTATATTTATAGATTTATCTGTTAGAGCTGATGCCCCAATTTGGGTAAAAAATGGTAAATCTATCTCATATTTTTCTTTTATATTTAAAGCTTTACAAATATTTCTAAATGCACTTAACTCTTTTTCTTGAGTGATTTGTCCATAGTTAAAATGAACAGCTATTATCTCATAGCCTTTATCTTTTGCTAAGTACGTTGCAAGTGTAGAATCCATACCTCCACTTAAGATAGAGATCGCTTTTTTAGTTTTTGTCATTTAGTTAAAAAAGTCTTTTTCAATATCTGTAAAAAATTTCCAGTTTATAGGTAAAATTTTTACTACAGTATCTTTTTTCAACTCTTCATTTTGTTTGTTTAAAATCATAATAGCATTACAATTATGTAGAACACCTACCATACCTGGAGATCTTTTTTCACTTGGAGTAAAATATTCGCCATCAAAAAAGCCTGGTATCAAAGTGGTACGACCCTTTTTATTTGTAAAGTCATCATTTAGTTTAGTATGTAATGTATTATGATAAATATTTTTATTTCCAGTTAATTTTTGTAAAATAATTTTACCAAATATCTCAAAGATAAGTGCAGCTGCTAAAGGATTTCCTGGAAGATTTAGGATATAAGTATTTTCAATTTTACCAAAGACTGTTGGCTTTCCTGGTTTTATTGTAATCCCATCAAATAATACTTCCATATCAAAGTGTTCAAAAGCCTCTTTTGTAAAGTCAGCTTCCCCAACACTTACTCCACCACTTGTAATAATAAGGTCGGCATATAAAGAGTTAGAGATAACCTCTTTTAATGAGTCAATATTATCTTTTGCCATCCCTACAAATGTTACATCAGCTCCAAGCTCTTTTGCACGAGCTAATAATGTTGGAGTATTTGAGTTATAAATCTGATACTCTTCTATAGACTCATAGTGAAGTTTTAGCTCTTCTCCACTTGTAAATACTGATATTTTAGGTTGTCTATATACTTTTATATGAGTTATACCTTGAGAAGATAGCATTGTAATAGTTGCAAAATTTATCTCATCACCATCATTTAAAATTTTATCATCTTTTAGGATATCTTCACCTTTAAATCTAATATGTTGATTATCTTTTATAGTTTCAGGTAATACTATATGATCATCTTCTAAAACTTCTACTAGCTCATGAGGAATGATTGCTTGAGCACAACTAGGAACTCTAGCTCCAGTCATTATCTTTATAGATTCACCATTTTTAAATGGAGTTTGTTTTGAAGAACCTGCAAAAATAGAATCAATAACTTTGATCTTTTTACCTGCATCAGTTAATTTTACGGCATATCCATCCATAGCAGAATTATTAAAAGGGGGAAGTGAATATTGGGCATAAACCTCTTGAGCACTTATTCTTGATTGTGAATTTTCAATTGGTACAATCTCATATGATACTTTTGTTATATTAGATGTTATTCTTCTTAATGCTTCTTTTATGCAAATTCCCATAGGTAACCTTTTTTTTGTTAATTATTGTGATATAATAGCAGAAATTTTTAAAGAGGAATATTATATATGGAATTAGTATCTACATCAGTTAATTGGCATGTTTATTTTATCTTAGCATTGTTATTTGTTATGGTTTTTAATTTATTGTCAGTTTTAAGAGTTGATGATTATTTTGAGTTAATAAAAAGATTAAAAGTTATGACACCTGTTTACCATTCTTTAAATGCAGTTGTTGCGTATACTGGAGGAATAGTTGCTGCTTTTTCACATGATTTGAGTATAACAGTAGTTTTAATGCTTGCTACAACAATATTTGTTATGATTTTAGAGATAAAAAGATATAAAAAAATGAGAGTTATAAAAACAGCAGAATTAGAAAAACAAGCAGAGTTTAGAGTGTTTGCAAAAAAAATATATATGATGGAGATTGGTGCATTAGTTTTTACATATATTATCTCAAAAATATTTTAGTAGATATATAAAATGCAATTTACATTTCATAAAAATTCAGGTGAACAATCTTTAGTTATAGAAGCTGAACTACATAAATATTTATTTAAAGTAAGAAGACATAGTATAGAAGACAATCTATACTTTAGAAACTTAGAAGATAAAAATATATATGAATATAAAATTGAAAATATCGATAGAAGAAAAACAACTTTAGAACTTGTAAGTTCTAAAGAGTTGATAGTAGAACCTAAAAAAGAGTTACATATCGGATGGTGCATTATAGATACTAAATCTATTGAAAAAGTTATCGCTAGTTTGAATGAAATAGGTTGTACTAAAGTTACTTTTATACTTTGTGAATATTCTCAAAAACAATATAAAATAAACTTTGAGAAATTAGAAAAACTTTTGATAAACTCTAGTCAACAATCTGGAAGAAGTAGTATAATAGAACTTGATAGTTGTAATAGTTTTGATGAATTTATAGAAAATTATCCAGATAGTTATATGTTTAACTTTTCGTCTAATAATATATCATCAAAAAAAGATGATATAAAAACTATTGTTTTAGGTTGTGAGGGTGGTTTTTCACAAGGTGAAATTGATAAATTTCCAAAAGAAAAAATAGTAGGTATTGATTCAAATCTTATTTTAAGAAGTGAGACAGCTATTTTAACTATCTCATCTAAAGTTTTACTTTAGATACTTAACTGTGCTAAGACCTTTATCTATCCAACCATAATTTATACCACCTTCTAGTTCATAAACTTTAGTATATTTTAGTTGTTGAAATAACATCTTACCTAGAACATGACTTCTATTTGCATGTGCACAAACTAAGATAAATGGTTGATCTTTTGTTTTTACAATTTTTGAAAATTCTGATAACCATTTTGTTCCATCATATCCACCTCTTTCATTAAAAAATGTGATTAGATGACTATTTTGTATAGTTCCAAATCTCCTCCATTCATCAACTCTTCTTATATCAATAACAGCGATACCTTTTTTTATAGCTTCTTGTACTTGTTTAGTATTCATTGAAGAAAAATCAGCAAATAAAAGTGTACTAAATACTAATGTTAGAAATATTTTTTTTATCATAATAAAATCCTTTTTTTATGTAAAATTATAGCAATTTATATCTAGCATAAACTTAATTCATATCTATAGTTTTAATAACACAAAATAATTTATCTTTAGCAATACTTATATCGTTTGTATCAATAGATAATCCAGCTGCATTTTTATGTCCACCACCATTAAAGTTTTTTGCAATATTTGATACATCAATATCACCTTTACTTCTTAGTGAAATTCTTACCTTATTATCAATAACTCTTAAATAAGCTACAACTTCCACAATTGCAATATTTAAGACCATATTGACTACATCATCACACTCATGAGTTGATGCACCAGTCTCTTCAATCCAGCTATCTTTTATATGTACAGTTGCAAATTTTCCTTCAAGATGAAGCTCTAATGTTTCTAATATTTTAGGTAAAATTCTATATCTAGCTAATGAATCTCTTCTTAATAAATTATTAGCAATATCACTTGGTGATATACCAGTATCTACAAGTTTATTTATGGTTTGAAATGTTTTATTTGATGTTCTTGGAGTTGTGAAACCAATACTATCATCATAAATCCCAACATATAAACACTCTGCAATATTTTTTGATATTTTTAAATTATTTAGTTCAAAAAATTTATACAGTACCTCTGCAGTACTTGCTTTTGTATCATCTACAATATTAATGATACCAAAATTGTCATTTGATTGATGATGATCAATATTTATAATTTTTACATCATCAACTAAATCTATACCTACTCTTCTTTGATCTGCACAATCGACATAGATAACTAAGTCATAATATTTTGGTATTTGGGTAGTAATTTTATCAAATCTTGGTAAAAAATTTAAAACTCTTGGAAGATTATTACTACTGTTAAAAACTTTATGTTTAATTTTATTTTCAAACATGAAATTACTCAATGCCAACGAACAAGATATTGTATCTGGATCAGGGTTTAAGTGTGTAACTATAAGAATATAGTGTGCTTCATTTATTAATTGTAGACTTTTTTTATAACTATTTTCCATCTTTTAAGTATCCTAGTTCTATAAGTTTATTATATATTTTTCCTGCCATTGGTCCAGCTGCTGAACCACCATGTCCACCATGTTCTACTAAAATTGTTACTACATATTGCGGTTTTTTATATGGAGCATATGTAGTAAGCCATGCTTGTGATCTTTTAAAATATTGAAGTTCATGCTCTTTCATCCTTTTTTTATCAGATTGAGGTATCCCTACAACCTGGGCTGTTCCAGTTTTTGCAGCTACTGTTACTTTTGATCTGATATAGTGTACCGCTGTTCCATGTGCTTTATTTGCAACATGATACATACCATTTTGAACAATTTTTATATCTCTTTTAGAAGTATTTGTATCTATACTTTCTATTAAGTTATCATCTTTTAAAAGATGTGGAACTTGTAGTTTATTTGTAGCAATAGCACCTGTGTATCTAGCTATTTGCATAGGTGTAACACTAATAAATCCTTGACCAATAGATGCAACTACAGTTTCACCAACATACCAAGGTAATTTTTTAGTTAATTTTTTCCATTTTTTATCAGGATTTATACCTCTTGATTCATTTGGAAGATCGATACCAGTTTTACGACCAATTCCTAGTCTATCTAAAGTTTTATGGATATTATTAATACCAATTTTTAAACTACCTTTGTAGAAAAAGTCATCACAACTTTCTCGTATAGCTTTTGTAAATCCTGTAGTATGATGACCTTTATCATTCCAACATCTAAACTTTCTCTTTCCAAGTAACAGTTCACCTGTGCAGTATACTTTAAAGTTTGGTTTTATACCATTTTCTAAAAAGGCTAAGGCTACACCCATTTTCATAACCGAACCTGGTGGATAAAGTCCATTGATAAGTTTGTTTGTAAATGGGTGGTTAAAATCTTCTTGAATATTGTTCCAATCTTTATGGCTAATACCATTTACAAATAGATTATTATCAAATTCTGGAAAACTACCTGCTGCTAGAAGTTCACCATTTTTTATATCCATCACTACTACTGCGCCAGATTTTTTTCCAAATAGTTTATGAATATATTGTTGTAGCTCAATATCAATAGTAAGTTTAATATCTTTTTTAGTAGGTTTTATCTCTTTTAATAATTTTATCTTCTCATACACTGCATTTACTTTATACTCTTGATACCCAATAGTTCCTCTTAAGAGTTTATCATAATATTTTTCTAAACCTGTTCGTCCTACTTGATTGAAGTATTTCATCTCTTTATCTTTTTTGATATCTTTTCTTGAAACTCTTCCGACATATCCTAAAATATGAGCAGCTATATCTTTGTATAAATATTCTCTTTTTATAGCTGATTCAATTTTTATATTTTCATTTGAATTAAATATAGAATAGTATTTGAAAAAATCATCATATGCTATATAATCAACTATTTTTATCCAATCATGTCGATATGGAGAATCTAATCTTTTATATTTTTTTAATAACTTTTTATATTTAAACTTTGGAAAATATTGTACAATCAATTTTGAAACATCTTCTACAGTTTTAAACTTTTTTTTACTTCGTAAATGTGGTTTTATTGTGATACTAAATCCAACTTTATTTATAGCTAAATATTTTCCATTTCTATCTTGAATTGAACCTCTTACTGAAACTGTTTTAAATTTTTTAATATAATTCTCTTTTGATAACTCTTCATAGTAATCGTGTGATTGAACACTTAGAAAATAAACTCTTGATAAAATTGATATTGATATCAATAAAATAAATCCAATAATGAAATTTAATCTCATATAAAAACCCCTACAACTATTGTATCAAGAATAAAATTTATTAAAAATATAAAATAACTACTTATGTCAAAATCGTTAGAAAAGATATGAATAATAAATATCATAATATAAAATAGCATAATATAAAATATCTCTCTTAACATATTAGAAGATAAAATATGTTTTATTCTTGGTATAATGAAAAAATATATAAAAAATGAGATAAAACTTAATAAAAATGGTTTAAAACCATGCGTAT
This sequence comes from uncultured Arcobacteraceae bacterium, assembly GCA_964564065.1. Classification (GTDB taxonomy): domain Bacteria; phylum Campylobacterota; class Campylobacteria; order Campylobacterales; family Arcobacteraceae; genus JAIOSF01. Next base: position 10,323 of record CAZLZQ010000005.1, on the reverse strand, counting down.
TCTCAATAATAAGAAAAGTAGAAATTGCTAAAATTAGCATATAGTAGTACTCTTTTTTTATAGATTCTACAAATAAAATAAATACCACTCCAGCTAAAAGTAGTGATATGAAAAATGTATTAAAAAGTATGTTTGATATAGCAATTATAAAAAATATTGGAAGATAATATAATGTATTTTTTCTCACTTTAAATATCCTTTAAAATCATATCTCTAAAAAGTTTATCAGATAAGTTTTTAAACTCTTCACCACTACCCTCTAGTATAAGTGTAATATCATTTTGAAATAATTTCTCTTTTATAGTTATCTCAAATGATGATAATATATATTCAATTTGAGATAATTGTGAATAAGAGATAATTAAACTCTTTTTTATAAGTTTAGTATATTTTAATATTAAAGCGTCTTTTAGTACTAAGTTAACTGCATCACTGTAGGCTTTAACTAAGCCACCAGTTCCTAGCTTAATACCACCAAAATATCGTACAATGATAACTGCTGTATTTATCAGTTTATTTCCACTTAGTACATTTAAAGTTGGTTTTCCACTAGTACCTTTTGGCTCTCCATCATCACTGCTATTTTCAACTATTTGATCAAATTCATTTAAATATCTATATGCATATACAAAATGCCTACCTTTTGGATGTTCTGATTTTAGTTGTTCCATCATATTTTTAAATTGATTGTAAGGGCAGATATGTGTGATAAATTTTGACTTTTTTACTTCTAAAGTAGCGCTTATCTCATCTTGAATAAACTTCATTGTATGGTTAACCTATTAATTCGTTATAAATATCTTTTATATTTTGTCCAGTTAATTTTGAGATTAGTTTTGCTTTTTGCTTTGGTGGTAGTTTAAGTTCACTTAGATCATCTAATGTTATGATACCACTGTTTTCATTAATTTTATTTTCAATAACTATTACCCATTCACCTTTTATCTCCGTTTTCTTTACTTGATTGTAAACTTGAGATACTTCACCTTTATAGCTAGTTTGGAATTTCTTTGTCAACTCTTTTGTAAGAAATATTACTCTAGATGGTTCTTTTGTATTTAACTCTTCCAATAGCTTAAGAAGTCTATGTGGAGATTCATAAAGAATAGCTAAATGATCACTATTTAAAACTTTATCAAGTTTGTCTTTTCTATCATTTCCCTTATGTGGTAAAAATCCAAAAAATGTAAATGTAGTTTGAACAAATCCACTACTTGCATATGCAGTTAAAATTGCATTTGCTCCTGGAAGTACATCATATTTTATATTATTTTCTAAGCAAAAATCAACAAGCAAGGCACCAGGATCACTTACGCATGGCATACCAGCATCACTCATATATATACAATTGTTATTTTCTAGTAGTTCTTGATTTTCTTTGGTTAAAAAACTTTTTTCATTGTGAGAATGTAAACTTATAAAAGTAAATTGAGGAAATTTTATATCTAATTTCATAGATATAAGATTTAGAAGTTTTTTTGTTACCCTTGTATCTTCACAAAGGATAACATCCCCAACTTTTAAAACTTCTATAGTTCTAAAAGAGACATCTCCTAAGTTACCTATAGGAGTGGGGATAAATGTCAGCATTATTTCATTGCATATCTAGCTTTGAATTTTTCGATTCTACCAGCTGCATCTACGATTTTCTCTTCACCTGTAAAGAATGGGTGACAAGCGTTACAAATATCAATTCTCATTGTTTCAACATTTGATTTTGTTTCAAATGCATTACCACAAGCACAAGTTACTGCACAAGTTTTATAATCTGGGTGTATATCTTTTTTCATACTACTTTCCTTTTGTTTTTTCTTTTTAAAAAGGTACGCGTCTAGTGTCGCCCTTTATTGTAAGAAGTTAAATTTCGTGGATTATACTTAAAAGTAGTTAAATTTAAAATAAATCGATACTACTTACATCTTCTTTCTTATAAATAGCAATTTGACTTCTACCTTTATTTTTGGCTTCATATAAAAATGTATCTGCATTTTTTAATACTTGGTTGATATCTTCATTGTCACTTGGATAAGATGAGATTCCAATACATATTGTCTTTTTTAATTTTTGATCAGTATCTTCATCTACAATAATTTCTAATTCTGCAAATTCATCTATGATTTTTTGTGCAATATTAATTATCTCGTCTTGACTTGGTATATTGACAAGAGCAACTAAAAATTCATCACCTGTCAATCGTGCCACTATATCAAAGTCTTTTATATTTCCATGTATAACTTTTGCTAATTCAACTAAAACTTTATCCCCAATATCATAATCAAACTCATCTATAACTGCTTTAAAGTGATCTATCCCTATCATAAAAAATACAATATTTTTTTCTGTTTTATTTGATAGTGTTGTAAGTTTATGTATATGTTCTATTAAATATTTACGATTATAAACATGAGTAACACTATCTATTGAAGATGCTTCAATATGATGCTTTTTAACAATACCATTTTGAAGTATAGGTGATATTTGAAAGAAAGCTGCTTCTATATAATCATAATGTGTATTTATATCATCATAGTGTTCTTTTGAATTTGCAGTAAATGATAATACTGCATTTACCTCTGTATGAGTATTAATTATAAAATAAAAAGATAACTCACCATCTAAGAAAAACTCTCCGCCAGTTTTAAAAATAGTAGTTGTTAGATTTTTTTCCATATCAAATAATGAAAAATTTAAATTATTTATCTCATAGTTTACATTTAACCAATTAAATAAATTAGTTGCCATCTCATTTAAATTTTCACAGTATTGTAACTGTTCATATAATGAGTATATATTTTCTAATGATTTATATTTAGATTTATCTTTACAAGCTTCTTTGATAAGTTCCATAATTTGATTTTTCATGATAAAGTATAACTCTTTTCATCTTATTATTTAATAAATTAAAAATTTATTTATTTACTAATAATTGTTATTCTATAAAAAAATCACTATTTTTTGGTTATTTTTTAATAATTTTAAGTAAACCTTATTATAATAGCATCTATTAAACAAAGGTATCTATAAACTATGAATAAACACAATATGAAATTATTTTTAATATCATCAACAGTAGCATTAATTTTATTGACAATAGTTTCAATAAATTTTTCTAAAGCATTTAACTCAAAAGAGCATATGCAAAATTTCAAAACATCTATATATCTTTCTATAAATATATCTAAGGTTATCCATGAACTTCAAAAAGAGAGAGGTTTGTCTTCTGGGTATATAAACTCACATGGGGTAAAGTTTGTAGAAAAATTAAAAAAGCAGATTAAATTAACAAATAATCAAGTCAAAGATTTAAAAGATTTTATTAAAGAAAATAATTATAATTTAAATGAAGATTTAAAAAGTGTTTTACAAAATATAAATTTCTTAAAATCAAAAAGAGTAAATATATCTATATTGTCTAATGAGTCAGAATTATCTCTTCAATATTACACTATGATTATAAAAAAACTAATAGATATAAATATTGCTATTTTTAAAACAAGGGAATATTCAACTATTTCAGATAAATTGATCTCATATTCTAATTTTTTATTATTAAAAGAGGATGCTGCAATAGAAAGAAAGATAGGTACATCTATACTTTCTAAAGATTTTATGAATCTAAATGATAAAAAAATGTTTAGTAATATAATTCAATCTCAAAAATATTATGAAAAAAAGTTTTTGGAACATTCAAGTAGTACTATAAAAAATATTTACTTAAATAAATTTAATAAACCAGAGATTCATCAAATTCAAAATATTAGAGATATTATTCTAAATTCATATGAGATTGGTGGGTTTAATGTAAGCTCTAAAAAATGGTTTAATGAAGCAACATTAAAAATGAATCAGTTAAAAGATATTGAAAACTATATATTAAAAAATGTACGAATTAAAACAAAAAAGATTGAAAATGAGTTTACTTTGGTTGTAGTACTTTCAAAACTTTTAGATGCTATACAAAATGAGAGGGGTACTACTGCTGGTTATATTGGTTCACATGATGAAAAGTTTAAAAAGCAATTAAACCAAAATAGAGTTATAACAAATAATGTTCTTAAAATGTTTAATAAAGAAGTTACTAAAAATAGTAATAAAATGTTAATAAAAATATTATTAGATATACAAAAAGATTTAATGAATATTGATAAAGTAAGAGATGATGTAGATAACTTTAGAAATAAAGATAATAGTGTAATAAATTATTATAAATCTATAAATCAATCAAGTTTAGAATTAGTTAGTAAAGTTTTAAAAGATACAAAAAACACTTCAGAATTAAGAGATTTAGGTGCACTGTATAACATTATGATTATAAAAGAATTACTAGGTTTAGAAAGAGCAATTTTATCAAATGCATTTGCAAGAAATAAGTTTTTTACAGGTTATAAAACAAAATTTATAAAACTAGTAACAGAGCAAGAGGTATATCTAAAAAACTTTTTTATGTGTGCAGATGATAATTTTATAAAATACTATCATAAAAAGTATAGTATATCTTCAGATAAAAAATTAAATGCTTTTAGAAAAATTGCTAAGAATACTATCTATGTAGGTGGATTTAATCAAGATCCTTCAAATTGGTTTAGACTTTCTACAATAAAAATAAATAATCTTAAAGATATAGAAGATTTTATTATTAAAGAGATTATTGATTCTATAGATCAAGAGCTTAGTGATGTAGAATATAGTTCAAATATGTATATAATTATAGGTATATTTATTCTGATTTTTGGGGGAGCTGGTATTTTATTTTTTATAAGTAAAGAGAATAAATATAAAGAAGCAATTACAAGTAACAACAACAAATTAAAATTATTAGTTGCAGAGAAAACAAAAAGTTTAAATAATCAAAAAAGAGAGCTAGAGCATCTTATAGATTCTTTTGATAAAAATGTAATATTTTCAAAAACAGATACTAAAGGTATTCTTACTCATGTTAGTGAAGCATTTTGCACTATTAGTGGTTATACCAAATCGGAACTTCTAGGTAAGCCACATAATATAGTAAGACATCCAGATATGCCAAAAGAAGCTTTTGCTGAGATATGGAGTAGTATTCAAAATAATGCTTGTTGGTTTGGTGAGGTTAAAAATCGAAGAAAAGATGGTTCAACATATTGGGTATATAGTAGAATTGAACCAGATTATGATGAAGATGGAAATGTATTTGGATATTATGCTGTTCGTCAAGAGATATCAGCACAAAAAGAGGTTGAGAAGTTAACAATAACACTTGAATCAAAAGTTGAAGAGAGAACAGAAGCTCTTCGTAAATTAGCATTAGAGTTGGAACAAAAAGTTGAAGATCAAATAAAAGAGTTAAGAGAGAAAGATAGCTCTTTACTTGAACAATCTAAAATGGCATCTATGGGTGAATTAATAGGAAATATTGCTCATCAATGGAGACAACCACTTAGTGCTATATCTACGACTGCTTCTGGTATGCACCTAAATAGTCAACTTGGAATATTAACTATGGATGAGATTCCTAAGTATTTAGATACTATTCTTAGTAAAGCAAAGTTTTTATCAGAAACAATAAATACTTTTATGAATTTTATGGATAAAGATACAGAGACAAAAGAGGTTGTGATTCAAGATAGAATTGATAATGCCTTAGAGATTGTAAAAAGTAGTTATGATGATAACTCAATTGATATTATTAATAATATTAATTATGATAATCCAATCAAAAAGAATATGATACCAGGTGAACTTCCTCAAGTAGTTATAAATATATTAAATAATTCTAAAGATGTATTGAGTTTAAAAAATTTAGATAAAAAATGGATAAAAATTGATTTATCACAAACTAAAGATAATGTTATAATCACTATAGAGGATAATGGTGGTGGAATATCAGATGAAATATTACCAAAAATATTTGAACCATATTTTACAACGAAACATCAATCTCAAGGTACAGGTCTTGGATTGAATATCTGTTATAAAATAGTAACAGAAAGTTTAAAAGGTAAACTATATGCTAAAAATACTGTAAATGGGGCAAAATTTTATATAGAGTTACCTTTAGATTAAATAGTTTAATGTAACTTGTATTCGTTAGGTGTGATACCAAAAGTTTTTTTAAAAAATTTATTTAAATGGCTTTGATCATAAAATCCAACATCTAATGCAATTTGAGATAAGTTTATATTTTTTGATATCTCTAGTAAATATTTTGCTCTATTAAGCTTTGCATTCATTAAAAAAGCATGAGGAGATAAACCAAACTCTTTTTTAAATATTCTTATTATATGCTCTTTACTATATCCTAGCTTTATCGCAATATCGTCAAGAGTGATTTGATACTCTATATTTTGTAAAATATATTTTTCTATTTTATATAAAGTTTCATCTTGATTGGTTGTTATTTTATTTGTAGAGTATACTTCTAAAATATTTTTAACTAATAACTCCAATTCTAAATAGATATCTTTCTTATTATGATAAATTACACTTTTTGCTATAGATATAAATTTGTTATATATATTTTTATTATTTATAATATTTTCATTAAAATATATATTTGAATTTGATGATAAATTTTCTAACCATTTAGTATCAAAATGGAATGTAAAATAATCAAAAGAGTTAGTACTAGTATTTTTACAGACATGTACTTGCTTTGGATTGAAAATAATTAATTGGTTGTTAGTTATATATTGTATAGGTTGATTGTGAAATTCAACACTTATTTTACCTTTTATTAAACCTGATATGCATAATTTATCATGAGAGTGTTTAGAATAATTTGGAAAAAACTCTTTGGCATAATTTAGTTCTGCAAATAAAAAATTGTTTTTATCAAAGAATTTTAATATAACTTATCCTTCTTAACCAATAAACTTTTGTTTTGCATATATTTTATAGATAATACTATCATACTCAAACTCTAAATAGTTTGCATGAAGAAGAAGTCTATTGTGACCTGTTACCTCTACTCTTTTTTCTATATCTAACTTTTTTAATAAATATTGATCTGCAATATCTTCATCTATACCATAAATTGGATCACCAACTATACGGTGTCCTATTGAGTCTAAATGAACTCTAATCTGGTGTTGTCTACCTGTAATAGGTGTAGCCTCTACTAAAGTTTGGTTTTTTACTTTATCATAGCTTATTGGTCTTATATGAGTGGTTGATTCTTTTCCATCTTCAGAAGTTGTCATTTTTACACCAATTTTACTATTAGTTGCTTTTTTTATTCCACTATCTATTGTGATATTATTATCAATTTTTCCATCAACTATAGCTAAATAATATTTTTTATATTGTTTTGTTTCAAACATCTCTTTCAGAATTATATCACTATATTTGGTTTTGGTAACAAGAACTAAACCTGAAGTTTCTTGATCTATTCTATGTGCAAGATTTGCACTTTCTCCAAAATGATATCTTATCTCATCTAGCAAAGTATATTGAGTATTTCTAGATGTTGGGTGAACCATAACACCTGAGGGCTTATCAAATATTGCAAAGTCGGATGTATTTAAAAGTGGTTTTAAGCCTCGCGTAGAGCCTTCAAACATTGCAACTTGTATAAACTCACCTTTAACTTTTTGTCCATTTTGTAGAACTTTATTATTCTCATCAAATACTCTACCTTTTGCTAACATCTTTTGAGAACTTGATATATTTAATTTGGCATCATCAATTAAAAATTGTTGTATTTTTTTACCCTCTACCGCTTTAAATTTTTTTAAAACAAATGGCATTTATAAAACCTTTTATATACTTATTTTTTGTTTAAATAATAGCATAATATGGTCTAATTATTTATTAAGTAGATTTTTAGTAAAATTCGTAACTTTTTTACACACTAAAGGAAATATGTGATAGATACAACACTTGTGATATTGTCTGCTGGTAATTCTACTAGGTTTAGCCTAGAGGTAAAGAAACAATGGCTTCGAATAGATGATGAACCATTGTGGCTAAATGTTACAAATAGATTATCTTCGTATGCTAATTTTGATAAAATTATTGTAGTTGGGCATAAAGATGAACTAAAATATATGGAAAATTTTACTGATGAATATCTCTTTGTATCAGGTGGTAGCACTAGACAAGAGTCTATGAAAAATGCATTACAAACTGTAACAACTAAATATGTAATGGTAACAGATGTAGCAAGATGCTGTATTCCTAGATCAATTATTTTAGAATTAATAGAAAACAAAACAAAAGCAACAGTAATCGTACCTGCATTAAATATGACAGATACAGTTACATATGACGATGAAACAATAGATAGAGACAATGTAAGAATTATACAAACTCCTCAACTATCCAATACTACAGCTTTAAAAAATGCACTTAAGACTGATATTGAATTTACTGATGATAGTAGTGCTATAAAGTCTCAAGGTGGTACAGTTTTTTATATAGATGGTTCTATTGAATCAAAAAAACTAACAAATGGAACTGAGATAGATGATATAAAATGTTTAAAAGTACCATCAAAAGATTATTTTGTTGGTCTGGGTATTGATATACATCAGTTTGAAGAAAAAAAGCAGATGTTTTTAGGCGGCATAGAGCTAGATGAAGAGTATGGTTTCAAAGCTCATAGTGATGGTGATGTATTGATACATAGTGTTATAGATGCACTATTAGGAGCAATTGGCGCAGGTGATATTGGTGAGTTTTTCCCTGATACTGATAATAAATATAAAGGTGTAGATTCTAAAGAGTTATTAAAATATATAGTATCATTTGTAAAAAATGTTGGATATGATATTGTAAATATTGATATAACAATATTGGCTCAAATACCAAAAATAAATCCACATAAAAATAGTATAAAAAGTAGTTTATCAAAACTTTTACATTTACCAAAATATAAAATAAATATTAAAGCAACAACAGGGGAAAAAATGGGTTACATAGGAAGAGAAGAGGGGGTTTGTGTACATAGTATTGCAAATCTGAAATATTATGATTGGACAAATAAGGATCAATCAAAAGGGTTAAATATATGAATATACTAATACTAGAAGAGGAGATTCATCTAGCTCAAAAAGTTGCACATAGACTTCAAGAAGAGGGGAATACTTGTACTCATATATCAAATATCAAAGAGATAAACTTTGAGTTAGAGTATGATAGTATTTTATTATCTACAAATATAAGTAGTAGTGATGTGGATAAAATTATTCGAAAATTTAGCTCTAGTACTATTATTTTACTAGTATCATACGTAAGTGATGCAACTGTAACAAAGCCTTTAAAAGATGGTGCAAATGACTATATAGTAAAACCATTTATTATGGATGAGTTAGTTAGAAAAGTAAATCACTACAAAGAATTTAAACAGTTACAAAATCAGAATATTAATTTAAGTAACTATGTAGATTTTGCTTTTAATAATATCAAGTATGATATAGAAATACCTGTAAAACTTCCATTTATAATAGAAGCAAATGATCAAAGAGTAGCTGATAAAATTGTTTTTGATGTAGCAAAAAAATTAAATAAAACTATAAAATTTATCTCATTGGAAAATCATACAAAAATAGAACCATCAAATTTTGCAAATGAGTTATTGTATATATATGATTTTCATTTTATAAAGAAAAGTTCAAGAGAGATTATTTTAAATACTATTTGTGATTATGATGTGATCGTTTGTTCTTTAGAAGATATAGGCGATATCGAATACCCAAAAATAAATATAAGAACTACAAGTAAAATATCAACAGTTGATTCTATTTTAACAATTAATGACTATGTTAAGATGATGGTTGTAAATTTCCAAAATAAATATCCAGATACAGAACTAAGTAGAAGATTAGGAATAAGTAGAAAATCACTTTGGGAAAAAAGAAAAAAGTTTGGTATAGAAAAAAATAAAAGCAAAAAAAGTGAGTAATAGAAAATGAGAAAGTTTTTTTTAACACTTGGATATAGTGGATTAAGTCCAAAAGCACCTGGTACTGTAGGAAGCTTTGTTTCAGTTTTACTTGGAATGGCTATTTTACAAGTGGCATCTATCTCAACACTTTTTATGTTATCTCTACTAATTTGTGTTATTGCAGTAAAGCAGATAAATATCTATGAAGATGAGGTTGGTGAGCATGATGGAAAAGAGATTGTTATTGATGAACTAGCTGGTATGTGGTTGGCAATGGGAATTGCAAACTGTACATCAGATAACTGGATCTTAGCGATTATTGCTTTTATATATTTTAGAGCTTTTGATATTTTAAAACCATCAATTATTGGTAAAATTGATAGAGATGTAAAAGGTGGATGGGGAGTTATGGGTGATGATATGGTTGCTGGATTATTTGCAGGACTTACTACAAGTATGACATA
>CAZLZQ010000004.1:0-38141 GCA_964564065.1 uncultured Arcobacteraceae bacterium | reverse complement strand
ATATTATAATAATATATTAAATACAGCTCCATTTTTATCATTTTTAACTTCTATTTTTCCTTTAAAATGTTCTTGAATAATAATCTTAGACATATATAGTCCCAGGCCTGTTCCATTTTTATTGTGTTTTGTAGAAAAATAGGGATCAAATATCTTATCAATAATATCTTTTGGAATACCACCAGCGTTGTCAGTTATGGTTAATATTACTTTATTCTCTTTATTCTCTAAATAAATATTAATAGTACCTTGTTTAATATCATTTTCTACAATAGCATCTTTTGAATTATTTAATATATTTAATAATACTTGACCTAGTTCATTACCATACCCAAGCATAGTTATATCTTCTTTGTATTTAAAGTTTATAACAATACCAACTTTAGTAAATATTGGATCTAGCATATTAATAACATTAATAATATTTTTATTTATAGAAAATTCTAGCTTATCTTTTCTTGGTTTAAAAAAGTTTCTAAAATCATCAATTGTGTTAGACATATTTTCAATTTGTTTTTTAGAATTTTGTTTGAAATATTCAATAACTTTATCATCTAATTTTTTTCTATTGTACTTTAAAATTATGGTTTGATTTAATATAGCCAATGTATTTAAAGGTTGTCTCCATTGATGTGCAATCATACTTATCATCTCACCCATTTGTGCTAAACGACTCTGTTGCAACATCATTAGTTGTTGCTCTTCATTCTTTTTAACTTCATATTTAACTTTATCTTTTAAAGAGTTATTTAACTTTAATATCTCTTTTTTTAATAATTTTTGTTTTCTATATGCAACTAATATTATTAAAATAATAACACTAGATATAAATAATATTAACCATATCCAAAAATAATCAGTTTTTTTAATGATCTCTTGTGTTGTCCATTTATTATTGATAACTTTTATAACATCTTTTGAAACTAAATCTATTGACTTATTCATAATAGATAATAATATTTTATCATCATTTCTTATAGCGAATCTAAGTCTTAATTTTATATCACTATATCCCGATACATATAAATTGTTTAGATCGTATCTTTTTTGATTATAGCTAAGAACTGGAAAAGTTGTAAGCGTAAAATAGCTTTTATCATTTTGTATATCTCTAAAAGTATCAAGATTAGTTATAGTTTCATTTATTTTTATATTTGGATATTTTTGCTTTAGAATCATTGATAATCCAGATCCAACTTTTCTAGACATAGGTTTATCGATAATATTTGATAGTTTATCAACTACAGGTTTGTCATTTTTTGTAACAATTGCTAAATCATAACTTAGATATGGTTTTGTAAAGTTGGCATATTGTTCTCTCTTTTTTGTTTTACTAGCAGATGATAATATATCACATTTTTTTTCTTTTAAGAATATTTGAGATTGACTCCATGAATTAGTTTTGATAAACTTTAATTTAAAACCAACTTGTTTAGATATTTTTGTTAAAATATCTATTGTTATACCTTTTGGTTTTCCATTTTTTGTAAATTCTATTGGGTACCAATTTGGATTTGTACATACCTTTAAAACTTTTTTATTTTTTACATATATTTTCTCTTTTTTATTAAATGGCTCTATACGATTATTACTAAGACCAAACCATCTACTTTCTATCTTCTCAAACTCTTTTTTTGTTATACTATTTTGGGCTTTAATTAATATATCTCTTAGTATAGATTGTGATTTTCTTACCCCTATAGAAAGATGAGTAGTTAGCTCTTTATCATTTTTTATATTTATATATTTTATACTTAGTCCATTTTTTTTAATAAGATAGTTTACTACAGCATAATTTTCTATTAATGCATCAGCTTCTTTATTGATAACTGCAAATAAACATTCTTGAACATCTTTATATTTTTTTAATTTTATGTTTGGATAATTTTTATGAAGATAATAATCAATATAAAATTGTTCAGGAACAGCAACAGTTTTTCCATTTAAGTCTGATATATTACTAACATCTAATGTATCTGAAAAAATTGCTTTTTTTGATACTATAAAAGATTTTGTAAAATTGATATATTTTTCTCTCTCTTTAGTTTTTGCAATATTAGAGATAATATCAATTTGTTCAGTTTTAATCAAACCTAAATATTCACTCCATGTATGATCTTTAATATATTTTATATTTATGTTTAGTTTTTTTGCAATTAGATCTATGTAATCAATAACAAAACCCTTTGGTATACCATTTTCATTAAAGTTATATGGTGCCCAATTTTGTTCATTGTGTACTGTTATAGTCTTATGTTTTTTTAAATATCTTTTCTCTTTAGGAGATAAAATAATTTTATTATTATTATTTAATAATTTCAATTTCTCATAGTTTTCTTTTATATAGTTAAATTCATTAGAAGTTTTATAATATTTTAATGGCTGTATTAAAGTTCCATTTGAACTTTTGTAGCTCTTCTTATAAAATAATTGAAGATCACCTAACAGTAATATTTCACTATCTTTATTTGTATAATATATTTTTTTAGAGATGGTAGAGAAGTTTTTTATTGATGATATTTTATTTTTAATATTTAATATAATATTTCCATTAGTATCTTTAATTTTAATAGCTAAAATATCTGGATGAGTTATAAAAAGTGGTAATAACTTTTTAAGTTTCTTTATTTGCTGATTGACAATGAATTTTTTACTTAAGTTTGTGATAAGCGAAGTATATTTTAATAGCTCATCAAAATTTTGAGTTTCATAAAATTCAATTATCTCATCATATCTTCCATTTTTTTTAAACCTTTCTAACTCTTTATTAAAAATATCTCTTAACTCTTTAGAACGAAATGTTACAGGGTAAGTTTTTTTCTTTTTAAATATACTATGAAAACTATATTTATCATTATTTCCTAGGTGTATCTTAAACCAATTAAATATAGTTTTATCTATAATAATTGCATCTACTTTTTTAGAAAAAAACATTTTTACATCATTTTTTTGAGAAAGATTATCATGGTATGATAATTTTGATGTTCCATTCAGTGGATTGAATAATTTATAAAACTTTTTTCCTAAATCATTATATGCTCCATTCCATGTAACAAATTTTATATTTTTTAGATCATCAATAGTGTTAATATTTATATGCTCATCTGCTCTTGTGATTACAAAATTTTCATATGAGGTAAAGCTTTTAGAATAAAATAGTTTATTATTTGTAGGAGTAATTGTAGCTACTATATCATATTGGTTCTCTTTATCTAAAATAGTTTGTATATAGTTTTTTGATTTTTGAATAATATTTACTTTATATCCTAAACTATTAAAAATCTCTTTTATAAGATCTGCCTCTATCCCTTTTTGTGTAGTTTGTCCAAAAATAAATGGTGGTTTATCTAGTGATAGAACAGCATTTATTGTTTTTGGTTCATTTGCTTGAATTAAACTAAAAAAGATAAAAAGAAATAATAATAAAATTTTCAAAACTATGGCCTTTTATATATAGGATTGCTAAGTTGTATGATATTTTCAATATCACTTAATTTGATAGTGTCAAAATTGACATTTTCTATTTTATTGAACATATCAGACAACTCTTCTGTTTGCTCTATAATTTTAACTAAATTTTTAAAATCTTCATTATTAAATTCTAAGTTATTTTCATATTTATAGCTTATTCCACTTGCAATTGTAGATATTAAACTAAGAGGTTGTCTCCAGTGATGTGCAAAATGTTTAATCATATCTACAATTAATTTATTTCTTGCTTTATAAATTTTTACTTTTTCATAATCAATTCTTTTAATAATAACTTTAAGTTTATCTATAAGTATATCCATATCTGTTAATGGTTTATTTAAAAATCCCTCTATTCCTAAATCTATTGCCTTTTTTAATAACTCTGTATTATCAAATGCTGTCAACATAATAATAGGGATAGATGAATTTATATATTTAATAGATTTGCACATTGATATACCATCTACTGATGGCATATTTATATCTGTAATAATTAGATCAATATTATTTGACTGGAATTTTTCTAAGCCATCTTTCCCATCAACGGCAACAACTATATTATCAAATATATTTTCTAATAATGTAGTTGTTATCTCTCTTGTATCAATATCATCTTCAACATAAAGTAATGTTAAATCTTTTGAATAAGTGATGATATCATTAAGTTTATCCATTATATTTATCTATCTCAAATGCAATAACAGTCATATCATCATTTCTATCATTGTTTTCTATCATAGTTTCATACTCTTGCATCTCAACTTGGAATATAGCTTGTAACTCAACCATTGGTTTAGTATGATGCTCTTTAATAATATTTCCAAATCTTTTTTTACCAAATGGGAAATCTTTAGCTCCACCATTTTGATCTAAATATCCATCAGTAGTACAATAAAACTTCATACCCTCTTCTACATTAAGTATTGTTTCTTTATATTCATAATCAGCAGCACATTTTTTATATCCTACAGAATATCTATTACCTTTTATAGTTTTAAACTCACCATCTTTTGTCATATAAAATAAAGGTGTTTCTGCTCCTGCAAATTTAAGTATTTGTTCTTTTTTATTATAGTAGATAACTCCACCATCCCATCCAGCATTTGATAAACTATCTTTAGACTCTTGTCTAAGAAGTTTTTTAATTGTTTGATTGAAATAACTCATAACCCATGCAGGTGAAACATCCATATCAGGTGAAGAGTTTATAATAGATACAATCTCTCTTTCTACTGCTTTTACAATCATTGTTACAAAAGCTCCAGGTACACCATGACCTGTACAATCAATAAACATAAGTAAACACTCATCTTTATGTCTTAAGTCTTCAAATAACCATATATCCCCACCAACAGTATCTTTAGGTGTCCATGTTACAAAGTGATCTTTAAAGTATGGTTCCATAGCACCTTTTAAAGGTATTAAGGCACCTTGAATTAAACTTGCATACTCTATAGAATCACGAGTATGTCTATGCATAGCTTCAACCTCTTTTTTAGTCTCTTCTAGATCGGCTGTTCTTTCTTGGATTTTTATCTCTAAATTTCGTTTTGATTCTTCAATTGATTTAGCCATAGATACAAGAGAGTTTGATAAACTTGAGATCTCTACCATAAAAGAATCTACATGTTTAACATCTGATAGGTTACCTTTTTCAATTTTTTTATTCTCCTCTTGTAGTTGAGAAATAGGTTTTACAATAAGTCTAATTGTATAAATTATTATAGGAGCTACAATAAATAATAATGTAAATATAGTAAGTAATAATGTATTTAATATTTTCTCTTCATATGGTTTTAAAATAGGATCAATAGGTGATAAGATCACTAAATAATCTTTTGATGGTAGATCTGATTTTAACATTGTTGTATATTTAAAATATTTTTTACCTTTTATCTCTACGATTATTTGATTTTCTATATCTGTAACTTTATTATTTTTTATAAATATATTTTTATAATCATCATTTACATTTTTTATAGTTTTATTTAAAATATTATCAGTCTGTCCCATAACTGTTCCATCTTTTTTAAAAATAAATGCAGCACTTCCATCTACTAAATTTGATGAAGATAAAAGTTTACTAAGACTACTTAATGTTATATCTAATGATACAACAGCACCATTAGCCCCTGGTGTTTTTTTAGCATAAGTTACACCTGGTTGATTAAGTGATGAAAAAGTATAAGGTTTTGTTTTAATTATATTTTTTGACTTGCTAGCATCTTTATACCAAGGTCTACTTGTAGGTTTATAGTTTGTAGCTTCACTTAGTTTAAGTATGGTGTTAAAGTTTTCATCCAGAAACTCTTTATATGATATAAACTTTCCATTTTCATCTTCAATATTCTTTTTTACTAGCCATCTAGCATTTTTAGGTGCATGTTGTGCTTCTCTCATCTTTTGAGATAGATTTAAATTATATACTATATAAAAGCTATTATTTGAGTATCCTAAATATATTCCATATACATAATTTGAACTTTTTATATATTTAGTAATAATAGGTAATAAAACATGATGTTTTTCAATATTTGGTAGTTGATCAAAGTTTTGAATCTCTTCTGCAATATTTATAAAACCAATACTTTGTTTATCATAAAGTTGAATTTTACTTACAACTTTATCTGAAATATTTTTAAATACTTTTTGTGTAGTAATTATTGCAAACTCATTACTTGCTTTGTATTGAAAATATATCATAACTCCTGCTACGAATAATACGATAATACTAAAAATAGCAACAATTGATGTTCTAATTTTAATATTTAACTTTGATATGCTCATTTCTCTTCCTTTTATTTATTTCTAATAGAATTATACATTATAAATCTACACAAATATACATCATAATCTGTAGAATCTGTATTTTTAATAAATAAATAAGTAGTTTTAAACTAGAATATCTTATGAAAAAAGTTAAAATACTATTAGTAGAAGATGACGAATTAGCAGCAGAACTTATATGTGAATATTTTACAGAGTGTAGTTTTGAAGTTACTTCAGTTTTTACTGCAACTGACTCTATAAGTTATTTAAAAAATGAAAATTTTGATATTCTTTTACTAGATATAAATTTACCTGATTTTACTGGATATGAAGTATTAAAAACTATTAAACAATATACATCAACACCTGTAATTATAACTAGTGCATATAGTGATACTCAGCATAAACTAACTGCTTTTAAATATGGTGCAAGTGACTATATGGTTAAGCCCATTGATCTTGAAGAGTTAGAAGCTAGAATTTGGATACAATTAGGAAAAAATAGTGAAATAATCATAGATAAGGGAGAATATCTTTTTAAGATGGATAAAAATATTATTTATTTTTCTAAAAATCCATTAAATCTAACTACAACCGAACTTGAAATCTTTAAAATTTTAATTTTAAATTCAAATAGTGTAGTATCAAGAGAGAAATTAATAGAATCATTATCTTCAATAAGTTCTGCAAGATCTTTGGATAATCATATTAAAAATATTAGAAAAAAAATTCAAGATGATGGAAACAAACCAAAATATTTAAAAACAGAATATGGAGTAGGCTATATTTTAAATAATACTATTTTATAAAAAAGAGATAACATTTTTTAGTTTTTTCTTTTTTTCCCACTTTAGTTGTTCTAGTTCTGGATGAGATAAGAACTTTTTTGGATAACCTACACATAAGTAACCAATTAATGTATATTTGCTTGATATATTTAAAAGTTTATTTACTTTTTTTGGTTTTAGAATACTTACCCATCCTATACCTATATTTAAACTTCTTGCCATCAACCACATATTTTGTATAGCACATACTACACTATATTTTCCCATCTTTTTTTGAGATGTTTGACCTAGTACTTTTTCATCCTTTTTTTTATAATAAACTGCAATATTAATAGGTGTCTCTTTTATACCTTCGAGTTTCAAAGTTTTGTATATAGCTCTTTTTTTAAAATACTTTTTACTTTTTTTATACTCTTTTTTAAAGTTTTTGTAGATATTTTTTTTTATAGTTTTATCTTTTATTACGATAAACTTCCATGGTTGAGAAAAGCCAACAGATGGGGCATGTAGACCTGCTTCTATAATCTTTATTATATTTTTATTTTTAATCTTTTTTGATCTGAAATTATTCCCGCGTATATCTCTTCTTGCCAATATAATATCATTTAAAATATCTGATTCTTTTTTATTAAACTTCATAAAATCTCTTTTTTAATAACTCTATATTATTTCTAAACATAGTATGAAGATATGTTCCAAATACTTTTTTATTTTTACTTTCCCAACTTCCCGGTTTACCTATAGAGTTTTCTTTTTTTGATAGTATATCTATAGCATTTGCAGTATCTATAGCTTTAGTATAATGAAAACTATGCCCTTTTATGCCATCTTTGTTATAATAATAACCCAAACGATTAAATCTTGTATCTAATGTAAAATCGATATCTAAAATACCACTCATCTTCTTTTCATCAACTTTATTTCCAAGATATAAAAGACCAGCACACTCTGCATAAATAACTTTCTTTTTACTATGTCTTATAAGTGATTTTCTAAATTTATTTGAACTTTTAATTTTATTGTATGCATCATTTGTTTCAACATAACCACCACAAATATATACTATATCTGTATTTTTAGGAATTTTTTGGTTTTTTGTAGAATCTATGATTGTAGTTTTTTTAAAAATTTCTTTTAAGAAAATCAAATTATCATAATATAAAAAAGAGAAGTTTTCATCAGTAACTATTGCTAAATTTTTATTAATTTTATCAATTCTTTTAAAAGGATACTTTTTTACTTTTATGTTTGTTTTCTTATTACTACTTAAACTTTTGAGTAATTTTAAATCTATATTTTCTAATATCTCTATACTAATCTCTTTTATTTTGCTCATATCCTTTAAATCTAATCCAAGATGAGTATCACTTAAAGATTTAAGTTTTTTTTTAATCCATCCTAAAACTTTTATATTCTTATGATCACTATTTATCTGATTTTTTATAAGTTCAAAATGCATTTTAGATGATACATTATTTAAAACTATAGCTTTAATAGTGTTGTCATTTTTATATGTTAATAAACCTTTTAAAACTGCACTTATAGTTATGTAGCTTCCACTTGCATCAAGAACTAATATTGTAGGTATTTTTAAAAGTTTACTAACACTATATGCACTACAGCCTTTATTTTCTCCATCATAAAATCCCATTACACCTTCAAGAATAGAGATATTTTTATTGTTATATCGATTGTATATCCATTTAACTTGCTCTTCTGTCATAATAAAACTATCTAAATTTACTGAATTTGTATTGCAAACTTTTTTATGAAATTGAGGATCTATATAATCTGGACCAATTTTATAAGGTCTTACTGATTTTCTGAAATAATAAAGTAGGGCAGTAGTAAGTATTGTTTTACCTTGATTTGAAGCAGTTGCACTAATGCATAGATTTAAATTTGATTTTTTATAGTTTACTTTCACTTCCTACCTTTTAAATAAGTTTATAGGATTTATAAACTTTTTATTTTTATAAATGTAAAGTTTAAGTGTTTTATTTATCCTTCCTACTACATAACCTTTTTTTATCCAATTTCCAACTTTAATAGTTGGTGATATTTTATCAAGATATGTATATACCAAGTAAAGATTACTTTTATGTTTTATTATAACTATATTTTTAAGTGATTTAGTGTCTTGTTCTACATATACAATTTTACCTGTGTATAGATTGTAAACTTTACTATTATGAGTTTTTGTTTGGAGAATTATAGAGTTACTAAATAGTTTATTTTTATATACTTTATCTTTATACTTTCCAAAATTTTGTTTTATATTATATGATTTTAATGGTGATATTGTTTTTTCATCTTTATATTTTGTATTTATTTGATTATTTTTTTTAGATGAGATTAAATTAATAAGAATAGATTTTATTTTATTTTCTTCATTATTTACTATTTTTAAACTTTGTTGATATTGAGTATATTTTTTATTAAGTGATATTAAAATGGAGGCATGTTTTTTTTGCATTTCTTCATGCTCCTCTTTTATACTCTCTTGCTCTTTAATAAATTGGTTTAATTTCTTTTTAGAATTTATATTTTGTTTTATTTGCTTATTAAGATCTGTATAGTTTTCATCTAATTTTTGAATATTATTTTTGGCATTTTCTAAAACTATTTTGTATAATTCTTTTTCAACTAAAGTAGTAAATGAGTTTTTATTTATTAGATCTATACCAATATTTATTGAATATTTTTGTGAAACATTATCTATAACATTTTGTTCAATTTTATTTTTTTTACTATTTACAATATTTAGTTGTTTATCTAGTTCTTTTATTTTTAATATTGCATTTGATAATTTCTTTTTATTTATTATTAAACTATTATTTAAACTTTCTATTTTTGTTGTTAGATTTTCATAATTTTGTTTTTCTAATAATATCTTTTGAGCTAATATATTTTGGTCTATTTTTTCATCTGAGGCAACTATTGATGATATAAGTAGCATAAATAATAGAACTATTTTTATCATAAATTGTTGCCTCCTAGTTGTGTGTAATATTTTGCAATTTAACACAAGTCATCTAAAATATAACTAAATATTAGTTACTTTAACTCCCCACTCATATCATATTTATTTAAGTAACCTCGTGGTGTTAGCACTTTGCCATTTTTTGTAAGGCGTGTATTTGAATTACAAATCATTATTAAAGTTGACATAGATACATCAGGATGATTAAGTCCTTGAGTGATTAAATCTGTTGTAGTAGTTATATTTATATGTTCTTTTTCTCTACCTACATTTGAAGCAATTATAGCTATTCTTTCATCATTATTTTTTAAAGCATCTAAAAAGTTTAAATATGGTTGTATTCTTGTTTTAGATTTTGGATTGTAGATACCTATTATAAAGTCACTATCTAGTGAATTTCTTACTCTTTTATCTATCATATTTATATCTGTTAATCTATCTGAAAGTGAGATGATAGCAAAGTCTTGCGATACAGGAGCTCCAACTCTTGACGCGGTTGCTAAAAATGATGTCACTCCAGGTAGTGAAATAAGTTCTATCTCTTCCCATAAATTTTGCTCATCAATAAGTTCTACAATTAATGTAGCCATCCCAAATACATTTACATCCCCATTACTTATGATACAAGTAGTTTTTCCATTTTTAGCAAACTCTATTGCTTGAGAAGCTCTATCTATCTCATGAGTCATTCCTGAAGTATAAAGCTCTTTATCTCCAATTAACTCTTTTAACTCTTTTGCATATTTTGTATATGATACTACTACTTCACATTCATTTAATGCTTCTAATGCTTCCATAGTAATATAGCTATCACCACCTGCTCCACTACTTAAAATATATAATTTTTTCATCTTATATTGCTCCTGCTATTGTTATAGATTTATTGTAAACTTCTTTTTTAATAATTAATTCTTTATATTGAGAACATAAAATTGCACTAGGTTCTGCTACACCTTTTAGTCCAAAGAATTTTGTAGAAGCAGATTTACTAAACTCATTTTCTAAACTATTTATATCATCTTTTTGATAAAACTTTATATCAAAATTGTATTTTGTAGCAAACTCTAAAAGTCCTTTTTCATCATTTTTTGCTTCAAATGAAGCTATATCTTTTATTTGTTCTATTTTTAAATTATATTTATCTAAAAATTCTAAAATATATTTTTCTATATCTTCAAAACTTGTATCACGATTGCACCCAATACCAAGATATACTTTTGGTTTCAAAGTTAAAGTTTCATTGTCTAAAATAGGAGAAATAGTTACTGTATTTTCATCTATATCTTTAAACTCTATTAATTCTAAATTATCCTTAGATGGTAATGTATCAAATATATTTTTATATGTTGCTACTTTTACTTTTTGTTTATTTAAAAGTCTATTTGAGATATTTGCCAGTTTTTTTAGATTTTCTATATCCCAATCATTCTTTCTTGCAACCATCTCAAATGCCATTGTGTTAGTTTGATCTGTTGCTGTACTAATAAAATTTATACAGTTTGGTAGTTTAAAAGCTATATCATCAGCTAGTTCATTTGCACCACCAAGATGTCCACTTAAAAGTGGTACAATTTTATTTAATGCGAGATTTATCACTAAAACTGCTGGATCAGTTGATTTGTCTTCTAAAAGTGGAGCTATTTTTCGCACCACTGCTCCCATTGCTAAGATACATATAATTGCATCATAAGTTTTCCAAGCAGTTGGTAATATATCATCAAGTTTATTGTATATATTTATACTTTCCAAGTTGTGTTTTAGCTCTTTTTTACCATAAACATCAATATCATAGTTAGTTAAGTATGGTACTAATTCACAAGCACTATTTAAACTTGGTTGGTTTATCGTTACTATTGCTATTTTTAATCTATTTGGCATTTTTCTCTAACTCTTTAACTAATGGTTTTACATAAAGATGTGATTCTTCAGTCTCTTTTTGATATAAAAAATCACCAAATAAAATAAGAGCTATTCCTCTTATATGAGATACTTGGTTTTCTATATCACTTATAGTTCCTTTATAAATTTTTTCATCTTCCCAAGTTGCTTTTTCAACTACCCAACAAGGTGTATTCTCATTATATCCCATAGCTAAAGCCTCTTTTTTAAGTTTTTTAAGTAATAAAATTGATAGATAAAAAACTAATGATGAGTTTTTAAGTGCCAATATATTTTTAAAACTTTCAGGATTTGGAGTTTTTCCCTCTACTCTTGTTAAAACAATAGTTTGTGAAACTCCTGGTATAGTGTATTCTATACCTAAACTTGCAGCTGCTCCAAATGCTGCAGATACACCAGGTATAACTTTATACTCAATATCTCTAGAATTTAGAAATTCTATCTGTTTGGCAATAGTAGAATAGATAGAGGGATCGCCAGTATGTACTCTGGCTACTATTTTGTCTTTATTTATCTCTAAAAACTCAAATATCTCAGGATATTTCATACCTTGACTATCTTTTATAATTGCATCATCTTTACACCAAGATAATACCTCTTTTGGCACAAGTGAGCCTGTATATAAAACTACATCTGCAATTTGTAATATCTTCATACCTTTTACTGTTATTAAATCAGGATCACCACACCCTGCACCTATAAAATATATCATCTAATTATTTCCTATTTTTAAAATCTTTATTTGAAATAGTTGACGCTCTGGTTCAACTAAATCAAGCTTACCTTTATATCCTGTAATTGATAGTGAAAATACTTCATATTTTATATCATTTTCATTTAAGATATTTATCATTAAAGATAGATGTTTCAAAGTAATTGCATTTATTAACATAACTCCATTTTCATCTAATCTTTCATAAAGATATGGAAGTTTATTTATCACTTTTTCTCCACCCCCACCTACAAAGATTCTTTGTGGAGTATCTTCACATTGTTCGATTAATTCTTCAGCATTACCCTCTAAAAGCAGAGTATCAAGAACAAAATGACTAGAAAGATTCTCTTTTATATATTCTACCCTTTGTGGTTGTTTTTCAAAAAATATTGTTTTTACCTTATATCGTTTATATGCTTCTATTCCACAACTTCCACTTCCTGCACCTATATCCCATAAAAGTTGGTTTGGCTTAAGGTCAAGATTTTGTAAAGAGAGATGTCTTTTATACTGTTTTGTTATCATCCCTCGCTCTGTTGCAAAGTCATCATCACTACTTACTTCGGGTTTTAAAGTAAATAATCTTTTTATCATCAATACATATGGTTGTGTCATGTCAAAACCAAAGGTTTCTTTAGTAAATGCTTTATAGCTTAAATCAAATAGATTTATTTGCTCTATAATCTCATCAGAATAACCTAATTTATAACCAATGGTTACCTCTATATCTTGTGGTTTTAAAAATTGAATTGCTTCTTGAATTTTTGGAATTGTATATTTATCACATACTATAAAAGTATAATTATTTGTAAGGAATTTTGTAAGATCAATCTTTGGTCTACCATGAAGTGAAAAAGTATCTATATCATTATCATTGATAAACAGCTTCTCTTGCATATATGCTTTTGATGAAGTATTGTTTATGATTTTTACTTGATTTGATGGTAACCTTTTTGCTATAAGTATACCTGCACTAAAAAAGAATGGGCTACCAGTAACCACATATAATATATTTTCTTTGGTATAATTTTCTAATATATAATCTCTGGCAAATTTAAAACCACCTTTTAAGATATTGTTTCCATCTTCTTTAAAATTTTTATCACATATAATTTTATTAAATTTAGAAAAATCTATTTCCATATTGGTAAGATTATCAAAGTTATAATCTCCCATTCCATTACCTACAATTGTTAGCATATAATTACCTCTATATTTTTATCAAACCATTCTTTTAATTGTTTTTTTGTTTTATCTTTTGCCATAATATCAAATTTATCACAATCATCTCCTAAAAGTTCCCGTACACCTTTTATAGTTAAGCACTCTTTTATATCTATATCAACCCATTTTTGAATATTATTAAAATCTATACTACCAAATCTATTATGAGTATTTTTAAACCCTTGTGCTATTTTGACAGACTTTCCAACTCCAAGCCATAGCTCAATATTTTCAAACTTTAAATCAACTGCTAGTTTTATACCATCATATATGAAGTTACCTATCTCAATTATATAACTATTATTTTTCATAATAGTAGCTTTTTTATAAGCTGTATTTCCTAAAGTAAATATAATAGTTTTGAAGTTATTTGAGTATGCAAAGTTTAGTTCTTGTTCTATACTATCTATATATGCCGTAGCACTAATAGGTTTTACAAAACCAGTTGTTCCAAGTATTGATATACCTTTTAGTACTCCTACTTTTGAATTTGCAGTTTGTTTAGCTATATTTTCACCATTAGTTACACTAATAGAACAATATAGATTGAAATTCTTTGGGATATATGAGTTAAATACATATTGTAGCACTTCTAATGGTTTTGGATTTATAGCACCATATCCTTTTTTTGGTTTTAGTCCATCTTTTGTAACAACTCCTACACCTACACCTGCATATAACTTTAATGTAGAATTATTATGTTTAAAAATATAAGGTGAGTGATTGATACTATTTAGTTCTAAATCTTTAAATTTATTAGAAATAGTTACAACTATCTCACAACCTTTTGTAACATCAAGGTCATCATTATCCATTTTTATAGTTTTTGATGTAGTAGTTAAAGTTGTAGCTAAAAAAGTTTCTAATGCAGATTTAAAAGCAAAAGAGGTATGTACTCCTGTAGTATAACCTTTACGAAGTTTTTTAATCTCTTTTTTTTGCATTAAAACTCTATAAAAAAGCCATTGTCTTTTACTATCTTAGTAAGTTTTGGTAGATCTTTTTTCAAAACTAAAACTCTATATCCTGATGCTTTTATGATTATAGATTGAAGTTTTTTATTTGTCATAAATAGATTTAAAAGTCTCATGTCATTTTTAAGTTCAATCACAACTTGCTTTAAATCTTTTTTTAACATATTTGATTTTGATTTTATATCATAAAAAAACTTATCAAATATTTCTGGTGGTTTAGAATCAAATATTTTATAAAAGGCCTCTATCTTTAGTTCAAGTGCTTTATAAGTTTTACAGTCCTTAAAAATCTTTGAGTAGCTTAGTATATATCTAGTTTCACCATCTTTTATCATATTTGAATTATCAAGAATATCAGCAAATAACTCTAACTTTGCACTAATTATAGTGTTAGTTTTATTTATAGTTATAATTGGTTTATACTCATCAAATTTTATATAACTATCTTTATTTATCTCTACTTTTGGTTTATAACTTTTTGTATATCCAGAGATAAAAAGTCCAAGATCTGTAAGTTTTACATACTCCAAACTATCCCATACTGAGATATATTCTTTATCCATAGCTTTTATGTTATAGCGAGATTTTGGTTCATCATATTTTAACTCTAATATTCCTAAAGCCCCTAGATAAAACATCAAAGCACTTACAATAGGTTCAAAAAACAATATATGATAATAATAATCATCACAATGAAGTTCTGCTTCATAGTCTTCACCATCATCTTGTGTAAATTCACAATCCATATAATAACTAGATGTTTTATGTCTTGATTCAAAATCAAATCTAAGATTATTTGATTTACAAAAATAAAATATCTCATCAACACTACACCATCCATCATTAGGTAGTTTATTTAATATTTGACCAAATATATCAAAAAGTTTATTTTGAGATGTATGATAAAAGTCATATCGTACTTTTTTTAAGTGTGAAGCAAATATTCTTGATATAAAAAATGGAAGTTGATTTGTAACTTGTAAAGATATAAAATCTTGTAAACTTCTAAGTGGTGTATCTTGAAAACTTTTTGTATCCCAATAGTAGTAAGAAAAAGCACGAGTAAGCATATCTGTAGCAAATGAATTTAATGCTTTATTCGTATAAAATTCTTGAGAAGATGCAGTTGATTTTAATATATTAATTGTTTTTGCAAGTGGTTTTTCATTGGTTTTGCCAAATTCTATTAAGTTTGATTTTAACATATCTTCAATAACTTCAATAAATTCCAACACACCTTTTTCATTAGAATAGGTATATTTTGTATTTTCTGGTTTAACTGTTTGAAATTTCATTATCATCCTAAAATAAAGTCTAATTGTGAACTTGTAAGCTCTTTTAGACCACCCTCATCACCGCTTATAACCATGTCTGTTAAGTCTTGTTTTTGCATTTGAAGTTCCAAAATCTTTTCCTCAATAGTATCTTTTGTAATCATTTTATAGCTAAAAACTTTATTTTTTTGTCCCATTCTATGTGCTCTATCTACTGCTTGATTTTCAGCTGCTTTATTCCACCAAGGATCAAATATAAATACATAATCAGCTTCAGTAAGGTTTAAACCAACGCCTCCTACTTTTAGAGTCATTAGAAGAAGTTTTGTATCTTTATCATTTTGAAATTTATCAACTAATTCTTGTCTATTTTTTGTACTTCCTGTCATAAGTAGATGTTCATAACCTCTACTTTGAGCTTTTTGTGCGATAAGATCAAGTGAACCTAAAAAGTTAGCAAATACCAATACTTTGTGCCCATTTAAAATAATATCATCTAGCATCTCAAAAAGATTATCTATTTTTGATGAGTTTATATGATTTTGCGATTTTAGTTCAGGTGTAGATGCAATTTGTCGTAAGTCATTAAATGCTTGCATGATTATAAATTTTGATTTACTTATCCCATTTAATTGAATTTGTTGATCTAAAAGTTGTTTATAAAAATTCTTCTTCTCTTCATAAAACTTTTTATGTTCAGGTTCCATATCTACATAGATAATTTGTTCTTGCTTTGGTGGTAGATCTTTTAATACATCTGCTTTTAATCTTCGTAATAAAAAAGGTGTGATTTTTGCTTTTAAAATTTGTGCTACATCTTCATTTACTTCATTTTGTATTGGTGATGCAAAATCAGTTTTAAAATCTTTTAAACTTTTAAATAATCCATTATTTATAAATCTAAATAGAGAATATAGTTCAAAGAGTGAGTTCTCAATAGGTGTTCCACTGAGTGTAAATTTATGATTTGATTCTAACAGCATTACTGCTTTACTAATTTTTGAGTCAATATTCTTTATATTTTGTGATTCATCTAGTATAATTGTATCAAAATTTATATCTTTTAGTTTATCTATATCATTTCTTACTATTGCGTATGTTGTTAAAATTATATTATATTTTTTAAATTTCTCAATATCTCTTTGTGGGTTATAATATAGGTAAAAAGATAAGTTAGGATTAAATCTTTTTAATTCATTTTGCCAGTTATTTAATAAGCTTTTTGGCATAACAATAAGGGTAGGAGTTTTAGATTTTGGATAAATATATGATAAAAGTGTGATAGCCTGAAGAGTTTTACCCAGTCCCATATCATCTGCTAAACATCCACCAAAATTATTGTCATATAGATATTTCAACCACTTTACACCATCTTTTTGATAATCTCTTAGATTTACATTTTCAAGTTTTGGTAAAGTAATTTTATTATTTTTAAGTTTATTAAATCCTTCATAAAACTCTCTACTATTTTTGAAAATAGTTTGCTCTTTTTGGTTAATTAGATTTTCTATCTCTGGAAGGTCAAAAAATGATACTTTTATCTTATCATCATTTTGTTTTTTAAATATTCTTGAAAGTTTTGATATATATGATTTATCAATAATTGATTTTTCACCATTTGATAGAGGTATATATGAGTGTTTTTTATATAAGTTGATTAGATCAAATATATTAAAAACTTCTGTTCCTATAGAAACTGTAACTTCATCTTTGTCTAGATAATCTATTTTATTTTTAAATGATATATTTAGCTTTGGCTCATCTGTAATATATTTAAACTCTTTAAGATTATCACTACCATATAGTTCACATTTAGATACTATTGTGTGAAGGTTTTTTAGTATAAATTCACTTGCAATTGATTGTTCTATAATAAAAAGTCCATCCTCTTCACTAAATGAAGAACTCTTTTGTTCCCTTTTTATAACTGACAAGTTTTTAAAAATCATAGAGTATATCTCAAATACTTCACTAAAATTACATTCATATATTGAGATTGTTTTTTCTAATTGGTTTATTAAAACAATTTTAGAGATATTGAAATTATTAAAAAATTCAGGGGTAAGTTTTCCTAAAGTAGCAGAAGTTCTTAAAATAAGCTCTTTATCTATAGTTATTTTTTCAAAAACTATTGCAGGTTTTATCACTTTACTCTCTTGTTTATTTAAAACTGTAAACTCATCATAGTTTATATTTATATTCTCAAAGTGAGTAACAAGAATTGTTAAAAACTCTTCAAGTTTATCTATCTCAATAGTAGTATCAAAGTTTTTAAGTTGGTTAAAGTTTTCTCCAATATTATGTATCTGTTTTATACTATTTTTAGTTAAAATATAATTTGAAGAGATAAAAATAAATTTATGATTTTCAACAGTAGAATTTATAGTGATTTTATCATCTTTTTTTATATTTAAATTTACATTATAAATACCATTTTGAAACTCAAGTTGCTCTTTTGATTCTAAAAATAGCTTATCACTTTGTCTAAGAAGCTCTAATAATCTTGGATATTTATCCAAATATATTTTACCACTATCATCTTCCCATGATACTTGAAAAAAGTTATCTTTGCTATACTCTTCTAAAAGTTGCAATATCTCTCTATCTAGTCCATTATAAACTCTATAATCTATATTTGGCAGTTGTTTATTATTTTTATCACAAATTTCTAAATAAGAACCTATCTCATTAAATTTTAAAACATAACGAAAAGTACTATTCTCTTTTGCTCTAGTTAAAAAACTTTTTTCTTGTTTGAATATATCTAACATATATCTGCTTCTTTTTTAAATTTTATAAAGTTGTCTGCCCATCTACATGCTTTTTTAGGGTTTCTTTCATTTAGGTTATTAACACTTACTAAAATATCATCATCATCTCTAGTACAAGGATGTATAAAGTTACTTAGATTAGGATTTGATAAAACATTTACAAGTTTATTTTTTACAAGTTTTTTTACCATTGTGGTATCTTGAAGTTCTATTCCAATATATATTAGATCAAATTGTTCAAAAAAACTTTCTTCTAAATTATAAAAATCTTTTTGAATTTTAGTAAATAAAATATCTCCTAGGTCATACTCAAATACATTTGACACTATAGTTATATCACATTCTATTCTACTTAAAACTTTTAGTTTTATAGCACAGGCTCTTCCCGCTCCTATTATTAGGGCTTTTTGTTTTTTAGTTAAAACTATCGGAAGCATTTACTGTATAGCCTATAAAAATCATTGCAGGTGTTAACTCTTTTATTTTATTAAAAAAGTTATCATCTTGATCACTAATCTCTTTTAGAGTAGAGTTCATTATTGATGCATCAAAAGTTGTACCTTTACTTAAGATTGCAAGTGGTAGATCTGATGGAAAACCTTTCTCTAATAAATTTAAGGTAATTTTTTTTAGATTGTGTACCCCCATCATAATAATAAGATTTTCCCTTTTATGATAAGTTGTAACTATCTCATCAAATATTTTTATATCATGTCCTGTAATTGTTCTATATGAGTCATTAAATTTTCTATCAATAAGTGGTATCATAAAACTCTCAGGTACACTAGTTGTTGCACTAACTCCAGATATAACTACAGGTTCAAACCCTGCATTTTCTAAAGCTCTTACCTCTTCATATCCACGACCAAATACAAAAGGTGTTCCACCTTTTAATCTTACTACAACTTTACCACTACTTGCATGTTTTATCAACAGTTCGTTTATCTCTTCTTGTTTTTTACTATGGTTATCTTTTCTTTTACCAACATTTATTCTTAAAACATAACTTTTACAAAATAAAAAGCATTGTTCATTTACTAGGGCATCATAAAGTACTACATCTGCTTGTTTTAAAATTGAAACTGCTTTTATAGTTAAAAGTTCAATATCCCCAGGTCCTGCACCTATTAAATATACTTTAGTTTTATTTTCATTATTTTGCTCTTGGTTCATTAAAATACTTTCATTTTTATTTGCTTAAATTTATTTAGATATCTATTTTCTTTTAATGCTAAAAATAGATCTTCCCATTTTTTAGTATCATATTCATGAGTCTCTTTTAGCCATATATTATTATGTTTTCTTTGTCCATTATCCTGAGTATTTGAAAAAATATTTGCAACTTGTTTGTATCTACAAGCACCATAACAAAAAGATTTTGATATTTTAATACGATGCTCACCTGTATCAAGATTCATATTCTTTACTATCTCTCGTAACTCATCTGCTTTTTTAGAACTACCTGCTTCCCCACATCTTTTATCTACGCAAACATGAACCATCGTTTTGTAGTGCATAATAGGTTTATTTGGGTCTAATACCTTTGGTTTGCACATAAAACCATCTTCAACTTCACTACCCATAACATTTATTTTTGTTTGTTCATTTGCCATTTTAATATCTCATTATTGTATAAAAACTGAATTTAAAAATGTTTTTATATCTTTATTTATTTTTTGTACTTTACTGTTTTTTACTAAAACTAACATTATAGTTGCTTTAAATATTACTTTATTCTCTTTTGTAATCTCTTGCAATAAAGTAAGTGATGCATTTTTCATATTTAAAATATTTGTCTTTACAAAAAGTGTATCACCAAATAGTGCAGGTGATAAAAAATCACAATCTATTTTTCGTACTACAAAATGAGCATCATCTATAATAGGGGAAAACCCTTTATTAAAAAAAAATTCACTTCGGGCTCTTTCACAAAAGTTTAAATAGTTAGAGTGATATACTACACCACCTGCATCAGTGTCTTCATAATAGACCCGTACCTGCATCTTTAATTCCTTTGTTTATCGCGTTTATAAGTCCTCTTAAATAAAACGTCCCCCAAACGGTACCAAAATATTTTGAAACTTAAACACTTTTGTTATTCTTATATACTTTATTATACTCAAACTATTTATAAATTATGTTTGGGTAAGTTTAAATTAAATATTGGAAATTATATCCCGCCAGAGTGAAAAAAATATTGATATGGAGCCTTATATTATGTAAGTCAAAAAATTAGAGTTAGAATTGCTGATAGTTTAATAAAAGAATAGTTATAATGTTAAATAAAATTAAGAATGGGTGTTTGCTATCAAAAATTATAATTTTAAGCTTATTATCATAATATCATTGATATTTTTTATATTACTAACATCAATTTATTACTATAAAACTAAAGAATCAGCAATATCAAATGCATCTAATAAAATAGATCAACTTCTTTTAAACTATAAAGCTGTAAGAATGAATGTAAGCAATAATCAGAAACAAGAGATCTATAGACTCCAAAATTTAAATATAATTGACTCTGATTATTTTAATCCATCACTTTTATCATCTACATATAATGCAAAGCAAGTAAATAACTTTTATAATCAATTTAGAAAATTAAATAATAAAAAACCTATTATAATAAAGTTTGCAAGCGATAACCCTAGAAACCCAAATAATAAAGCTACTAAAAAAGAGAGCCAAATCCTTAAAAGATTTAATGACAATGAGATAAAACACTATAATGAGATAATAGAAAAAGATGGAAAGCTGATTTTATACAATGCAATACCTACAAGAAGAACAACACAAAAATGTATGAGATGTCACTCAACACCAGATATTGCACCAAAAGATTTAGTAAAAATTTATGGAGATAAAAATGGTTTCCATGAACAGTCTGGTGAAATAAGAGCTATTTTAACAACATCTTATCCACTTGATGATGAGATGACAGAAGCTTTTAAAAACTTTATAATACTTACTATAATTACAGCTATGTTTTTTATTATATTACTAACCATATTATATATATTTATGCGAAATGTAAAGTTATCAAATAAAAAGTTAGATGAAAAAGTATATTTAAGAACAAAAGAATTGGAGGAGGATAAAGAGTATATAAATACTATTATAGAATCTAATAACAATGCAATTATTGCTATAAATATAAAAGGTATAATAACGGTATATAACAAAAAAGCTCAAGATATGTTTGGTTGGACTAAAGATGAGATGATAGGAAAATCAAACATTCTAAATATAATACCTCCTAAATATCAAGATAAACATTCAAAAGCATTATCACTATTTTTTAAAACAGGTAAATTAAAAGGTATATTAGATAAAGAGATTCAACTTGAAGCACAACGAAAAAATAAAGAGATATTTCCAATAAGAATATCTATTGGAACTAAATTTAATTATTTAAAAACAGTAGTTGTTGCAAATATTTCAGATATAACATTAGAGAAGAAACAAGAATTTATACTAGATCAACAATCCAAACTTGTATCTATGGGTGAAATGATAGCAAATATTGCTCATCAATGGAGACAGCCATTGTCTGTAATATCTACAACAGCTACAGGTATGCAGATGGAAAAAGAATATGATATGCTGACTGATGAAAAGTTTAATGAATATTGTTCAACGATAAATGTAAATACTCAGTATCTATCTCAAACTATTGAAGACTTTAGAAATTTTATTAAAGATGATATGAGGTTAACTAAATTTAACCTCAAAGAGAATATAGAACAATTTTTACATATCATAAATAGTACTATTAAAAAAGAGGATATTGAAATTATATTAGATATGGATAACGATATAGAATTAAATGGTTATCCAAATGAGCTTATTCAATGTTTAATAAATATAATAAATAACGCTAAAGATGCTTTAAATGAACATAACGTAAATCATAAATATATATTTATATCTACTAAAAAAGAAAAAGAAAATATTATTATTAGAATAAAAGATAATGGTGGTGGTATAAAAGAAGATATATTGGCAAGAGTATTTGAGCCATATTTTACAACAAAACACCAATCTCAAGGTACAGGATTGGGACTTAATATGACATATAATCTTATAACTACGGGTATGAAAGGTAAAATAACTGTTTTAAATAAAGTTTATAACATGGATGATAATAAATATACAGGAGCAGAGTTTAAAATAACTTTACCTATTGATGTAATCAATAAATAGTAAACCATAAAAATTAACTTTTTGGTTCAATAATAGCGGTAAAATAGAAATAAAATTTATCTTCATTTATATATTCAAATTTATACTCAACCCTACTATATCTTTTAGCAATCTCATAAAAACCTATTCCGCCACCTTTTTCATGTGTATTTTCACTTAATTTCATATTTTATAGGAAAGATTGACTTAATAATCTATAGTTATTAGTTTATTTGAATAGAAGAGTGAGAATAGTTATCAACTAAAGATGTAAAACAATTTGCTAACTCTTTTATAATTTCTGGATTTGGAGTAACATAAATCTTATTTGACTTTTTTTCCATTATAATAATATTGGCATCTTTAAGCTCCTTAAGATGTCTAGATATTGTTGGAAGTGAAAAGTTAAAATGTTCCGCTATAGTTGTTACACAAGTAGCTTGTGCAATAATATCTTCCTTTGGTTTTGTTTCATCTATAGAACATACATAACCACCAGTAAATACATTTTTAAAAATCAAAAATCTAGTTTCGTTTCCTAGTGCCTTAAATATCTTTATTTTTTGTTCCATATTTAACATATAGCCAACCTTATATTTATTATAATTGGATTATATCTAAAATAAACTATTTTACAAATTAGCTAAATAGTATTGACAAATATAAAAAAATATTATACAATTTCTTTATCTATTTAGTAAATTAGCTAAATAGTATTTATTAAAAAAGGGATAAAATGAAAAATTTACTTAGAAAAACACTATTATTAGTAACTACATCTTCAATGATATTTGCACTTGATGTTCCACCTGATCATCTAGCAAGTACAGATTGGTTAAATAAGAATATAAGTGATAAAGATTTAGTTATTATAGATACTCGAAAAGCAGATGATTATAAAAAAGGGCATATAAAGCGTGCTATAAATTATCCAAAAAATAGTTGGTTTCAAGGTAAATTAGGAAATATTCCAAAACTACCAAATACTATAAATCAAGTTCAAGATATGCTTCAAAAAGCAGGTGTAACAGAAGATAGTGTAATAGTATTTTATAGTGGTGGAAAAAATAATAAAGATTTTGCAGATGCAGCAAGTGGTATATGGAATAGTTGGTTGTATGGTATTAAAAATACAGCACTGCTTAATGGTGGATTTGCTAAATGGGTATATGAAAATAAGGCTATCTCAAGAAAACTACCAGTTATTGAAAAAAGTGATATAGAACTTGAAGCATATGATAAAACTATAATATCATCTATATATGATATAAATGAAGCGATTTATAATGATGATATTCAAATAACAGATTCAAGGGTAAGTAAGTTTTATACTGGAATTGATAAACGAAAAGATTTAGCAAGACATGGGCGAATACCAACAGCAAAATTAACACCTATGATAAGATATGTAAAAGATAGTGGAAAATATTTTGAATTAGTTTCAAAAAAAGATGCAAAAGATATATTATATAATAGTGGATATGGTGTAGAGTTAGATAAATCTTTAAATATATATTGTAATACAGGGCATAAAGCAAGAGGTCTTTGGTTTGTATCAAAGTTTTTAGTTGGTATGAAAGATGTTAAAGTATATGATAATGGTATGGTTGAATATTCAAAAACAAATATGACAATGGAAGATGGGGAGCCTATGGATTAGTTGTATAGATAAGTTTTAAATATATTTTATACTAAATATTTATCCAATGCTTGTTTACTTTGGGTACTCAAATTACTTTAAAATCTCTTTTTACTTGGTCTATTACCATATCTATTTTTGCTAATATATCTTTATCGACAATATTGTCTTTTAGTTTATTTAAATTTTTCAACATAGGACTAAATTTCAATAGAGCTTGAGGTGGTACATTTATACCACTTTTAATATTTGCATTCATCTCGATAAAAAGCAAAACTAATTGTTGGTTTCCAAGTAGTGCAGCATAGGTAAGTGGTAATATTCCATATGAATCAGCAATATTCATAATGTTTGAATTTATATTATTGATTCTTTTCATTATCACTTGCTTATCATGCCAAACTGCAGTATGCATAACACTTCTTCCTAGTTTATCAGTTCGAAAATAATCAAATAAAACAACTTGAGTAAGTGTATTAAATAGATTGATATCACAATCTGTTTCTAATATTTTATGTACAACAGTATATCCTGAATCATCTTGAAAATTATGGTCCAGTTTTGCACTTAATAGCATACTAATATTATTTTGAAAATCTACATCTAAATTATTATCTTTAAAGACCTGTAGTACATATTCAAAAAATATATTATGATTATCTATATTCACAGTGTGTATATCTAATCCATATTTTATATATAATTTAAATAAAGGAAAATGATCATTTAAAAGCGGGTTAAAAAAAAGTGGGTTTCCTGTAGAATCTAAGAAATTAAGATCTTCATTATTTTGTTCTAAAATCTCTTTTAATATTCTTATATATTGTCCCTCTTTTGTAATAAGTGATAAAATATATCTGTCATTCATTGATAGTTTGTTATGAGTGTGCAAAATTATTTCATTTAAAACTTCATATAGTGTTCTAAAATTTGTATCTTTTAATAGTGGATTAGCTTTATATTTAAGTAGCAACAATACTATATCAAGACTATCTAAACCTTGAAGAGCAGCATAAACTAGAACTGTAAATTTTCTATTATTTTGAATATTTGGATCTACCCCTGCCGATAGTAAAAAAGATATAAGTTCTATATCTTGGACTCTTACTGCTTTAAATAAGGCTGTTTCATTATTTATATCAATAGCATTTGTATCTATACCATGAAGTAAAACTTTTTTTGATATCTCTAATAAGCTTTTTCTTCGCTCCTTCTCATCTGAAGATAGTTTAGTTGTAGATGCTATTAATTCCATTAAAATGGTATTTTCATTTGCAACTCTTGAATTTATATCTGCACCACATTTTAAAGCAGTATCCAATACATGATATCCATCCATTCCTCTTAATGCAGTATCACAAATAAATGTTTGTCCATTTTGATTTTTGATTGTAGGATCTGCACCAGCTTGAATAAAACTTACTGCTAAATCATCATTATCATATATCTCTTTATGGTGCAACACGCTATTATTATTGATATCAATATTATTTAACTCTATATTGTCAAATGAAATAAGATAATCAATAAAGTTATGATCACCAAATGCTAATGCATCAAAGATGACATTTCTACCGTTATTATCAATAGAATTTATATCTGCACCAAATTCTATAAGAATCTTGGCCATATCGCTATATCCTAAGATTGTAGTATCCTGCAGTAGTGTTCTACCCTCATTGTCTTTTTTATTAATGTCAATATCTTCTAAATTTAAAATAGCTCTTAATAGTTGATGGTTATCTTTATCTATAATAATATCTATAGCTCTTTGATGGTTGTTGTTGTATGATTTTGTATCTGGAATATGTTTTATAAGCCATAATGCAGATTTGAATTTATTTTTCAATAAACATATATGTAAAAATGTATTATTATTTTCATCTTTATAGTTTATATTTACATTTTCACTTTTTAATGATTCAGTAAGGTACTCTTCTTTAAAATCTTTTTTTAATAATTCTTCAATGAAAAGTTTATTTGAATACTTCTTTTTATTTAAAAATTTATTTATCATTTTTTATTTTATTGACCATTTTATAGTTTCACCTGCATACATAGGGACAACTTCTTCTTTTGAAGTTTTATATATTGAAGGTACTGTAAAATCTTTTTTAATTAAAGTTATTTTACTATTATTATTTTTAGGAATGTCATATATTTTGTAAGCATTATCACTTATAAATTTCTGTAAATTTTCTAATTTATTATTATTATCAAAAAGATCTGCTAAGACTTGAAGTGCAATCGGTGAAGTAAATACACCAGCAGCACATCCACAATTCTCTTTTGCATGTTTTGGATGTGGAGCAGAGTCTGAACCAAACATAACTTTTGGATGTGCTTCTAAAGCTACTTTTACTAAAGCTTCTCTATCTTCATATCTTTTTGCAATTGGTTTACAAAAAAGATGAGGCTGAAGCATTCCTCCTGCTACATCATCTAAAGTTATAAGCAGATGGTGTAAAGTTATAGTTGCATGTAGGTTATCATATTTATCAAGCATCTCAACTGCATCTTTTGTAGTGATATGCTCCATAATAATTTTAAGTTTAGGAAATGCAATAGCTAAGCTTTCATAAACACCCATAAACTCTTTTTCTCTATCCATAACAAAACCATTTGTTTCTCCATGAACACAAAGTGGTATATTCAACTCTGCCATTGCATTTAATGTTGGTGCTAATGCAACTGTATCTATAGATTCAACCCCACCTTCACTATTTGTAGTGATTCCTGCTGGATATAGTTTAATTGCACTTATCTCATCTTTGATACTTTCTAAAAACTCTTTAGTGTAAGGTTTAAAAAATAGTGTCATTAAAGGTGTAAAGTTATCATCTTTTGTTACATCTAAGATTCTATTTTTATAAGCAATCACATCCTCTTTTGTAGATACAGGTGGTACAAGATTTGGCATAATAATTGCACTTGAAAATGTTGATGATGTAAGAGGTGCTACAAGGTTTAGCATATCACCATCTCTTAAATGTAGGTGCATATCTAATGGATTGTTTAGTGTAATAGTTTGCATAATAATTTTATTCCTAAATATTTTAGTTTATTGAAATATTATATCTAAATAACTATTATATTTTTACTTAGAAGTTTGTATATAATAGTTATTTAGGTATAATTTTGGCTAAAAATAATATATAGGAATACTCTAATGGCTAAATTATTACAAATAATAGTTATGTTTTTTACAATAAATCTTATGGCAAATCAAGATATTTTTACTAAAGAAGAACAAAATTGGATAAAAAATAATACTATTAAAGTTGGTGTAGAACAGTGGGCACCAGTAGTAAATATGAGTAAAGATAATAATATAGATGGAATAACTGGAGATATTCTAAAGTTAATTATCAAAAAGACAAATATAAAAGTAGATTATGTATCCAATGAGTGGTCTGAGTTACTAAAAGAGTTTAAGCTTCACAATATTGATCTTCTACCAGCTACATACTATACAAAAGAGAGATCAACTTATGGATTATACTCAAAACCATATTTCCGTATGAAAGAGTATATCTATGTAAAGCAATCAAATATTAGTATAAAATCATTTGATGATTTAAAAAATAAAAAGATAGCAATTATAAAAGACTATGGGACAATACCTAAAATACATGAGATGTATCCTAGTATAAAAATTATTACAACAAAAAATATGGAAGAGTCTATAGATTTTGTTTTAGAGGGTAAGGTTGATGCGTATATCGATGCTCAAATTGGTGTAGTAGATTTTTTAAATAAAAATGTAATAGTTGGTATCAAAGGGATATCTCAAAATAAGTTTGATGCTTCACCGTTATATTTTTTCACAAATATAAAAAAACCAATTTTACAATCTATTTTAGATAAATCATTAACTTTAATTTCTCCAAAAGAGAAAGGTCAAATAGTTTTTAAATGGTTAAATGCAACAAATAGTACTATAAGTAACTTAACCCATTTAACTCCAAATGAGATACTTTATTTAAGTAAAAATAAAGTTGTAAAGATGTGTAACAATCCAAATTGGACACCTATAGAGTTTAAAGAGAATAATACTCCAAAGGGTATATCTATAGATGTGATGAATAAGTTATCTAAAATGTTAGATATAAAGTTTGAGCATGTATCAACAGATTCTTGGAGTCAATCCCAAGAGTACCTAAAAGAAAAGAAATGTGATATTTTACCAGCTGCTACACCAACTTCAAAAAGAAAAAAATATGCAAATTTTACAGATAGTTATTTGGAATATAAATTAGCAGTTATTACAAAAAATGATAAAGGATTTGTATATAATATAGACTCAATACTTGATAAAGAGATGTCAAGAAAAAAAGGTTCAGGATTGATCACTCTATTAAAAAAAGAGTACCCAACAATTAGGATTAAAGAGACAGCAGGATATGAAGAATCTTTAAAAGCTGTATCAAATGGTGATGTTTATTATACACTTGCAACTTTACCTGTTGCCTCTTATTATATATCAAAATTTGGATTATATAATCTTCATATTGCAGGGTATATAGATACAACTTTTAAGTTAAGTATTGCGTGTAGAGATGATAAAAAAATGTTAAGAGATATTTTAGATAAATCATTAAAAGCATTACCAAAAAATTATCTACAGAAGATTGAAAATGATTGGTCAAATATACAAATCACACAGAAACAAAATATTGATTATTCTTATATTATTAAAATAGTGATAGTATTGTTGCTTATCGTAGTCTTTATCATATATAGGCAGTATCAATTGAAATTACATCATGAAGAGATAGAATTAAAAAATTTAAAATTTAAAAAGATGCTTAACTCTACAATGGAGGGTATAACTCTTGTTGAAAATGGTATAATTATTGATATCAATGATGCGGGATTAAATCTATATGGTATAACAGATAAGAGTAAACTTATTGGTTTAAAAGCTTTTGATATGATTGCTGATGAATCTTTAGAGTTAGCTATGCAAAAAGCAACTTTAGATAGATATGAACCTTATGAACTTTATCTTTTAAGATATGATAAAAGTAAATATCCAGCTTTGATGCAAGCAAGTGAATTGATAGATAAAGATTCAAATATTAGAATAATTACAGTAATAGATTTAACAGATATCAAAGAGAAAGAAAGATTACTTTCTCAAAGTGGTAAGATGGCCCAAATGGGAGAGATGATAGGAAATATTGCTCATCAGTGGAGACAGCCATTAAGTGTAATAACAACTGCAGCTACAGGTGTTCAAGTAAAAAAAGAGTATGATATTTTAAGTGATCAAGAGTTGAATAATTATTTAGAATCTATCATTACAAATGCAAATCATTTATCAGAAACAATTGATATTTTTAGAAACTTTATAAAAGAAAAAGTTGAATTAAAAGATGTAGTTATTCAAGATAGAATTGACAATGCCTTAGGTATTATAAATACTAGAATGTCAAGTAAACATGTATCATTGATAAATAATATAAATTATGAAGAGAAATTAAAAGTTGTAATTGTTGTAGGAGAGCTTTCTCAAGTTATTATAAATATAATTAATAATGCAATAGATGTGTTAGTTGAGAAAGATGTTAAGGAAAAATGGGTAAAAATAGATTTAACAAATGATGATGAAATGGTAGTCTTAACAATAGAAGATAATGCAGGGGGAATACCCGAAGATATATTACCAAAGATATTTGAACCATACTTTACTACTAAACACCAATCAATAGGAACTGGAATAGGGCTATATATGAGTTATGATATTATAGTAAATCATATGCATGGAAAACTATATGCTAAAAATACAAACAATGGTGCAAAATTTCATATAGAGATACCTATGGATAAAAGAAATAATAATAGAAGAGTATCAGAAGGTATTTTTGGAGATTCAGATAAGAGAAAAAAAGACAGAAGAAAAGGCAATCACGAAATTTTAAGAGATTAAATAGTATAATAAAAGCTTTAATACACAATAAAGAGTTCAAATTTGAAAATTATACTATCGCTTATATTAACAATTAGCTTATCTATAGCTTCATATGTCCAAGAGGATATTTGGTGGAAGGGTGAAACCTTATTAACTTTTTTTGAGAAACATAAAATTCCTCAAGATTTATACTTTAATCTTTCTAAAACTGACAAAGAGTTATGTTCTGAAATATATGCTGGGGTCAAGTTTCAAGTTTTGTATAGTGATGATGTTAAACTAGAACAAGCTCTGATACCAATTAGTGAAGAGATGCAGATACATATTATAAAGAATGAAGATAAAACTTTTTCTTTAGATATCATACCTATTGAGTTTCAAGAGGTATCTCAAACGATAGCAATATCTATAAATAGTTCGCCTTATCAAGATATTGTTAAAAATACTGGAAATAAAGCATTGGCAAATGAATTTATGCTAGCATTTAAAAAATCTGTAAATTTCAGGAAACTTCAAAAAGGTGATAAAATTGCTATAAAATTTAATCAAAAGATTAGATTAGGTCAATATTTTGGTACACCTGAGATATACGGTGCTTTTGTTCAAATAAGAGGAAGAGAACATTATATATTCCAAAATCCTGACAATAATAGATATTATGATGATAAAGGAAAAAGCCTAACAAGTGTATTTTTAAGAGTACCTCTTAGATATAAAAGAATATCAAGTAAATTTACTTATAAAAGATGGCATCCTATTTTAAAAAGATATAGAGCTCATCTAGGTATAGATTACGCTGCTCCATCTGGAAGAAAAGTGTTTGCAACTGCTGATGGAAAAATAATCCATCGAGGTAGAAAAGGTGGGTATGGAAACGTAGTGATTATTAGACATAAGGGTGGTTATAAATCTTTATATGCACACTTAAGTCGTTTTGCAAAAATTAGAGTTGGTCAAAGGGTAAAGCAGGGTACTTTTATAGGAAGAGTAGGAACTACAGGAAGAAGTACTGGTCCTCACTTGCATTTTGGTTTATATAAAAATGGACGAGCTATAAATCCTGCAAAAGTGATAAGTATAACAAAAACTAAGTTAACTGGTAAAAAAAGAAAAGCATATATGAAAATGGTTAAAAAGATTAAAAAAGAATTATTAGCAAGTGCTAAAGAGATGAAAAAACCTATGAAACTTAAAAAATTTGAAGTATCATATAAAGTAAAATAAAGGATATATAAGATGGATAATTTTGATATTAATGATTTAATAGAAAATATATCAGATCATCACTCTTCTGATATTGCACTACAGTTAAAGAAACTAAAAAAATACAATAAAGAGTTATTTTATGAGTTACTACATAAAATACCTGATGAATAT
This sequence comes from uncultured Arcobacteraceae bacterium, assembly GCA_964564065.1. Taxonomy (GTDB): domain Bacteria; phylum Campylobacterota; class Campylobacteria; order Campylobacterales; family Arcobacteraceae; genus JAIOSF01. The sequence continues at coordinate 6,158 of CAZLZQ010000004.1, read as the reverse complement.
TTAGGTGAAGTTTTACTAGAACTTCCGGAAGCATTAAGAGATAAAGCATATACATCATTATCAAATACCCAAATTACACAAGCATTAGAGGAGTTAGAAACTGATGATGCTACGGATATTATACAAGATTTAGAAGATCTTGATGAACAAAAAGCAGATGATATTTTAAAATCTCTTGATCAAGATGATCAAGATGATATTAATTGGCTTAAAAAGTATGATGAAAATGAAGCTGGTGCATATATGCAGATTGAGCTTTTTAGTGCAAATATATCAGATACTGTTCAAGAATCTATTAATAACCTAAAAAGATTAAAGGCAAATGATGAGCTAGAAAATATTCATCAAGTTTTTATAGTAGATGATGATACAGCTTTATTGGCATCTATATCATTAGAAGATCTACTTACATTTGATTTTGATATGACTTATAGGGATATACTAAAGTTAGATATTGAGAATAAATATAAACCAATCTCAGTAGTAGGTGATGATAATATTGATGAGGTAGTTCAGCAGTTTGAAAAATATAACTTATCAGTTGTAGCAGTTATTGGATATAAAAATAGACTTTTAGGAAGAATTACATCAGATGATATTTTAGACGTAGTAGAGCAAAGTGCTACAGAGCAGATGTACCAACTAGCTGGGGTAACAGATGAATTTGAGCAAGAAGAGGAGATACTTCAAACTGGTAAAAAAAGAGCTTCCTGGCTTTTTATAAATCTTATTACAGCAGTTTTGGCTTCATTTGTAATTGGCTTATTTGATGATGTATTAAAAGAATTTATTGCATTAGCTATTTTGATGCCAATTGTAGCTTCGATGGGTGGAAATGCTGGAACTCAAACACTTGCTGTTATGGTACGGCAATTAGCACTTGGTGATATTGATGAACAAAATAGTAAAGATGCTGTAAAAAAAGAGGTTTTAATATCTATTTTTAATGGAATTTTATTTGCAATACTTCTAGGTGGTATTGCATCTTTTTGGTTTAATAATATTATGTTGGGTATAGTGATTGCATTGTCTATGATAATTACACTATTTAGTGCTGGTTTTTTTGGTTCTATTATCCCTTTGATGTTAAAAAAGTTTGATATTGACCCTGCTATTGGAAGTACAGTTTTACTGACAACTGTAACTGATATCATGGGCTTTTTTAGCTTTTTAGCACTTGCAAAATATATATTGATATAGGAAATAGATGATGGAAATAGAAGAGTTACAGCAAACTATAAAAAATGAAAATGCAGTTATGGTATATTTTAGTGGAGAATTTTGTGGAGTGTGTAAAGTGTTACAACCTAAAATAAAAGATTCTTTTTCTAAAAATTTGCCAAAGATAAAACAAATTTATATTGATGCTGATAAATTTAAACAAACAGCGGTTGAGCTTGGAGTATTTGCAGTTCCTACAATAATAGTTTATTTTGATGGAAAAGAGCATAACCGAAAAAGTAGAAACTTATCTGTTGATGGATTTGTTGATGAGCTACAAAGACCTTATGGTCTATTTTTTAATTAAAAGGTAAAATATGAAGAATTTTTTGTTAATAGTTTTAGCGATATTTATTGGTTTACAGTTTATTCCATCTAAGATAGAAAACCCAAAAACTAATAAAAACTTGGAGATAAAAGTATCTGCTGAACTTAGTGCTATTTTTAAACGATCATGTTATGACTGTCACTCAAATGAAGTTGTAATCCCTTGGTACAGTAAAATTGCACCTGCTTCATTTTTTATAAAAGGACATGTAGACTTAGGTAGAAAATGGTTAAACTTTTCAGAATGGGAAAACTATACAGAAAAACAAAAAGATGATAAGCTAAAAGGTATTTTTAGAACAGTTTATGCAGCAATGCCACTTGAAAGTTACATCACTATGCATAAAGAAGCTAAACTTACAAAAGAAGAGATAAAGTTAATTAGAGATTGGACAGGAAAAGCACCTTTTTAATTAGGAATTTATTATGCAAAAAGTATTTGAGGAAGTAAATAGTTTAGATAAAAGATGTTATGAAAAATTTGGATTAACAGAAGATATCTTGATGGAAAATGCTGCTTCTTCAATATTGAATTTTATTGAAAAAAACTTTTCATATAATTCTAAAATTCTAATTGTAGCAGGTCCTGGAAATAATGGAGCAGATGGTATAGCTCTTTCTCGTATGATTCATATTGCTTATGATGTAAGTCTTTATATACCATTTAGTGCTAAATCAAAGATCTCAAAAATACAGCTAAAAAGAGTAGATTCAGTTGGTGTAGATATTATTAGCTCACTTGATTCTTATGATATTATAGTAGATTGTTTATTTGGTAGTGGTTTAAATAGAGAGCTTGATGGATCATCAATTAAATTGATTAATGTGTTAAATTCAATGGCATCATATAAAATAGCTTGTGATATACCAAGTGGTATAAATAAAAATGGACAAATAGAAAATATAGCCTTTATCTCAAATACAACTATAACTATGGGAGCTTTAAAAAAATCTTTATTTACAGATGAAGTTAAAGATTATCTTGGTGATATAATAGTTGCTAATCTTGGAGTACAAAGAAAAATTTATGAGATAGATTCAAATTGTTATCTATTAGATAAAGAAGATTTAAAGTTACCAACTAGAGAAAAACTATCTACACATAAAGGTGATTTTGGACATTTAGCTGTAGTAGTAGGAGAGAAGTCTGGTGCAGGACTTATCTCTTGTAAATCAGCTTTACATTTTGGTGTAGGGTTAATTACAGCAGTATTAAAATCTGATATAAATATATCTACAAATATTATGAGTAGTGATATATTACCTTCAAATACAACGGCAATAGCTGTAGGTATGGGTTTAGGAGTTTTAGAAGATAAATCATTACTAGATAATAGTATTGCAAAAATTATTGATGCAGATATGTTTTATGATAAATATATTTTAAAGTTTTTAGATAAAGCTAATATAGTTTTAACACCGCATCCCAAAGAGTTTGTAAATCTTTTAAAGTTAGTAAATATTGCAGATATATCAATTGATATTTTACAAAAAAATAGATTTAAATATTTAGAGATATTTTGTAAAAAATATCCTAAAGTGGTATTATTATTAAAAGGTGCAAATGTATTAATTGGTAAAAATAATAATATTTATATAAATAGATATGGAACATCAAAGTTAAGTTTTGGTGGAAGTGGAGATGTTTTATCTGGGCTTATTGGTTCATTGTTAGCACAAGGTTATTCAGCTATAGATTCTGCAATAAGTGGTAGCTTAGCACATACAATAGCATCAAATATTTATGATGGTGCAGATTACTCTATGACACCAAATATCTTAATTGAGCAACTTAAATATCTCAATAAAACAACTATAAAGATAATTTAGATAATATCGGATAAATCAATAATAAAATTTTAAATTAAAGGAAAAAAATGTCAGAAATATTAAAAGTAGGAAAATATGAGTTTAATAGTAGATTAATCGTAGGAAGTGGAAAATATGATTCTTTTCAAACAACACGAAATGCAACATTAGCATCAGGTAGTGAGCTTATTACCGTTGCAATTAGAAGAGTTAATATTACAAATCCAAATGAAGAAAACTTACTTGATTACTTCAAAGATACAAATATTAAACTTCTTCCAAATAGTGCAGGATGTTTTACAGCTGAAGAAGCAATTACAACATTTAGACTTATGAGAGAAGCTACAGGAATTGATATTATTAAACTTGAAGTTATAGGAGATGCTGCTAAAACATTATATCCTGATGTTATTGAAACAATAAAAGCTTGTGAAGTTCTAAAAAAAGATGGCTTTACAATTATGGCTTATACATCTGATGATCCAATAATTGCAAAAAAACTTGAAGATGCTGGTGCTGATGCTATTATGCCATTAGCAGCTCCTATTGGAAGTGGACTTGGTATTCAAAATCCATATAATATTGCATTTATTAAAGATGCTGTAAATGTTCCTGTAATTGTAGATGCAGGACTAGGTTGTGCGTCAGATGCAGCAGTTGCTATGGAACTAGGTGCTGAAGGTATATTAGCAAATACTGCTATTGCTCAAGCAAAAGATCCAATGATGATGGCTCAAGCATTTAAAAATGCTGTAATAGCTGGTAGACAAGGTTATTTAGCTGGAAGAATTCCAAAGAAGCCATATGCAACAGCATCATCTCCAATAGATGGTTTAATACAATTTTAGATGATTTTCAAAGAAATTTTAATATTTCTTTGAAAAACCCTTGACATTTATCTGAAATTCTATTATAATCCCCCCACATTAAGACATAGAGTCTTATTAAAAAGTTCGGAGTGTAGCGCAGCCTGGTTAGCGCACCTGGTTTGGGACCAGGGGGCCGGAGGTTCGAATCCTCTCACTCCGACCATTTAAAATGATATTTAAAAACTTATAATAAATTTATATTTACCATATGGTAGGTATAGCTCAGTTGGTTAGAGCATCTGGTTGTGGTTCAGAGGGTCGCCGGTTCGATTCCGGTTACTTACCCCATTATAAATTTATTATTATATGCTTCCATAGCTCAGCTGGATAGAGCAACGCCCTTCTAAGGCGTAGGCCGTACGTTCGAATCGTACTGGGAGTACCATTGTTTAATACTAATTAACTACATTTTAAGCGGATGTGGTGAAATTGGTATACACGCCAGACTTAGGATCTGGTGCTTTACGGCGTGAAGGTTCAAGTCCTTTCATCCGCACCATCGTGTAGTTAATTAGTATTAAACAAAAAAAGCCCCTTGGTTAGGGGCTTTTTTAATGCCCAAAATTTATCAAATCTAATTTTATCCAAATTACAAAAGGCCAATATTGAATTTTAGAAACAAAGAACTTATCATATTCGATCTAGATGGAACTCTTATTGATAGTGTACCTGACTTAGCATTAAGTGTTAACTATACTTTAAAATCTTTAGGAAGAGATCTTTTTTCTGAAGATATAATTCGAACTTGGGTTGGAAATGGTGCATCAACTTTAGTAAAAAGAGCTCTAGATGCTTCATATTGTAGTGATGAAGATATCTCTGATGAATTGTTTAAAAAAGCATTAAATATATTTTTAGACTATTATTCAAATAATTTAACAAAATCAACGATATTGTATAAAGGTGTAAAATCAACTTTGGAATATCTTCAAAATAAAGGTTACCATTTGGTTATTGTTACAAATAAGCCATATGATTTTATTGAACCTATACTAGAATATTTAGAGTTAAGTGATCTATTTGAATATTATATTGGTGGGGATAGTTTAGATATAAAGAAACCAGATCCTGCACCACTTTTACATGTATGTGATAAGTTAAATATCAGTGTTGATAAATCACTTATGATAGGTGATTCTAAAAATGATATTATTGCAGCAAACAAAGCAAATATTGATTCTATTGCAGTTAGTTATGGATATAACTATGATGAAGATATTTCAGTATATGACCCAAATATAGTTTTAGATAACTTTGAAGATATATCTAAATTAGTGTAAAATATAATTATGAAAAATAATATAAAAGTAGCAGTAATAGGTGGAGGAGTTGCAGGATCATCAATCTCTATATATTTAGGTAAACTTGGTATAGATGTGAGTTTATTTGAAAAGAATGACTCTATCGTAAGTGGTCCTCCTATATGTCATCTTCATGCTGGTGGAAACTTGTATCGTGAAATATCTGATGAATCTTGTATCACGCTACTAAAAGAATCAATAGATTTATTGAAGTTTTATCCAGAAGCAATTGACTATAGACCAACTGTTTTAGCTGTACCAAAAAGTGATAAAGGTGATCCAAAAGATTTATTTAATAGATTAGAACTTCTACAAAAAGAGTATTCTAAATTAATTGATGAAGATTCTACTAATGAGGTTCTATGTTCTGCTAAAGAATATTTTAAAATTTATAGTAAAGAGGAACTTGAAGAGTTAAAAGATAAAGTTGAAGTTAACTCTCCCTCAACTTTTAATGAATGGATGATTCCAGTTGCAAAGAAGATAGATTTTGATAAATTAAAATTTCCACTTATTATGGTTCAAGAGTATGGTTTAAATATATTTAGATTATCTGCAAGTGCCTCTATAATGATAAATAAAAGTAAAAATATAAATCTTTTTACAAATACAGAAGTTATTAATATTTTTG
>CAZLZQ010000003.1:14146-40415 GCA_964564065.1 uncultured Arcobacteraceae bacterium | reverse complement strand
ACAAATCTTTTTTAAATCTTTATTTTTAATATCTAGCTTGATGATCATTCTAATTATAGCACTAGATACAGTTGGCTGTCTAATCGCACCTACAATATAGCCTTTATTTATAAGCTCTTTTTGTATAGAAAGTACTTTTTTGTTGTCATTTATAACTATAGGTACTATTAATGAATCTGAACTTATATCTAGTATATCTTTTACTATCTTTTTATTTTTTTTTATTTTTTTTACTAATACTTTTTTATTTTTTAGAATATATTTTAAACTTTCATATCCTAAAGCTATATCAAATAAAGATGGGGCAGTACTATATATAATAGGTTTAGCTCTGTTTTCTAAAAAAGTAATAATCTCTTTTGAGGCTAAAATATATGCACCATAGCTTCCATAAGCTTTTCCTAAAGTTCCCATTTTAATGTGATTTTTTTTAGGTGTAATATCCCAATAATCAAACCATCCTAAAAGATTTCTTCCTATTACTCCTGAGCTATGTGCCTCATCGACAAGTAAAATAGTGTTATATTTTAGAGCTATATTATTAAACTCTTTTGGTGCGATATCCCCACCCATAGAGTAAACTCCTTCAATAGCAATGATAACTCTTGAAGTTCTTGATAAATCTTCTTTTTTTAGTTTTTCTTCTAAATCGTTAAAATCATTATGCTTAAAAATTATAACTTTTCCTTGAACTAATTTTGTAGCTAACATACCACTTGCATGATACTGTTCATCGATAAAAAGAATATCTTTAGATCTAACCATACTTTCAATTAAAGATATATTTGCTAAAAAACCACTTCCCACTACCATTCCTGATTTAAACTTATTTACTTTACAAAGTTTTTCTTCAAACTTTTTATGAATAGTAGTGTATCCATTTACTAAAATTGATGCTTTTGGAGAGGTTGAATTTTCTTTTAAAACTCTTTTATAGGCTTTTTTAAATATTTCTTTATTTGATGCTAGTCCTAAATAATCATTTGAAGCAAGATCGATAAGTTTATCATCATATATTTTTCTACTTCTTAAACGATTTGCTCTTTTTATAATATTTAACTCTTTTTCATAACTTATCATACTTATTCCTCTTTTTTTACAAGTCCCGCTTCAACTAAAAAAGGGCTATATATAAAGTCAAGTTTTTTAACTCTATCATATGAAGCATAACTAAGATATAAAATATCTTTTGCTCTAGTAACTGCTACATAAAAAAGTCTTCTCTCCTCTTCTAGTGAGCCACCTTTACTCATCAAAGTTCTATTTGGGAATCTTCCATCCATTAGGTCAACTACATAAACCTCTTTAAACTCTAGTCCTTTACTTGCATGAACTGATAAAAGATTTACTCCACCACCTTCGCTCATCTCTCCACCACCTAAAATCATAGCATTTATAAAATTATTTAGGTTATTATGTCTACTTGAAAGTTGTTTAAGTGTTTCAACTCTTCTATTACATTTAAATAAAGCAGATTTTTTCATATCTTCATTTATAGACCCATCTTTTTGTTTGGCTCTGTTAGTTGTAAGAGTATCTACAATAGTTTCAAAGAATTTATGTTTTTGGATATGAATTATCATATTTTTTGGATTTTGTATCCTTTTTAACTCTTTTATTAAAGTATAAAAATCATATAAAAATATTCCACCTTCAAGGGTGAGTTTTGGATGTTTTAAAATATTATTATTTAAAAACTTCAACTCCCAACCTAAATCTTTAAATTTTGAAGTTGAACCCATTTCAATAAAATCATCAAAAAGTCCAAGCTGTACATTTGTAGTTTTATTACTTTTGTAAGGTTTAATAATAGTATTGTCAGGATTTAAAAGTCCATGAAAAAGGTTACCATGTCCTACTCTTAAAAGTGCTTCAAATATATCTTTTGCAATTGCTTTTCCTATCCCTTTTCCATATTCTATTAAGTGTATAAAAGCCATCATATCATTATGATTTACGATTAAAACTATTAAATCAAGTACAACTTTAATCTCTCTTGCATCAAAAAAACTATGACCACCTTTTCTTTTACACTCTATACCCATATCTCTTAAGTTTGCTTCTATACCATCAGCACTAGAGTTGTTTCTGTAGATTATTGCTATATCGTTATGTGGAGTTGAAGATTGGGTTATTTTTTTACCTATAAACTCATATTGGGCATAGAGTTCATCAAATTTTAATAGTTGCGGTGAGTGTGGCTTCTCTTGTCTTACTACTTTTAATGACTTTTCATAAATACGAGGATTATGTAAAATAACTTTATTTGCAAGGTTAAGTATAGGTGCAGTTGAACGATAGTTTTTATCTAAAGTAAAAACTTTTGATCCTTCATATCTTTTGTCAAATGATGATATGATACCTATATCACTACCATTAAAAGCATATATACTTTGGTCATAATCTCCTACACAAAATAAACTTTTAGGTTTAAATCCATCTAAAATTTTACCTTGTAAAGGATTTGTATCTTGGTATTCATCAACTAAAATTTCAACAAAGCCAAAGTTATTTTCTTTTTGTAACTCTAACATCTCTAACAGTAGATCATCAAAGTTTACATAACCATACTGTTTTTTTAGTTTATTAAATTCGTCAATTACATCTTGATATATGAGTGTATATTGTTTTTGGTCACCATTTTTATTTCCCATCCATGTTTCGAAGTCTTCATCATAGCTACTATTTAAATATAAACTATACATATCATAAAGGTAACCACCATCATATGGCTTAGTATCACTTTGTTCTACAAATACTCTTTTTTCATAAATAGATTTAAATAATGTTTTTAATTCATTTGGTTGTTTTAGAGTTATATTCTTTTCATGTTTTTTTAACATTTTGTAACTTACACTATGAAATGTTCCCGATACGATAGATTTTGCAGTGGTATCATCAAAATATTTTGAAACTCTCTCTATCATCTCTGCAGCTGCTTTATTTGTAAATGTTAAAAGTAGTATCTGTTCAGGTTTGACACCATCATATAAGAGATGACCAATTCTTCCAACGATAGTAGATGTTTTTCCAGTTCCCGCACTAGCAATTGTAAGATTGTGACCTAGTTTACAAGTAGCTGATGAGTGTTGTTCTTCGTTTAAGTTTGTTAAGGGCATTTTGCGATTGTATCTAAATAGAATTAAATGCTAGTAAATAATTTAATTATTATGTATAAGCAACATTTTTATTTTTATAACATATAATTGCATTTTATTTTAAAGGATAAATATTATGAATATTTTAATACCAGTAGATGATAATAATTATGATGAGGCTAAAATCACTTTACTTGATGATCTTAAGTATTGGGTTCTAATAGAGTTTTTTGAAGGTAAAATAATAAAGTCAGAGTTTTATCAAAAAAGAGATGAGATTACTGAGTGGGTAGATGTTGTTGTTGTAAAAAATGACAAAGAGTATGTTTGGCCATTTATGGAAGAGGGGATTGCAGTTCTTGTAGCTCCACATCAAATGTATGTAGAGGATGTTATGGAAGCTTATCTATTTAAAGAGCTACATGATTTAAATTTAAATATATAATTATAAAAAGGAAAAAATATGTTTGGAAGAAAAACAGAATTAAAACAATATGAGTTAACACAAGAGGAGTTAGATAAATTACAGTATGCAAAAATAACAACATCAAAAGGTGTTATATGGATTAAACTTACTCCATCTACTACACCAAATACTGTAGCAAATTTTACACACTTAGCAAATGATGGTTTTTATGATGGATTAAATTTTCATAGAGTAATAGATGGTTTTATGGCACAAGGTGGATGTCCTCAAGGAACAGGTACAGGTGGACCTGATTGGGCTATAGAATGTGAAACAAGAACAGAAGGTCAAGTACATAAAAAAGGTAGTTTATCTATGGCACATGCTGGTCCAAATACTGGTGGAAGTCAATTTTTTATATGCTTTATAGCGTGTCCACATCTTGATGGAGTACATACAGTGTTTGGTGGAATCGAAGATTCTGATAATAATAGTTTTGAAGTTTTAGATTCTACAAGACAAAATGATGAGATAGTATCTATTGAGATATTAAGTTCAAGAGATTAGTTAAATAAGGGTTTTAAACCCTTATTTAAAAATCACATCTTTTATTAAACTCATCTTGCGTTATGTCAGCGATATCTATTTGTAGATCAGATTGTTTATCTTGAATAAGTTTTGTCATATGAGTTTGTAAATTTTTATTTTCAAATGGTCCAATATATATAGCTGTTCTACCATCTCTATTTTTACATATAGAGATTCTTGCTTGTTTGGTATTTGTTTTTAATATTAGCTCTTTAAATAATTTATATTTTAAACTGTGAACTAAAAGAAATTTTAATTTATTATCAATTTTTACTACTTTTTCAGTTTCCTTATTTTTTGTTTTTATTTCTGTTGTAGTATTTGATTCTTCTTTTATATTTTTAGGAACTATTTGCTCCTCTTTATTTAGTTTTGAAAATTCTATTAGCATTTGCTCTTTTTTTATATTTGCCATTAGTTTTTCTTGTTCTATTTTTTGTTTTTTTATCTCTTCCTCTGTTAAGATTTCATATTTTGTTAGATCTTCTAATCTTGCATTTAATCTTTTTAAATTTATCATTGATGGTGAAAATTTAATAGTATTTTTATTTTTATATTTTACTATATCAATACCATCTTTGTTTTTTACAACTTTTGTTGCATTTGTATCTTTTACAACAATTGGTTCTGGATCAAACATCCCTAGAAAGTACATCACTACACCAGATAGAATTGTAACACCAATTAATCCGCCAATAATAATAATAAGTTTTTTTAGCTTCTTAGCTTTTTGTTCCTCTTGCGTTAATTCAATCTCTTCTTCATCAGTATCTTTCTCTTCATCTTTTTTATTACTATCATTTTCTAGTTTAGGCTCTTCATTGTTAGTTTTAGTAGTTTTTTCTATTTCATTTTCTATATTTTCTGGTTCTTGATTTTCTATCTCTTTATTATCTATCTCGATCTCTTCTAGCATATTTTCATCAGGATAAAATGTCATTTCACTACTATTGATACTTTCAATAAAAGGTATAATCACTTTATCAAATATTACAAATATTATTATATCTACACCATCAAGATCAATAAGAAGTTTAAACATATTTTCAGTATCGTCAAGTTGGTTTTTCTCAATGATATCTTTATCACCTATTGTAAATTTAACTGTACCGAGATCTTCAAGATCAGATCCATTTATCATGGTAGTTAATCCACCCGACACATTTGAAATAAATTCACTAATTGCATCTGCAATATCATCATCAAGAACATCTACAGGATCACTAGTATCCCCTAACATAGCATTAAAAATATATGATGCAGAGTAAGCTGGAATTATAAATGACCAAGTTGATGTGATATTTGCAAATTCAAAAGTAGAATCTATTTTTAATGTTTGGATATCAAAAAGATCTTTTTCATGAACTCTTGTAGTCTCTTTTAGTTTTGCGTCTTTTGATAATAGTGCAGTTAAAGTACTACATAAACCATCTTGTATAAGTTTCGATAAATCTGATGCCATTATAATTTTTCCAGTTTTTTATTAAGTCTATTCTCTTTTTGCTTTGCAAGTATCGCTTCTCGGTTTTGTCTATAATACTCTTTTCTATACTCTTTTAGTTTTTCTTTTTTCTTTTCTCTATAAATTCGGTCATACTCAAGTCTTTTCTCTTTATGTTCGCAATAGTAGTCTTGCTTTTTTGCTTTATACTCAAGTATTTTTTTTCTTATGATCTCTTCTCTTGAGTCTATATGATCTCTTTGTTTCTTTGCAATCTCTTTAAGTTTTAGTGCAAAATCTCCACCAAATAGTTCTACTTCGTAGTCAATTGCAGAGAATTTTTCTATATTTTTTTCTCTATTTTTAAGTTTAGTCTTAATATAGTAAGCTCTTTTTTTCTTTTTATGAGCTAGAAGGTTCTCTTCCCTTCTTTTTTTTAGTTCATGTAAATCCATAAAATACTTAGATTAACCTATCTTTTTAATTGATTTACAGTTTGAAGCATAGTATCTGTTGTAGTAATAGATTTAGAGTTTGCTTCATAAGCTCTTTGTGCAGCAATAAGATCAACCATCTCAGTTACTAACTGTACATTTGATCCCTCCAGCATACCTTGTTTTAAGTTACCAATACCATTAAGCCCAGCAACACCATCAATTGCAGCACCAGATGTAGTAGTTGCCGAATATAGATTGTTACCTTTTGGAGCTAATCCAGATGGATTGATAAAGTTTGCTAAAGTGATTTGACCTAATTGTGTAATATCTCCAGAATTAGCATCTGCACCTGAAACTGTACCATCTTCAGCTATTGATATATTTATAAGATTATCTGGAATTACAATTTCAGGATCAAGTTTATATCCTTGACCAGTTACTATCGAACCTTCACTATTTTTTTTAAAAGAACCATCTCTAGAATAAGCTGTTTCACCTGTAGGAGTAGTGATCTTAAAAAAACCATTTCCAGTAATAGCAATATCTAGTGCATTTCCTGTTTCTTTTAAACTACCTTGCATAAAATTCTTTTGGATACCTGTTGTTCTTACCCCTAATCCCACATCAATACCAGTTGGATTATTTGTTGTAGATGAAGTAGCACCTGCAGTATAATTTAAAGATTGATACATCAAATCTTGAAATTCTGCCCTATCTTGCTTAAATCCAGTAGTATTTACATTTGCAATATTATTTGAAATTACATCAATATTTTGTTGCTGAGCTACCATTCCTGATGATGCTGTGTATAAACCTCTAATCATTTTCAATCCTTATACTATATAATTAGACTAATATTACTAAATATATAATTAAACAATTATTAATCTTTTTATTTTACATAAGACAAGTTTTAAAATTTTTATGTATAATGTCTAAGGTATTTTATTATAAAAGGAAATATGTATGAGAATATTAATAGTAGATGATAGTACAACAATGAGAAGGATCATTGGTAATGTTGTTCAACAGCTAGGTGTATCTAAAGATGATTATGACGAAGCTGAAGACGGTGTTGTAGCATGGAAATTATTTCAAGAAAATAATAATTATGATGTTGTTTTAACTGATTGGAATATGCCAAATATGAATGGACTTGAATTGGTAAAAACAATTAGAGGTACTGATAAAAAAATTCCTATTGTTATGATTACAACAGAGGGTGGTAAAGGTGAAGTTATCACAGCATTAAAAGCTGGTGTAAATAATTATATTGTTAAGCCATTTAGTGCTGATATTTTAAAAGAGAAACTAGACGGACTAGTTAAAGGTTAATTATCATGAGTATGAGTCAAGAAGAGATTGAAGCTTTAATGAACGGAGCAGATTTCGAGCCAGAGAAATCAGAAGAAGATACACCTAGTGAAGAGCCAGAAGAGGAAAACTTTGATGATATCTTAGCTGGAATTGATGGTATTTCTGAAGATGAACCTGCCGAAGAAGATAATTTTGATGACATACTAGCCGGAATTGATGGTGTTACTGATGATGAACCCTCTGTAGAAGAAACAGAAGAGGAAAACTTTGATGATATCTTAGCTGGAATTGATGGTGTTACAGATGATGAACCAGAATCAGAAGAGGAAAACTTTGATGATATTTTAGCAGGAATTGATGGTATTTCTGAAGATGAAGTGAGTGAACCAAAAGAAGAGCCTAAAGCCGAAGAGGAAAAAAAGTATCCATTTCCTGTTGAAAATGAGCATAAAGTTGTAAACCAGTTAAACGAAGTTGCAGAAGATAGTGAGGAAAAAGCTTCACAAATATTTGATGTACTTAGTTTTATATTAGACGAAAATAATGAGATACAAAAATACAATAAAAGTATGTCAGAGTTTGTAGAGAAGCAGATAGAACTTTTAGAGATGTTAGGGACAAAGTTTCCAAATATTGAAGTATTTAGTGAAAATTTAGAATCAGCAAAAAAAGTTATTGATGAATCCAAACAGCTATCAAATAGAGTTGATGGTGAAAATAATAAAGTATTTGAAGCTATGGAGCTTATGCAATATCATGATATCAATCGTCAAAAAATTGAGAGAGTTATGGCAGTAATTAGAAGTTTAAGTAGTTATTTAAATGGAATTTTTCAAGATGATTCAGATAAACCAGAAGTTCAAATCGCAAAACATATATCAGGTGATGGTACCAATACAGTTGGTTCAGATGATTTAGAGGATCTTATTTCTCAATTTGGAAATGAAGGGTAAAATATGACTCAAGGAACACATCAATTAGCAGCAGGTATGATAAATCAACTAAATAGAGTTGATGTTATATCTAATAACTTAGCAAATTTAAATACTACAGGATTTAAAGCAGATAGTTTATCAGAAGGATCTTTTAATAGTTACCTAGATAGACAAAATAAAGCAGGTGAAGATGTTTCTAAACTTAGTTATATAATGAATACAGTACCAAAAATAGATCATAACTATATAAATAGTAAATTGGGTTCAATATCTCCTACAGGAAATAATCTAGACTTTGCATTGAGTCAAGCAAATACATATTTTAAAGTAGAATCTCAATCTGGAGATATAGAATTAACAAGAAATGGTAAATTTAAAATCTTAGATGGAAATATCGTAACACAAAATGGATATAAAGTTTTAGATAATACGAACAATCCAATTCCAGCTAGTAGAGATAATCTATCATCTGCACTAGCAGTAGTATCTATAGATTTTAAAGATTTAAATAAAATTGGCAATAATAACTATAAATATTCAGATGAAACTAAAGTAAAACGAATTGAAAATAATCAAGAATATGTATTGCAAGGATCAATTGAGAGAAGTAATACAAGCTCTGTAGGTTCAATGGTTTCTATGATAGATGCTCAAAGAAGATTTGAACAAGCACAAAAAGCTATGACAGGAATTGATGATATTAATAAAAAAGTTATAGAATCTATTGGAAATGGTAGATAATAATGGAAGCTAGTGGTGTTACAGAACTATTATTTAAACAATTAAATTTTAGAGGTGAAAAACAAAAAGTTATATCAACAAATATTGCCAATATTGATACTCCAGGTTTCAAAACAAAAGAGTTAAAATTTGATGATGAACTAGATAAATCTCAAGAAGAGATGAGTTTAAAATTAAAAGTTACAAATAGTGCTCATATGCAAATAGCAGAAACAAAACCAAGTAGAGGTTATTCTGTTCAAGAAACTAAAGGTTTAGATGAGCAAAATGATGGAAATAATGTAAACCTAGATACACAAATGAGTACAATGGCACAAAACTCTATAATGTTTTCTGCAATACAAAGTTCGATAAAAAAAGATGCATCTTGGTTTAAAAGTGTAATTGATGCATCAAGTAAAAATTAATTAGGGTATAGGTAATAATGGATCAAATTTTTAAATTTATTAATAATCTTAATTCAGGACAACGAGCCGTTATAATAGGTGGTTTTTCTGTATTATTTTTATTTTTAATAGGATTATTAATATATTCTAATATAAAAGCACAAGATGAAAAGCTGAACTTTACTATTGCTACAAACTTAACAAAAAATCAAGTTTTATTAGCAAGTAGTGAATTAGATGCTGCAAATATTCCATATGCTGTTGTAGGTAGTGGGAATAGATTGTCTTTAAAAACTAATCAAATGAATATAAATGTTGCAAAAATCAAACTTATTACAAGTGATGCTTCAACACAAAAACATTCAGGTTGGGAAATATTTGATAAAAGTTCATTAGGAACTACAAATTTTGAAAATAAAATAAAATATTTAAGAGCAATGGAGGGTGAGTTAGCAAGATCACTACAATCATTATCAGGTATATTGGTTGCTAATGTAAAGATTGCTATACCTAAAGAGTCGGTATTTACACAAAAAAAGACACTTCCTAGTGCATCAGCAGTACTTACTTTACGAGAAGGTACAGTATTGACTCAAAAACAAATTGATGGGATAAAAAACTTTATAGCATCTTCTGTTCCAAAGCTTTTATCAAAAAATATCAAGCTTATAAATCAAAATGGTAGTTTACTAGAACATTCACAAAGTGATATTGATGATCTTAAATATATACAACATGAAAAGTATAAAACAAAATTAGAGAATGATTATGAAAATAAAATCATAGATCTTTTAAGACCATTTATTGGTGGGCAAAGAGTTATCGCAAAAGTTTCAATTCAATTAGATTTTACAAAGCAAGAGATTAGTCAAGAGATATATGAACCAGAGGGTACAATAAGAAGTCAGCAAACTACAGAGGTAGCTTCAAATTCAGAAGGTACAAATAGTAAAAAAGGTGCAGCTCCTGGTGTAGATTCAAATATACAAAATACAAAAACTGGTTCAGGTTCACAGCAGATGAAATCCTCTAAAGAGGAAGCAAAAAATGTTACAAATTATGAGATATCAAAAAAAGTTATAAACGAACATGACTCTGGATATGCGAAGATTTCTAAGCTTACAGCTGCTGTTACTTTTGATTCTGCTGTATTAGAAAAACTTGAAAATAAAGAGGAATTTTTACAAAATATCAACTCTATTGTACAAGAAGCTATAGGTTTTCAAACAAAAAGAGGTGATAGAGTTACTGTAAAAGCTTTTAAATTTATAGGACTAAAACCATTTGGTGAAGCAAGTGGTGAAGCTGATGGAGCAGGTGGTGATGATCTTGGACTGATCTCTACAAAATCTATGCTTCAAGAGTTTGGAGAGTATTTTCAGTATCTTATTGCAAGTATATTATTATTTGTTTTCTATAAAAAGTTTATTGCAAATAATGAGATAGCATTATTGGAGTCTACTTCGGGTGGAGCTGCTGGATCAATTGATGAGCAAGGTTACAGTATAGCATCAGAAGAGTTTGATGCTATGAGTGCTCAATCGAATCTAAAAGCTAAAGTTAAAAGTCAAATTTTAAATAATCTTGATGGACTAGATCCTGAAGAGATGGCAAAATATGAGGTATTGATTGAAGAGATCGATCAAGTTGTTACAAATAATCCTTCAGATATTGCAAAAATGATAGAGATGTTATTGGGTGAAGGTGATGCTGTACTAAAATCTGGAAGAAAAGGTAGCTAAAGTGGCAAATAAAGAAACTAATCATGATCTACTACAAGGTATGTCGATGATGGAAAGAGTTGCAAATTTTCTAGTTTTAATAGGAGAAGAAGCAACAGTAAAAATTTTTCAAAACCTACCAAAACAGTTAGTTGAAGATTTGTCTATTTCTATTACACAAATCAACTCAATAGGGAAAGAAACTTCATTGGCTGTACTTGAGGAGTTCCATCTTTTTATAAAATCTAATGCATATATTAGTTCGGGTGGTTTTGAGTATGCAAAAGATATTTTATATAAATCTCTTGGAAAAGCAGAAGCAGATGCAGTATTAGCAAAATTAGCAAGGATGCAAGAGGCTCAACAGTCATTTGCATATCTAGATAATATTGACCCTAAACAGCTTGCAGATTTTATTAAAGATGAATCACCTCAAACTATCGCAGTTGTGTTATCACATATGGATGCAGCAGATGCATCAGAAGTATTAACAAAACTAGATGATAGTTTAAAAGTTAAGATCAGTATGCAAATGGCAACGATCAAAGATGTATCACCAAGTATTGTTCAGTCTATGTCAAATGTTCTTGAGAAAAAGCTAGAGTCATTATTGGCATCAATTGTTACAGTTGGTGGTGTAAAAACTGTAGCAGATATGCTGAATAAAATGGGACCTAAATCTGGAGATATTCTTAGCAATATATCTGGAATTGATCCTATTTTAGCTGGTAAGATAAAAGAAAATATGTTTATTTTTGAGGATCTTTTAGGACTAGAACAAGCTCACTTAATGAAAGTTATAGGAAATGTTGAAACAGAAGATCTAACAGTTGCTTTAAAAAATTCTCCTCCTGAAGAGATGGAAATTATTCTAGGTGCTATGAGTCAAAGAGCAAAAGATAGATTTAATGAAGAGTTTGAGATGCTTGGAAAAACAAAAATTAAAGATATCGAAGAGGCACAGAAAAAAATACTTGAAGTTGCTATGAAGCTACTAGAAAGTGGAGAAATTGAAAGACCAGAAGAGGAAGAATAATGGAATCAAACAATGTAAATTCTACATCAAGAATAATCAAACCAGATTCAGATGTTCAAGCCTTTCAACTAGGAACTTTTATAACAAATCAGTCATCAACTGAAACACCAACACCCAATACAGCTGTACTAAATGATAAAAGTATCAATGGAAATGTTGATCCAGTTTTAGTAGAGATTAAAAATTTACAAGCTGCACTTCAACAAATAAATGAAAAAGTAACACTGATAGAAAATGATGGTATAAAAGGGAGAGATCTAGATCAACAACTTATTGAAGCTCTAAAAGATCTTAAAAATTACTCTTCATTTTTTGAACAAGCTACTTTTCAAATAGAAACAAAGATTCTTAAAACATCTTTTTCTATTGCACAAAAGATTATTGCAATAGAGCTTGGTGAAAACTCTGCAAAAATAGCAAAAGAGACTATATCTAGTATTATGGCAAAAATAAAAACATCATCAAAGATAAATATACATCTAAATCCAAAAGATTATATTGTACTAAAAGATCAGCTAAAATTTGAAAGTTTTGTTACTCTTCAAGAGGATTCAAATGTATCAGCAGGTGGAGTAGTAATAGCTAGTGATCTAGGTAATTTTGATGGAAATATTGAAGCAAAAGTACAAACTATGCTAGAATCATTAGACGCAGTTATATAAAATACTTAAATAGATTTATCACTTATACAAAATATACTAAAATTTTCTCCAAAATCAACTTTTTTATGTTATAATCATTTAAATAAATAAAAAAGATTGATATGGAATTTACAGAAAAAGATTATAATGCCTTAATAGATACTGAGATCTGTGTAGATGTGATACTGGGACATACTGATATCACTATAAAAGATTTTTTAAATTTTAGTGAGGGTGATGTATTGTCCTTAAATAAAATTGCAGGTGAAGGTGGAGATATCTACGTAAATCAACGTATTATAGGTACTGGAGATATTATTGTTATGGAAGAAAAACTAGCAATAAGAGTTCAGGATTCGATGGATTCATCAAAAGTAGTTAACTTCTTTTTTGATGAAAAATCTGTATAGGAGATTAAAATGGCAGCAGAAAATGTAGTTACAAATAGTACAGTTGGATTAGATGGTAATTCATACACAACATCAATAAGTAATGATCAGTTAACAAATGATGACTTTTTAAAACTGATGCTAGAAGAGATGAAGATGCAAGATCCTACAAAACCTATGGATAGTCAAGCATTGATGGATAGTACACTTCAGATGTCATCAATAGATGCAAATAACCAAATGAGTGCAGGTATGAAATCTCTTGAAGCAGCATATGCTTCATCTTCACTTGCTACATCAGCAGGATTGATAGGTCATGTTGTGGAAAATGGTTCTATTGGTGATAATGGATTGATAAAATCATACAAAGTAGATACAGTAGAGAGTAGAGATGGTGAACTATATCTAAATGCTAGAGCTCAAACTGGTATCAAAGATGCTTTAGTAGATAGTACTTCAGATAATGCTCTTGTACTTTATGATTCAGATGGATATATTTATGATGGTGAGGATAAAACTGATATAAAAATTTCTCTTGATCATGATGGTAGATTTACATTTAATGATGATGGTACATTAAAACTATTAGATTCAGATGGTGAAGTGATCACTGATGAAGATATTACAGATAAGTATCTTTTTGCAGGTTCATCAGCAATATATTCAGAAAATAGAGAATCTTTTACTATGGCATCTGTTACACAAGTAAGATAATGAAGTAGCTAAATAGGTATTTACATTTACTGTAAATACCTATTAAAATATTTAAATATAAGTTTTTATTTAAAAGTTTATATTTGAACATTTTAGTATGTTCGTATAATTTATTTTAAAGGAATTATTATGGTTGGAGCATTATGGACAGGTATCTCAGGGCTTGCAGGAGCACAAAGAGCATTGGACAACGAATCAAATAATATAGCAAATGTAAACACACTAGGGTATAAATCATCTAGAATTGCTTTTGCGGATCAGATGTATCAAGATAACATCGGTAAAGGTGTAAGTACATTTGATGTAGAAAAACTATATACTCAAGGAAATCTAAAAGTTACTGGAGTAGGCTATGATATGGCTCTCTCTGGTGATGGATTTTTTCAAGTATCAGATGGAAATGAACAATATTATTCTAGAGCAGGAAACTTTAGAATGGGTGAAAATGGAAATCTACAAAATGCAGGAGGCTATCAAGTACAAGGTTGGGCAATTGCAGATATTGATATAAATGATGAAGGACAATTTAAAAGTACTGACATTAATGCAACAAAATTTACAAATGATTATAATAAACTTTTAGGAAATACAATTATAAGAGATAGTCAAAGTATTGAAACAATTGTAGCAAAAGCAACTGATTATACTGAAACAGCTAAAACAGATGATATTTCTACACTTTCTGGTGCAGGGTTTAAAACTGCTTCTACCAAAATATCTGATGTTGAAGTTTTAATTACGGAGTATAATAAACAACTCCAACTTCACGCTAATGCTGATCCAAAACCAACAGCAACAGAATCTTCTGTCCAAAAAGATAAAATGGATTGGAATTTAGAAGATGCATCGGTATCACTAGATACAGGTGATGAGATGTATGTATATATTGATGGAACAAAATATTCTCAAACATTTGATACAGATGAATTAACTACTATAAAAAAGCTAACTGATAAAATATCTAATATATCAGGGTTTAATGCATATTTAACTGATGAAGAAAAGGATGCAACTATTGCAGATGGAGATAATGATAAATATCCATCACAACCAAGTCCTAGAATCCAGACAGAACGAGATGGAACAGACACAGATGCTGATACAAAAGGTGTTATTGTAATTGAATCTTTGGTACCAGGTAAATCATATAGAATACAAGAATTTGGTTGGACAGATGCATCAAATTCAAACCAAGCTACAAAAGGTGATACCCAATCTCTTCAAGTTGCAAAACAAGGTACAGGAATGGGAGCAATTAATTCAGTTGCAGCGGCACTATCTGAAGCAATATCTGGTAAACAATCAGATGTTTGGACACCTACTCAATTAAATGGAGCAGATCAAGATAGTGTAACTTATACTCTTTTAAAAGATAGTTATGGTCCAGGAATTCCAGCTGCAAATATTGTTTCGACAGCGGTAGATGATGCTACACCTACATTAGTTGCAGAAAAAATAAATGGAGCAGCAGCAGATGCTACAGATAGTACAAAATTAGCATATTATGTAAATGCGTATGTTTTAAATGGTAATTTAGTTGTAGAACCTAAAGATAATTTTTATGATAAAGAAATTAATGCAAAACTAGAAAAAGATTCAACATCTACACCCCCAATTGTTATACCTAAAGATCCTCAAAAGAGTGGTGTAAGAGGTGCTGCTGGTGAGTTTATGTCAATGGTAACTACGATAAATCAAGCTGCAAGAAAAGATGATATTCAACTTAGATTAGATAGTTTAAATCTTACAGATAGTGCTTTTGGTGACTTTAGTGTAGATGATACTGGTTTAATAACAATGAAACAAGATGGTGCTGATTTTGCTATTGGTCAAGTTGCAGTTGCAAAGTTTACAGATAACAGAGGACTTGATCCTATAGGTAATAATCTACTAAAAGCTACAAATAGAAGTGGTCAAGCTATTTTTAATATTGATAATAATAAAACTGCAGAGATAAAAGGTGGAACACTAGAGCTTTCAACAGCAGATTTAAGTGAGTCATTGGTAAATCTTATGGTATTTCAAAGAGCTTTTGAGGCAAATGCAAAGTCGATAACTACAGCAGATCAGATTTTAACAACATTGATACAACTAAAAAGATAGGTAGTTTAGTTTGGATGATTTTTTATTGATGTCCATATTTGGTGTACTGGCTCTATATTTTTATAGTAGCAGTAGTACATACAAATCACTTTATAAAAAGATTTCCGAAGAGAAAGAGTTAGTTGAGGAGAAAAATCGAAATCTGATGAAACTAAAAGATAAGTCAGAGAAGCAGATACAGTTTTCTTTGGCTACTATAAATGATTCTCAAGAGAGTTTAAAAGCTACAAGAGCTGAGTTTCAAGAACTAAAACTTAAAAATTCAGAGTTAGAACATAAAAATAAACTTCTTCAAGCAAGAATTGAAGAGTTGTACACATCTGTGGGTACAGTACAGTAAAATGAATTTTAGAACACTACTTCTACCTTTACTTTTTTTATCCCCTTTAGCTTTAAATGCTAAAGAGGATAAAGTTGTAGAATCTCAACCACAAATATTATTTGAACATAAAAAGCTAACAACCCAGCAAGAAAAAAGAGAGTTGATAGTTAAATTTAATACAGCAGTATTATATCTAGAAAAGAAACAATACTTAAAAGCAATTACTCTGTTTAAAGAGTCTTCAAAGATACTAAAAATCGCATCTTTTTTAAATATAGGTATAGCCTACTATAAGTTGGATTCACAAAAAAATTCATACTTATATTTAAAAAAGATATATGATCTAAAAGAGTTACAATATAATGATAAATATTCATATTTTAGTGCAGCATACTATCTGTATAAAATTACTAAAAATAAGAAATATATCAATGAGATCACAAAAATAGGTGCAAAATCTAAAAGACTAAATGAACATGAAAAGATGTTGGTTGTTGATACATTGATTTTACAAAAACGATATAAATATGCTCTAGAATTACTAAATGAAAGTAAAAATCCATCAAAATTAAAAGCAGCATTGTTAAATATAAAGTTAAAAGATTATACGAAAGCAAAAATAAATTTGGAGTTAGCTTTAACTAAAGCTAAAGGTGATAATAATAAAAATGATATTTTATGGTTGAAAGTTTATAGAGATCTTATATCAAATGATCTTCCAAATTTAAGTGAAGATATTATGCAGATTGAAGAGAGAAAAAAGATCTTTTATTCAAATAAAAAGATGAAAATCGAACTTTTTTTCAATAAAGATAAATTTAGCTCAAAAGAGTATTTTGATAAGATCACTAAATTTTCTTTAGATAGAAAGCTTGACTTTGTTTACTATTTTGCACCTTTTATATTTGAGGATTATACTAAAATTGATATTGATTCGATAAAAAGTTTTATTATTAAAGATAAGAATAGTATAAACGAGTTAAATATGATGGTTAAATATAATGCTGATTTTTTAAAAATAATAAAGTTAGACCCTATTCAAAGAGTTCAAGTATTGCAAAAAATGATAGAGGTAAAGTATGATACTAACCCTTATGAATATTATAATTTAGGATTAGCTTATGCTCAAATTTATGATTATAATAATGCTTATAAAAACTTTAAAAAAGCTTATAGTTTAGAGCATGGAAATAAGCTTTATTCTGTTATGACAATTTTAACAGCAAAAAAAATGAACTATACTATAAATAAAACTGAAAAAGATTTTATGGTAAAGAATGTCTTATCTAAAAATGGTTCATTTAAATATTTAGCAAAATATTTGTATAAAATATTTGAAGATCCATCAGTAAAACTTGATGTAAAGAACTTAACAACAGTACAGAAAAAGTCAATATTTTTTAGAGCATTATATTTTTTAGAAAATATTGAAAAAAATGGTATAAATAAAAATGAACCATTACTAGTAGAGTTTAGTAAAGATCCTTTTGTAAAACTTCTGATATTGGTTGCTAGAGAAAAAGATGAAAATGATTATGTATACATATCAAGATTACAAGATGAGATCCCTAAAGTATATAATAATAATTTTATTAAGGGGTCATTGGTTATTACGGATTATTATCTAGATACATTACGAGCTTTAGGGGTGTTTTATAGAACAGATTTTAACATAGATAATGAGCTAAGCCCTAGTTATCTTAGAATGAAAGCAATAGTAGAGTTATACAGTGGTAATCCAAAAGAATCTATAAAGTTGATGGAGTATGTACAGAAAAAGTATAACTTAGAGAGTATAGATTCTTTTTATATTCTTATTGCATCATTGTTTGCTTCAAACCAAAGTAATTTAGCTTATGTAATGTTAGGTGAGATAGAATTTATTTACAAAGATAAAGATGCAATGTTTTTAAATGGTGTTAAATTAATTCAAGATTTAAAACTAAATACAGCAACACAGTATTTTAAATATAAATTAAAAGGTAAACTGGTAGATTTTAAATTGTTAAAGTTTAATGAGTTTTTAGAAACTTTATAAATATTATGATATAATTAAGTAAATTGTAAAATAATAGGAGGATACCATGCAAATAGGAAGACTTGAGATGATGGATCAAGCACAAGTTGATTATGTATCAAAAATCTCTAAAATACAAGAAACAGACCAAAAAGCAAAAGTAGACCCAGATGAAAAATATAAAAATTTACTTACAAAAGATATCCCAAGCGATAACGAAACGATACTAGATAACGTTAAGTTTGGATACAATTCAGATACAAATGAATTTTTTGTAAGAATTACAAAAGGGGATAAAGAGTATCAATATCCAACAGAAGATATGTTTAAACTAAAAAAGAGTTTGATGGATGCATATAAAGAATCGATAGAAAAGTAGGATTAAGAATTGGCATCAGATTTATCAAATATAATAAAAAGTGAAATTGTAAGTACATTAGAAAGTTTACTATCAGTATCTGGAAGTGTAGAACAAACATCATTATTTACAGCTGATGATTTTGATGCAGAACAGTGTATTAAAGTAGAATCAAATTTTGAATTTTCTGGAAAAAAATCTTCATGGAAATTTTATATACCAACAGCTACAGGTACAAAGTTTGAATACCTAATGTTAGGTGGAATTGCAGATCTTAAAGATAGTATAGATGATGAGATCGCTGATGCCGTTAAAGAGATCGTTTCTACGATATGTGGAAGTATATCTACAAGTGTAAATGCACAAGGTTTTGATGATATCTCTGCTATGAAGTTTTCACTAGGTGACAGTTCTATTATGCAATGTTCTGATGAAAATAATAGTGATAGTATGTATAAGTTTGTGCTACTTCTAAATGATGAAGAGGTATTGTTATATTTATCTTTCGATAATGAAAGCTTCCCTTTTATAGAGTTATTGTCAAGTGATGCACCAGCTGCATCAGCAACAGTAGCAGATGATTCTTTGGTACCAGTTGGTGCAGCGCCATCTGTACTATCTTCAATTTTAGGTGAAGATTCTGTTGATAATCTACGATTATTATTTGATATAAAATTAAGACTTAGTGTAAGATTAGGTAGTAAGGTGTGTCTTCTAAGAGATGTTATTAGTTGGGATATTGGCGAGATAATTGAACTTAGTCAGATGACTAGTGAACCTTTAGATATATTAGTAAATGGTGTTGTGATTGGTGATGGTGAAGCAGTAATAGTTGACGGTAAATTTGGTGTAAAAATCAAACATATCGGCGAACATAAATTAACTTAAAATGAGAAAAGATGGATAAAACAACCGCAGGTGGATTGGCTGGAGTATGGGGACTTGTTGCCCTAGCTATTATTTTAGGTGGTGCTGGTTTTGGTGCTTATATTGATATCCCTTCTGTAATTATCGTATTTGGTGGAACTGCTGCTGTTACTATGGCCTCTTTTGAGGGTGATACCATGGGTAAATTTGGTAAATCAATTGGTATTGGTATGAACGAAGTAAAAGTTGAACCTATACCAGAGCTTGTAGAAAAGTTGATTATATATGCTACAGATATCAAAAAGAATGGTGTTATGTCAGTTGAAACTAAAATTCAACAAGAAACAAATCCTTTTTTCAAAGAAGCATTAAATCTATTAGTTGATAATACTAAGCCAGATGTTTTAGAAAACTTATTAGAGATCAAGTTAGAACATATGGAGATAAGACATAAAACTCAAATAGCGGTATTTGGATCTATTGGTGGAAGTGCTGGAGCTATGGGTATGATTGGTACTCTAGTAGGGCTTGTTGCTATGCTGGCTAACCTTTCAGATCCATCAGCAGTTGGTCCTGCTATGGCGGTTGCACTTTTAACTACCATGTATGGTGCGTTGATTGGTACAGGTTTTGCAGGTATTTTTGAGAGTAAACTTGAACAAAAACATGCAAAAGAGATGATCGCTTGTCAGATTATTATTCAAGGTGCACATATGATTGCAGCTGAAGAATCTATTGGTAATATTAAAATGAAATTAGGCGCAATTATGCCATCAGTAGAAGAGTAGTAGATGGCAGAAAAAAAGTGTCCTGATTGTCCTAAGTGTTTACCAGGTTGGCTAGTACAATTTGGTGACCTTATGTCATTGTTACTTTGTTTTTTTATCTTATTGTTGTCTATGGCGACAATGGATAAGAAAAAAGTAGAGGAATACTTTGAAGTTATGAGAAGAAGTATGGGATTTTTAGAGGGTGCTATGGATACCGCAGAGGCCTCTAAAGAGTCTTTATCTCAATATCATGCTGACTATAGTGAAGCAGGTAGTGAAGGTGATCAAGGTGCCAAATCTGATGAATCTGATGTTGCTCAGTTGATAGAAGAGATAACTCAAGAATTTAACGATACGAGTGATAAAGAGAATCAAAAAATTGATATGACTATGAAGGGTAATAACGAATTTACTTTAGATATCCCATCATCTTTAATGTTTGAAGAGGGTCAATATAAACTTGATAATGCCAATGCAAAAAGATTTATATCTAAGATGTCAAGAGTATTACGAACTATGACTCAAGAGTTTGATATTGAGGTTATGGGACATACTGGTTCTAACTATTTAAGAAGCAATGGAATACCTCGGGATTCATGGGATTTATCTGCTTTAAGAGCTATTTCTGTTGTTAAAGAGTTGATAAAAAATCAAATTGATCCAGCTACTTTAAAAGTTTCTGCATTTGGTTCATATAGACCAAAAAGTGATAATGCTTTTGAAAATAGAAGAGTTGAGTTAAGATTTATATCATCAAGTCAAAATAATAATTCTATGGCAAAAGAGGAAAACTTTTTTGATAGAATAGAAGAGTAGGAGCTAAAATGGAAATAAATAATCAATTTTTAGATATGAAAACTATACAACCAAATAAGTTTGAGAATTTAGATAAAAAAAGCATAAAAGATGATGGTGCTTTAAGAGATGTTTGTAATAGTTTTGAAGCTTTTTTTATGAATCAACTTTTAGAAACTTCATTGAAGTCATCTAAAATGGCAGGGGAAGGTACTGGTTCAGAGATAGTAAAAGGTATGTATACAGATGCTTTATCTCAAAAATCTGCAGGTACTTTAGGTATTAGTGATATGTTATTTCAATTTTTAAGTGAGGATAAATCATGATAAATAGTATTATAAGTAGATTAGATCAATTAACAAAGAAATTAAAAGATGATATAAGTTTAGATATACTAGATGTAAGATCTGCAAATCATGAATCACTTTTAGAAAGAAATAGTCAAAAATTAGAATCTATGGAACAGCTTTCATTAAACAAAAAAAAGTTAAATGAGGAGCTTGCAAAAGAGTTTCACTCTGGAGTAGATATCGCAATATATAAAGAAAGTATTGATGATCTTGAAAAAAAGTTAAAAGAACTTTATTATTTAAACGGTAAACTTGCTTCAATAGTACTACCTGTTAAGCAGATGTATCAGGATATTATAGATGATATTACAAAAGTAAATGGTGGATCTTTAATCGAGGTGATGGCATAGTGAAATATAAATTATTGATAATTTTTATATTTGTTATAAATAGTTTTGCAGCAGAGCTAGTATTTGTACCTATATCTATAAAAAATATTAATTATAGAGAAGAGGTTTCTACATCAAACTATAAAAAAGTAGAGTATAATGATCTAAATAAACGAATTTACAATATGAGATGTAGAAATTATTTGACATCAGATGATTTAGTGGAAAATTTATATAGAGCAAAACATTATATAAAAAAAGGTAAAATAATTTGTAAAAAAGATGTTTATTTATCTGATGCACATAAAATTAAATTTAATTTTGGACTTTTAGAGATAGAAAAAGATGGTGAGATATTAAATGAGACATCAAAATATATACGAATAAAAAATGCAGATGGTACAATAGAGAAAATTTATAAGGGTATAAAATAAGATGAAAATGTTGTCATTTTTAGGTGAAACACCTACTAAAGCTTTACAAAATGCACAGCAAGAGTGTGGATCTGATGCAGTAGTAATCTCTACAAAAAAAGTTTCATCAAAAGGTAAAAATAGTGTAAATATGTATGAGATAGTAGTTGCACTTGAAGAGGAATATGATAAGCATAAAGAGATACCTACTGAACATATAGTTTATAAAAATACTCCAACCAATGAAGTTCCTACTCAGTTTTATGACTTTAAAAGTCAAATTGATCAGATGCAAGAATCATTATCTCAGGTACAAAGAATATTATGGGAACCAAAAAGTCAGCTATATGATTTGACTATCCCTCCTGAATTTACAGAAGTATATAACCTTTTTGAAGATAATGATTTTGATCCTGAGATGACATATAGTATTTTAAAAAAAACTATTGAGCAGCTACCTGTAACTATGAGAACAAATCCAGAAAAGATTAAAAACTTTTTTAAATTAATTTTAAGAAGAATTGTTGCAGTTAAGCATGAGATACCATTACGAGTTCATCAAAGAAAGATTATGATGTTTGTAGGGCCAACTGGTGTTGGAAAGACAACTACTATTGCAAAGCTTGCAGCTCGTTATGCTTATAAATTAGGTACTAATTATAAAGTTGGCGTTGTAACTCTTGATTCATTTAGAGTAGGGGCTGTTGAACAGCTTAAAGCATATGCAAATATTATGCGACTACCTCTTGAGATTGTAAAAAAGCCTGAAGAGTTAAATGAGGCTATTACTAGACTTAGAGATTGTCACTATATATTAATAGATACAGCAGGTGGAAGTCAATATGATATGGATAAAATTGATCTAATCAATCAATATCAACAGCATCTAAAAGAGATACCTATAGAAAAAATGTTGGTTATGCCTGCGAATGTAAAAACAAATGATCTTTATGAGATATATAATAGTTATTCAACTTTAAATATCGATAATCTGATCTTTACAAAACTTGATGAAACAATTAGTTTTGGAAATCTTATCTCATTTGCACATAAAACAAAGAAATCTATCTGTTACTTATCGATAGGGCAAAATGTTCCAGATGATTTAATAGAAGCGAGTAGTGACTATCTTATAGAATGTTTTATGAATAAACAGTCTGTTAAGATTTAGATTTGTTTAACCATATATCAGATCAAGCTCATAAGCTTGTATCTTTAACTAAGCGATTACATTCTACATCAAAAACAAAAATAGTTGCAATAACATCTGGAAAAGGTGGTGTAGGGAAGTCTACAATCACTGCAAATATATCATATCTATTATCCCAAAAAGGGAAAAAAGTTGCAGTTTTAGATGCTGATATTGGGTTGGCAAATATGCAAGTTTTATTTGATGTAAAACCTCAAAAAACATTTTATGACTATATGGATGGATCGGCTAAACTTGAAGATATAGTTAGTCAGACAAAGTATAATAATATATCATTAATTGCTGGAAAAAGTGGATATGAATACTCTTCAATAAGTAGTAGCATAGTTTTTTCAAGAATAGTTGATGAGATAGTTTCTTTAAATAAATATGACTTTTTACTAATAGATACTGGTGCTGGAATAAATGAGTATGTTCAAGAGTTTTTAGAACTTACTGATAATATATTGGCTATAACAACAACTGATCCTAGTGCATTAACGGATGTATATGCACTCTTAAAAATGGTAAGTATTAAAAAAAATAAGTTACTTATCTGTTTTAATAATACTCTAAAATATGAAACTGGAGAAATTATTACTAATTCTATTGTGAATTTAGCTAAAAAAAATAAACTTAATAGAAAATTTGTGGTAGAATATATAGGAAATATACCAGAAGCGAAGTGTATATCTACAACAGGTAGATTAAGAAAGCTTTTTGTAAAAGAGTTTAAGCATGAAATTGTATCTAAACAATTAAATTTAATTGTAGATAAATTAATTATAGAGATAGGGTAGATAAAAATGTTAGTTGAAAATTTTTCTAAAAAAATTATTACTAGTCGTTTATTAGATACTTATGTTGCTGCCTCATTTTTTGCAACACTAATCTTTTTTGTGCTGAACTCAAATATCTATAGCCCCTTTGAGATGATTCTTGGTGTTATGATAGTTACAGTTGCTTTTAAAGGTGTCGCAAATCTTATGTTGTCTATGACAATATCACTTGTAAATTTAGATAATGCACAAGATGCAATAGAGTTTGAAGAGGCATCAAACAAACTTGAAGCATTGGTTAATGATTTAGCGATACAGCAAGCTTCTGTTCAAAGTATGAAAAATAATAAAAAATAAAGGATTAAATTATGAAATTATCTGAAATAACAAATTCATTATCAAATCTAAATAGAAATGATTTATCTAAAATAAGTGAGATGAGCCCAGGTTTTGAACAAAATGCAGATTTTAATAATAATCAAAATGGTGATTCATTTTCAAATATTTTAAAACAATCTTTAAATGAGGTAAATAATACTCAAGTAACTGCATATAATGCGATGAATGATATAGCAACAGGAAAAGTTGAAAATCTTCAAGAAGCAGTTCAAAAAATAGAAGAAGCAGAATTAAGTCTTAAGCTTGGTTTAGAAGTTAAGAATAAAGCATTAGGTGCATATAAGCAAGTAATGGCGATGCAAGTATAATTTAGAAAGGATATAATATGGGTTTTTTTGATGGATATAATGTAGCAACTTCAGGTATGAGTGCTCAACGAACAAGAATCAATATAGTAAGTGCAAATATTGCAAATGCTCAAACAACACACTCTGCCGAGGGTGGTCCATATAAGAAACAAGAAGTTATATTTGAAGAGGTATTATTAGATTCTAATAACCAATCTAAAAATTATGATCCTAACTCCAAAATTGATCCAATGGCACTTCGAGGAGTTGGTGTAAAAGATATTCTTAACTCTAAAGATGAAGCTGTATTAAAATATGAACCAGAACATCCAGATGCAAATAAAGATGGATATGTTGCGTATCCAAATATAAACCCAGTAACAGAGATGGTAAATTTAATAGAAGCTATGCGTTCTTATGAAGCAAATGTATCATCATTTAAAACTCAAAAAGATATGGATACAAAAACTTTAGATATTATAAAAATGTAGGTTGAAAAATGGCATTAGAACTTGATTCATCAATAGTTACTTCAAAGAGTACAAAGCAATCAGATGTAAAAACTCAAACATCAAAAAGTGAAACTACAGGAGTATCTCTTTTTGATTCTTTACTAAGTGAGGTAAAGTCTACAGAAAAAAGTGATGAAAAAGTATCTACAAAAGAAAAAACTGTAAAAAATCCTACAAACTCTACATCTAAGGATTCGATAGATAAAGAATCTCAAGAGATTAAAAATCAAAAAAAGATGGCAAAAACTCTTGCAGATATTGTTGTATCAAACGTAAAATCTAAAAAAACTTTAGAATCAAAAGATGAAGTAATAGATACAAAAGATAATAAAAAATCTAAAGCAAGTTCAGAATCTAAAGAAAGTGATACACAAAAACTTAGTAAAAATGAAGAAAAAAGTAAAAAAATAGATATACCTGATAGTACAAAAAGTTTGGATGATAAAGATAGTATCGAAGAAGATGAGCCTGAATATAAAACTATATTAAAAGATTTAACTAAAAAAAATGATACTATAAAAGCTTCACAAATTTCTAATCTTGATGAGTCAAAAGAATCTAAAAATATAAAAAAGTCAGAGGATAAAGAGTTAAGAAAAGCTTTGAATTCTGAAAAAAGTGTTGAAAAATCTATATCAAAAAATGACATAAATATTGATAAAGATATTGAAGTAGATGTAGAACCAGAATATAAAACAATATTAAAAAAATTATCTATTCAAAATGATAATAAAGAGGTTGTAAAAGAATCAAAAGATCATAAAAAGATTGATAGTACTAAAAACTTAGAAAATAGTAAAAGTGTAAAGGTAGATAAAGGTAAAGAATCTATAGAAGTTATTGTTACCGAAGATACTGAAGATGTAGATAGTAAAGAACTATTAAAAACAAACAAAGAAAATATAAAAGTAGATAGTAAAGAAGTTATA
>CAZLZQ010000003.1:1429-14046 GCA_964564065.1 uncultured Arcobacteraceae bacterium | reverse complement strand
TAAAAGTAGAAAAAAAAGAGTTAATAGAGATTATAAATTTAGATAGTAATGATACAATAGAAGTAGAAGATAATAGTGATGAAACTAATAAATCAGAAGATAAAGAAGTTGTAAAAACAGTAAAATCTGAAAAAACAGTTAAGTTAGTTTCAGAAGATAAGAATATTGAGACTAATTTAAATATTAAAAATTTAAATAGTGTTGTAGATAATATAGTAGAAAGTAATTTTGATTCTACAAATAAAACTAAAAGTGAATCAGAAACTAGTACAACTACGGTATCAACTACAAAAAATAATGAACAATTAAAAAATCCACTTATGGCACATATGTTCTTAAGTACCCAAAAGAATTTAAAAGATAAAGTATCTACTGAACAAGTTTCTAATGCACGTAAAAATATTGAAGATAATAAAACTCTAAGTGCAGTTAAAAAAAGTGGAGAGATGCTTGATCTAAATGTAAAAGATATTAAGCTAGATGTAGACAAAAAAAGCTCAGAATCATCAAAAAAGATAACTCAACATAAGGATACTCTAAAATCTTTTATGACCAATAATACATTATTAAATAAAATGATTGTAGAAAAACAGGCATCACAAGATGTACTTAAAAATGTTAAAGATAATATTAGTAATTTAAAAGTCAAAGAACAATCTGTAATAGTAGATCAAAAAGAGAGTATGAAAGATAAAGAAGTTGTGGTAAATGTTACAGTTCCTCCTCAAGTTGTAGAAACTATACAAAATAAAATAATAGGTGCACAACAAAAAGTTGGTACTTTTATGAGTGATCTAGCGAGAAGTATGTATCTTAACTATAAACCACCTGTAAATACATTTAAAATCAATCTTAACCCTGCTAATTTAGGTAGTATATCTATTGTTATGAAAAATAATAAAGCTGATAACAGTATAAGTGTAAGTATGAATATGAGTAACTCTTCTACAATGGATGCTTTCTCTGAAAATAAATCTATATTGCACTCTGCATTAATGAGAAACTTTAATGATAGTTCAAATGTAAACCTTAGTTTTAATATGCAAGGTGATAATTCAAATAGTAATTTTGAACAGTTTAATCAGCAAAATCAAAACAATCAAAATAAGGAACAAATAGATCAAGGTATAAAATCTGTTGAACAAGAGGATGAAGTAGTATTAGAAGATAATGATTATATGTAAGCAAGTTATTGGTTAAATAGTATGCAAGAATTAATATCACTACTTGATCAACAAACAGTTTATGCCTTTTTACTTATGTTGGCTAGAATATTATCGTTTATGGCTTTTATGCCAATAGTTGGACATGCAACGGTCAATCCAACTATTAGAATAGCTATCTCTTTTTATCTTACAGTTTTTTTATTTCCACTTGTAGATTATAATCAAAATATAATTACTCAAGATATTTTTGTATCTGCATTATTAAGTGAAATTACACTTGGATTAGTTTCTTCATTTTTAGTACAAATAGTTTTTTCGGCAGTACAAATTATTGGTGATTTGGTTGGTTATGCTACTGGTTTATCTATGGCCAATATGTTTGATCCAACTACAGGGACACAACAGGGTATTGTGAGTAGATTTTTATACCTTATAATTCTAGTTATATATTTAGAATCAGGAATGTATGAGATAACTTTATATATGCTTGGTAGTAGTTTTGGAAATATATCTTTAGGTACATTTGATATTTTTGACTTTGATGGTATAACATATGCAATAAATGAGATTAAAAGGATGTTTGCATTTGCATTTTCATTTGCCTTTCCTTTATTTTTTATAGGTTTTATTATGGATGTATATTATGGTTATGGTACAAAGTCAATGCCAGCATTTTCACCATTTGTGATAACATTTCAAATTAAGTTTACGCTTATATTTTTATTTATGTTGTTAGGTTTTGATATGTTTGTGGATAGTTTTACCTCATATTTTATTAGTAAATTTGAATAGGATAATAAAATAATATGGCTGATGAAGAAGAAAAAACAGAAGAACCCACCGGGAAGAAGATAGAGGATGCCAAACAGGACGGTAACGTCCCTAAAGCAGCTGAAGTTCCTGGTGCTGCTATACTTTTTTTTAGTTCCATTTATCTATTGTTTTTTGCAGACTCTATGTTTCTTAGTATAAAAGATATGATGCAGTATGTTTTTTCTTTTATAGGCTCGGAGATGAGTGGAAGATTATACTATACTATTGCATCTACTGTTGTATATGGTATGCTATATACACTTTTTCCTTTATTTTTACTAGTTGTATTTTTGGCAGTTATATTTAATCTAATGCAATTTGGCTTTGTAATGATCCCTTTAAAATTAGAATTAAGTAAAATTAATCCAATGAGTGGTTTTAAAAATATATTTAGTGCAAAAAAAGCAATAGAAGCATTAAAATTGACAGCAAAATTAATATTGATTTTTATAGTGATGTTAATAATTTTATCACTAGTATGGGATGATATTTTGGCTATGATGGATAAAAGTCTAAATGAATCATTAAATGCAATGGTAGAGTTGATTATGTATTTTTTATTAACAATTTTGTTAATTATAATCATTTTTGCTATAATAGATTTCTTTTTTACAAGACATTATTATTTTAAACAACTTAGAATGTCAAAGCAAGAGATAAAAGATGAGCATAAGCAGATGGATGGTGATCCTATTGTAAAAGGTAGAATTAGACAGATTCAGATGAAAATGGCAAGGCAAAGGATGATGTCAGATGTATCTGATGCCGATGTTGTTATTACTAATCCAACACATTATGCCGTTGCATTAAAATACGAAAAAGAGAAATCTTCAGCACCTATAGTGGTTGCTAAAGGGATAGATTTTTTAGCACTAAAGATTAAAGATATTGCAAGAGAGAGTGATATTCCAATCATTGAAGATCCTGCATTAGCAAGAGCAATATACGATCAACTAGAAGTGGAGCAAGAGATTCCAGAAGTTTTTTATAAAGCTATTGCTGAAATTTTTACATATGTATATAGTTTAAATGGAAAACAACCAAATTAGGAGTTTATTTTAAAATGAAAAGAATATTTTTTATATTATCAATATTATTATTTGTTACTAATAGTTATGCAAAAAAAGATTTTTATTATAGTTTTGTAGGTGATGATTTAGAACAAATATCACAACAAGAGAAAGAGAAAGTAATAGATGGTAGTAATAGACTAAAAACTATAAGAAGATATGTAAATGAAGGGCAACTAGATCTTGCATTAAAGCAGATAGAGATTTTTCAAAACTCTAATAAAGTTGATATTTTAGAATCAAGTACTATTTTACTTCATTGTGAAATTTTATATAAATTACAAACAAAAAAAAGAGCAGTTGAAGCTAGTCAAATGATGGAAAAAGCTATTAATGATTCAAAAATTAAACAAGAAGATCTACTAGAAGCATATAGATTATTAGTTTTGATAAAAATACGTATAAATAAAATTGATGATGCAGAATATTATGCTAAATCGATTGAGTATAATTTTGATGATCCATTGTCTAAAGTGTATGGAAAAGTTGCATTAGCTCAAATTGATGTTAAAAGAAGAGAGTATAGAAAAGCCATTAAAAAACTAAGAAGAGAGTTAATCGAAACTACAAGTTTAGATGTAGCAACAATTATCGCAGATGAGTTATATGATGCTTATATTCTAAACAAAGAGAAGAAAAAAGCTTATGATTTAGCTGAAAAAGTTTTGAAAAAAAATATTGATTATTATGCAAATGATAGTTATAAAGCATTGAAAAAAATAAATAAATTGATAAGTGCTGGTATGCCAAAGTTTGCCATTAGTATTATTAAAAAGTTATTGGCAAATGCAAGTGTAACAGATAGTATTGATAACTTTAAATTTATTTTAGCAAATACATATATGGATTTAGCGGGATTTGAACCAAAATATATGCCATTGGCAAAAAAGATATATGAGGAGCTACTTCGTGCAAAAGAGGGTAGCCCATATATTAAAAAATCTAAAATGATATTAGATGAAATTATTATGAGAGAGGGTAAATTTGATCCTCAAATGATAGCCTCTAAGTATGGTGGTGTTGAATCTATGCAACAAAAAGCTTTGATGCAAGAGCTTTTAAATGCAATAGAAGATGAAAAATATGAACAAATAATTCGAATGAAAAAGATATATACAAAGATATACCCAGAGATTGTTAAAAGATTTGGATATCATAGTATAGAGCAAGTGTATAATATAGTAAACTCTAAAATGATAAAGTACTATTTGCGAACAAATCAGTGTCAACAACTAAATAATGTAATTAAAGCAGTGTCAGATGATGCTTTGATGTTATTGATAAAAGATAAAAATGCTACAGAAAATCTTTTTGATTGTATGACTGAATTACCAGAGAAAAGATCATATAGGGTTGCTAAAAATGTTTTTAATAAATCAAAAAACCCAGAAGTTTATTTACATTTAGAAAAGATAGCGATTTTATTACAAAACTATAAAGAAGCAGAGCAATTTTCACAAAAATTAGATATGTTAAATAGTATAGATACTCCAGGTTTAAATGATGTATTATCAGATGAGTTTTTATATAGATTTTTAATATATGGACATAAAGATAGTGCTTATAGTATGGAAACATTTTTTAGCTATGCAAGAAAAAACCAAGAGTTTATCTATAACAATGAAGATAATCCTCTAATAATAGATTTTTATTATCAATATTACTTGTATCTATTAAAAGAAAAAGAGGAAGATGCCGCAAATGCAATTTTATATAAACTATATGATAAGCAAATTGAGATGAATGCAAGAGTATATTCTCCATTTGTAGAGATAGAGTTAGCAAAGTTAGCAAAACTAGATGATAACTATAAAAAAGCATTAGAGTATTTAAAATTTGGTTTAAATATAAAAAGAATGAAAGATGGAAAAAGTATAGATAGAAAAATAAAAAAAGAAGATTTAGCTCATATTTATTATGAAATAGCAAAAATATATGAACATATGAATAAGGTAAACAGGTATAAATCAATGATAAAAAAATGTAAAAATTTAAAAGATGTAAATAGTTTTTATAAAAAAATGTGTGATAAATTATAATGATAGATATAGATAATCTATTAGATAGCATAAGCGATAATAATTTATTTATTCCATTTGGTAGAATAATAAATATTAATAGCTCAAATATTATAGCTGATGGATTAGAAGTAGCAATTGGGGATATTGTAAAAATAGAATCAGTAGCGCATCTATATACTGTTTTAGGAATGGTAGCTTCAATATCTTCTTCTAATTTTACTGTTGTACCTTTCTCTTTTATAGATGGATTTAAGATTGATGATAAAGTTTATTTACAAAAAGAGGGATTGAGTGTAAAGTGTGGATATGGACTACTTGGTCGTGTAGTAAATGCATTAGGTGATCCTATAGATGGTGAGGGAAAACTTACAAATATAGAGGAAGAATCAGCTATAAATAAAACTACTATCTCTCCACTTGAAAGAGGTATTATAGATCAAAGATTTTCTACGGGTGTTAAAGCTATTGACTCTATGCTTACATGTGGAAAAGGTCAAAAAGTAGGTATATTTGCAGGATCAGGTGTAGGTAAATCTACACTAATGGGTATGATTGTAAAAGGTTGTGAAGCACAAATAAAAGTGATAGCACTTGTAGGTGAAAGGGGTAGAGAGATCCCAGAATTTATTCACTATAACCTTGGAAATAATCTTGAAAATACAGTGATAATTACAGCAACAAGTGATGAATCATCTTTGATGAGAAAATATGCAGCATTTACTGCTATGGCTATTGCTGAATTTTTTAGAGATAAAGGTCATGATGTATTACTTATGATGGATAGTGTTACTAGATTTGCAATGGCACAACGGGAGATTGGTCTTAGTACTGGTGAGCCACCAACACAAAGAGGTTATCCACCATCAGTGTTTGCACTTCTTCCTCAACTTATGGAGAGAGCTGGATCTAATAGTAAAGGTACTATTACTGCATTTTTTACAGTTCTTGTTGATGGTGATGATCTAAGTGATCCTATTGCGGATCAAAGTAGATCAATTTTAGATGGACATATAGTCTTAACTAGAAAACTTACAGAGGAGGGATTTTATCCCCCTATAGATCTTCTACAAAGTGCTTCAAGGGTGATAGATAAGGTTATAGACAAGGCTCAATATAATAGGTTTTTAAAGTTAAAAAGGATATTATCTTTAATAAAGGAAAATGAAGTACTGTTAAGAGTTGGTGCATATAAAAAAGGTATGGACAAAGAGCTTGATAATGCTTTATATAAAAAAGAGAAGATAAAAGCTTTTCTAACACAAGGTACAGATGAATTGTATTCA
The DNA here is from genome assembly GCA_964564065.1 of uncultured Arcobacteraceae bacterium. Classification (GTDB taxonomy): domain Bacteria; phylum Campylobacterota; class Campylobacteria; order Campylobacterales; family Arcobacteraceae; genus JAIOSF01. The sequence continues at coordinate 7,693 of CAZLZQ010000003.1, read as the reverse complement.
TATGATTCAATTGTAAAAACACTTATGGAGGTGACAAATGATTGATCAAACAAGTAGTATGTTATATCATATAGATAATTTAAATACTGAAAATGAAAGAATAAGTTATCAAATGGCTTCAGGAAAAATTCTTGATCAAGGTAGTGATGATGCTATGCTTCATGCAAGAGTTATATCACTTGAAGATGATTTACGAGTTACAGAGGGTTTAAAGTTACAAATTGAAAAAACAAGAGCTTTAAATGATACGGCAGATACAAATATAGCAGAAACTAAAATGTCATTAGAGTCTATTAAAATTGACTTATTGAAAAGTTTAAATGATGGTATGGATAGAAGTGATAAACTTGCCCTTGCTACAAATCTTAGAGGTATTAGAGAAAATTTAGTAGATAGAGTAAATGTAGAAGTAGATGGAGAATATCTATTTACAGGTTCAGTTACAACTAAACCAACACTACAAAAAGATAAAAATTTTGATCAAAATGGTCAAGTTGATTTTGGTGGAGATGGTTTTTTAAGAAAAATTGCAGTTCAACCAGGTAGTTATAGAGATAGAGGTGTTACTGCTTATGATGTTAGTTTTTATACGGCATCTTCAGCAACATCTGGGGATAGTGGATTTACATTTGAGGATGGTGAGAGAATTATTGATGATAATGGTAATGAGTGGAAGTTAAATAACGCTAAAGATCAACTTCAACAATATGATCATAATGGTAAATTAACAGACCCTATTGAGCAAATAGCTATTACAGGTAATACTGCAGAAGCAGAAGCTACATCAACATCTCAAGCCGTAAGAGCTACTTATACTTTAGATATTCCATCATCACCATCTGGAAGATTATTTGAAGCTAAGCATAACTATTTTGATGATTTAAATATTATTATTAATGCACTAGAGGGTAATGCAACTTTACTAGATGGAACAAAGGGTGATGTTATACAGAATGATTTGGTTGATGCTTCTTTACAAAAAGGGTTAGATCAAACTTCAAAACAATATGATGCAACAAATATTGGTCATGGTAAACTAGGTGGGAGAAATAATGTTTTTGAAGTATCATATGATAAAATTTTAACACAAGAAACTCACTATAATATTTTGATTCAAGAAACAGGTGGAGCAGATTTAGCAAAACTTGCAATGGAATCAAAATCTTTAGAGATGACATATCAAGCATTATACTCAACTATTGCAAAGATGAATCAGCTTTCATTGATGAATTATCTAAAATAGAAAGGTATTTTAATTTAGATGAATATTAGAGAGGTATTATTTAGGAAAGAATATGTTCTAGTAGGCTTTATATTCTCTATGTTGGCTATTATTATAGTTCCAATGCCAAAAGGTTTACTAGACTTCTTTTTAATACTATCTCTTACATCAGCGATATTAATACTTTTAATATCTCTTTTTATCCAAAAACCAACTGATCTATCGACTTTTCCTACCCTTTTACTTATTCTTGTACTATTTAGGCTCTCCTTAAATATTGCAACTACTAGATCTATTCTTGGTGAAGGACATAATGGACCAGAAGCAGTAAGTGATATAATTGCCGCTTTTGGTGAGTTTGTAGTTGGTGGAAATATGGTTATTGGTGTAATCATTTTTATCATTCTTGTACTTATTAACTTTATGGTTGTAACAAAAGGTGCAGGAAGAGTTGCTGAGGTACAAGCAAGATTTAGTTTAGATTCTTTACCAGGTAAGCAGATGGCTATTGATGCCGATCTAAATGCTGGTTTTATTGATGATAAACAAGCTAAACAAAGAAGAGAAGAGTTAGCTAGTGAAGTGAGTTTCTATGGTACTATGGATGGGTCTGCAAAGTTTGTAAAAGGTGATGCGGTTGCTGGTATTATTATAACACTTGTAAATCTTATTGGTGGATTAACAATAGGTATTTTTCAACATGATTTAACTGCATCTCAAAGTGCAGAGATATATACTATTTTAACAATTGGTGATGGTCTTGTAGCTCAAATACCAGCACTTATTATCTCAACTGCTACTGCTATTATTATTACTAGATCAAACTCAGATAGTGAAAAATTTGCAAGTGGAACAATATCTCAGTTAGTAAATGATAGTAAATCACTTGTTATTACAGGTCTTGCTCTGATGCTATTTGGTTTAGTTCCTGGATTTCCTACTGGAATTTTATTTTCTATGGGTATTTTACTTTCTGGAATTGGTTATATAGTATATATGGTAGAAGCGGAACAAGACAATGCCTTTACACGATTTGTAAAAGGTACAAAAGATCAAAAACAAGCTAAAGTTAAAAAAGAGTTAACAGCAAAAGAAAATGCTAAGAAAAAACAAGCATCAATGCCAACAGAAGAACAAACTATTGATAAAACTATGAAATTAGAAGTTTTAGAGTTGAAACTAGGTCCAACATTACTTAGACTTGTTCAAGGTGATAGTGAATTACTTGATAAGATTAAAGGTATTAGAAATAAAATTGCAGGTGATTTAGGGTTTGTTATTCCTCAAATTAGAATTAGTGATGATGTAACTTTAAATATGAACCAATACTCATTTAACCTAAAAAGAATACCAATAGCAAAAGGAAATGTAGAGCTAAATAAACTTCTAGCAATGGGTGGAATAGCAGGTGCAAAACTTGTAGGAAAAAGGGTAAAAGAACCAGTTTTTAATCTTGATGCAACATGGATTGATGAATCATATAAAGATGAAGCTTTAAATAAAGGTTTCACAGTGGTTGATGCTCCAACAATTATATCAACACACCTCTCAGAACTTATCAAAAAACATGCAGAAGATATTATCACTAGACAAGATTTAGTTGATCTTATAAATAGACTAAAAGAGAACTTCCCAATTATTGTAGAGGAAGCTATGAAAGTAACTACATATGGAGTGTTATTAAAAGTTTGTAAAGATCTTTTACATGAAAATATACCATTAATAGATATGATTACTATCTTAGAATCTGTATCAGATATAGCAGAGCATACAAAATCTCCTGATATAATTTTAGAGCATGTACGATCAAAACTATTTAGACTTATTACAAACAAATTTACAGCACCAGATGGGGCTTTACATATCCTTACTATTAAGTCTGAAATTGAGCAAGATTTTATTAGTAAGCTTCAAGAACAGCATGGTGTAAGTCACTTAATGTTAAGTATTGGTGAGATAAATAATCTTGTAACAAAAACAAGAGAGCTTATTACTAATGTAGAAGCCAAAGGTGTAAGTACTATCTCAATGATTGTTGATCCAAGTTTAAGAAAAAGAATATCTGAAATATTTGAAAAATTTGGTTTAAAAATCGCAGTATTGAGTCATGCAGAACTAGATGCAAAAGCAGACTTTACTATTGAGGGAACATTAGAGTTTTAACAGTTAAGTATCTTTTAGGTAAAATAGAGAAATTTAAAATCTAAAGGATACAACATGAACGGTGATTTATTTGGTTCACTTCTTCCCCTTATCGTATTATTCGCGATATTCTACTTTCTAATTATTAGACCACAACAAAAACAACAAAAAGAACATTCTGCTATGTTAGATTCACTTGAAAAAGGTGATAAGATATTGACAAATGGTGGACTTATAGTTGAGATTACTAAAGTTGAAGAGCTATTTTTAACTGTAAAAAATGTTGATGGTGGTACATTAAGAGTTGCTAGAAGTTATGTTTCTAGTAAATGGGAAGACTAAAAAAAGGATATAATTTTTGAAATTTTTTAACTATAGAATAGTTATATTTATGCTAATCACAGTTTTTGGTATAGTATTTTCTATACCATCTTTTTTGCAAACAGATGATGGCAAAAAAATATCACTAGGTCTTGATTTACAAGGTGGACTTCATATGCTTTTAGGTGTTCAAACACAAAAAGCAGTTGAAGGTAAAATAAAATCAATCGCAGCAACAGTACAATACTTTTCAGACAATGAAGATATTTTGATAGAAGATTTGATGATTCAAAAAGATCATTTAAGCTTTATTCTTTTAGATGGGGATGAGGTAGATAAACTAGATAAAATGTTAGCTGATATTTCAGGTCTAGATATAAACAAAGGTTCAGATCTAATTTATACTATTAAATTAACTCAAATTGAGATTGAAGTTGTAAAAGATATGGCAGTATCTCAAGCTGTTGAAACTATTAGAAATAGATTGGATCAGTTTGGATTAGCAGAGCCATCAGTTGTAAGACAAGGTAAGACTGATATCGTTGTAGAACTTCCTGGAATAAAAACTCAAGAGGAGGAACAAAGAGCAAGAGAACTTATCTCAAAACCAGCAAATCTTGAACTTATGGCAGTAGATGAACTAAAGTCAGATCAAGTTTATAACTTATCAAAAGATGATGCACAAGAGATGGGTGATCTGATCTTAGAAGATACAAATGATCCTAAGATAAAATATCTAATTCATCAAATACCTATCTTAACAGGTTCACAAATTGTTGATGCAAAAGTAGCTTTTGATCAACAAACAAATCAACCAATTATTAACTTTACACTTAGTACATTTGGGGCTCAAGTATTTGGTGACTTTACTTCTAAAAATATTGGGAAAAGATTGGCTGTCGTTCTTGATGGAAAAGTGTTCTCTGATCCAGTTATAAGAGAGAGAATTGGTGGAGGAAGTGGACAAATAAGTGGAAACTTCACAGTAAATGAAGCTGGAAATGTAGCGATTGCACTAAGAAGTGGTGCTTTACCTGCTCCTGTAATTATGCTAGAAAAAAGAAGTGTAGGTCCTAGTTTGGGTGCTGATAGTATTACTGCTTCTATGACAGCATTAATAAGTGGATTTCTTTTAGTTATTATCTTTATGGTTGTTTATTATGGTTATGGTGGAATAATTGCAAATGTTGCACTTGTTACAAATATCTTTATCATCATAGCTATTATGGCTATGTTTGGAGCTACTTTAACACTACCTGGTATGGCAGGAATAGTTCTAACAGTTGGTATGGCAGTAGATGCAAATGTTATTATTAGTGAAAGAATAAGAGAGTTGTTAAAAGAGGGTAAAAGTATACCAAAAGCTGTAGAGGATGGATACAACAATGCAATGAGTGCTATTCTAGATGCAAATATCACTACACTTTTAGTTGCAGTTATACTATATGCATATGGAACAGGACCTATAAAAGGTTTTGCTATAACTATTAGTATAGGTATCTTAGCTTCTATGATAACAGCTATTTTAGGAACACATGGTATCTATGAAGCACTTATGCCAAAAATAGTAAAAGATAAAAATACAAAAAAATGGTTTGGAGTTAACTAATGGAGATATTTAAGTCAAATAAAACTTATAATTTTATGGGTAAAAGATTGCCTTTTTTAGCATTCTCTGCATTTTTAGTAATTGGATCATTTGTTCTTCTTTTTACAAAAGGTTTAAATCTTGGAATTGATTTTTCAGGTGGAACTTTAGTTCAAGTTCAGTATACAAAAACTGCACCAATAGATAAGATAAGAGATCTTTTATCTACAAATAAAAAGTTTGAAAAAGCTGTTGTTACAAAGTTTGGTAGCGATAGTGAGATTATCATAAAAATACCAACATCAACTACAACTTTAGGTAAAGATATAGGTGATGATGTAAGAACTATTTTAAAGTCTACAGGTGAGTATAAGATACGAAGAGTAGATATGGTTGGTCCAAAAGTTGGTAATGCTTTACAAGAAAAAGGTATCATGGCACTTAGTCTTGCTCTTTTTGTTATACTTCTGTATGTATCATTTAGGTTTGAGTGGAGATTTGCTATTGCATCTATTTTGGCACTTATTCACGATATCTCTATAGCGTTAGGAGCTATTGTACTTTTTAGTGTAGATGTAAACCTTGATATTTTAGCAGCAATTTTAACAATTTTAGGGTACTCTTTAAATGATACAATTATTGTATTTGATAGAATTAGAGAGGGTGTAAATACATCTAAAGAAAATCATCTTGATAAAGTTGTAAATGAATCAGTATCTATGACATTGAGTAGAACGACATTGACCTCTCTTACAACATTTTTTGTTGTACTTACACTATATCTATTTGGTGGTGAGATTATAAATGGATTTAGTTTTACACTTTTAGTTGGTGTAGTTGTAGGAACATATAGTTCTATTTTTATCGCCGCATCATTTTTAGTTCAACTTAACTTTTCAATTTCAGATTATAGATTAGTTCAAGCTGAAAAAGAGAAAAGAAGAAAAGAGAAAGATAGACTTAGAGCTCAGTTTGAGCAAGGTACAGTATA
>CAZLZQ010000003.1:0-1329 GCA_964564065.1 uncultured Arcobacteraceae bacterium | reverse complement strand
AACTACTTTACAATAGTTGCTATTAATTTATCTCCACTTATCTCTGTTACTCTAGCAGTATAGATTTTTCCAAATTTTATTTTTTCAGATAGTTCATTGTCATTTATATATATCTCTCCATCAATATCAGGTGCCCAAGATAGTTTTCTAGCACTTAAAAGATACTCATGTTCATCACTCTCTTTATCTACAACGATTTCAAACTCTCTACCTACCTCTTCATTTAGTTTTTGCATTGTGATATCTTCTACTATATTTCCTAATACTTCTGCTCTATGATCTATAATCTCTTGAGGTACTTTATCCTCTAGATCATAAGCCTTTGTACCATCTTCATCACTATAACTAAAGATATTGACTCTATCAAATCTATACTCTTTTATATAGTCACAAAGTTCATTAAACTCCTCAACAGTTTCACCAGGATGACCCACAATAAAAGTAGATCTTACAAAGTTATTTGGCATATCTTTCATATGTTGCATCAAAGCTCTTAGTTGCTCTTCACCTTTTCCTCTTTTCATCACTTTTAAAACTTTGGCATTGATATGTTGTAGAGGCATATCATAGTATGTATTAAAAAGAGTAGAGTTAGATATTTTTTCTATAAGATTAAAAGTAGTAGTTGATGGATAAAGATAAAGTATCCTAGCACTTTTTACTCCAGCTATCTTCTCAACTCTCTCAATCAATTGCTCTAAACCATCATTAATATTAAAATCTCTTAAGTATGAGCTACTATCTTGAGAAACAAATGAAAAGTCATAGTACCCTTGAGATACAAGTTTTTTTACTTCAGCTTCGATAGATCCAAGTGGTCTACTATTTAATTTACCTTTAAAAGATGGTATAGCACAAAAAGAACACTGCTGGTTACAACCTTCACTTAACTTAATATAAGCATGGTAAGATGAGCCAGTTACTACTCTATCATTTTCCTCATCAGCTAAAAAGACTTTTTTTGTAAATTGATCTCTTTTTTCATCTACAAGTTGATCTATAATATCATAGTCCCCAACACCAGTAAATATATCAACTTCATTTTTAAGACCCTCTTGAAGATCATCTTTATATCGTTCACTTAAGCACCCAGCCATCACCAAAACTGACTCCTGCTTTCTTGTGCTATCAAGATCAAAGATAGTATTCAAGCTCTCCTGCTTTGCGCTCTCAATAAATCCACAAGTATTTACAATAATAAGATCAGCTATAGTTGAATCATCTGTTATCGTATACTCTTTTAGCTTCCCAAGCATCACTTCACTATCTATTAAGTTCTTTGTACATCCAAGACTTACTAAGTGTAATTTTTTCATATGTTTATAATCC
>CAZLZQ010000002.1:0-45917 GCA_964564065.1 uncultured Arcobacteraceae bacterium | reverse complement strand
TATTTATGTTAAGTCTTGCTGGTGTTCCTCCATTTAGTTTATTTTGGGGAAAAATGTTTTTAATTGGTGCTGCTGTTAATGGTGGATATGTAGTATTAGCTTTAATTATGGCGTTAAATTCTGCAATTGCTGCATATTATTATTTAAAATTAATAGTTTATATGTTCTTGAAACAACCAACTAATGATGATAGAGTTGTAGTTATGGGTAATGCAAATAGACCACTTCTTACTGTTGTTGGTATCTCTGCTATTGTAACTATTACATCAGTATTCTATATCGATCCATTATTGGAGATGATATCTACTTATGTACAAATGAGTGGATTTTAGAATTATATCTTTAGATATAATTCAGAAGGCTAGTGAATATTCACTAGCTTTTTTTATGTAAAATCAATAGTGAATTTTACTAAGATATAGTCCATTAGCAGGAGCTAATGTCCATGAGATTAATTTCTCTTTATTTATTTGATCTTTTAATTGTTTAATAGTTAATTTATCTTGCGATATTTTCATTATAAAATCTACTATCATCCTTATTTGACTTCTTAGATATGAGTTTGCTTTAAAATTTAAGACATATATATCATTATATTTATAAAACTTTATATCATATATCTCTCTAGTATATGATACTGGATCACTACCTTTTTTTGAAAAATATTCAAAATCATGAATACCTATAAAATATTTAATTGCTTCTTTGATTTTAAATATATCAATTTTTTTATAATATGTAACAAAATCATTATTAAAAGGTGTAGTTTCTTTTGATGATATTAGGTACCTATATTCTCTTTTCTTTGCACTAAATCTAGCATGAAATTGATCATCTACAAATTTAACTTTTCTAATAAATATAGATTTTGGTAAAAGCTTATTTAAAGTAGTTCTAAATCTTTTTAAATCGTCCCAGTACATGGGTATAAAGCACGAAATAGATTGTTTGAAGGCATGAACTCCTTTATCAGTTCTACCACTAAATTCAAGAGTTGTATTAATATTTAATATTTTAAATGCATCATCTAATTTTGATTGAATTGTTACTTTATCTGGTTGAATTTGAGAACCGTAATAATTAGTTCCATTGTAACTTATAATAAAAAGAATTTTTTTCACAGTTTTAATAATACTTTTTAACTTTAACTCTATAAACTATATAACTAAGTATTATCCAAATTGTAGGCATAACATATAAAACTTCAAATCCTAGTTTTTTAGATAATTTTTGACTAAAAATTACAAATAATATTGCTAATAATATAGTATATATAGTAGTTTTATTTTTTTCATATCTAGGATTATAAAACCCTAAAGATATAATAAATAAAATTGATAATATAGGAAATAATGACATCAATATAGAGAAGTTAAATTTATATTGTTTATATTGATTTTGATTTATATTACTCCAATATATTAATAAATCATTAAAAGTATTTATATTTGTGGCTTCCTTTAAACTATTATTTATAAGCATTTTTTTAAAATCAATTTGATTAATTGTTTGGTCGATACTTAGTGCCTTACCATCTCTTAGATGTAAACCTAAATCAGAATTATTATTATCAAGTGTTGCATTTTTTGCAATTATAAATGTATCTTCAGTTCCATCTTTTTGAAAAAGTACAATATCTTTATATAAACCATCTTTTTCATCATTTACATATATAAGCCATTTCCCAAATTCTTGACCATATTCACTTGCTTTAATATTAAATTTAGCATCTTGTTTTTTCTTTATTTTAAAACTATCAGATAACTGATCAGCTTTTGGAATTAGTATTAAGGAATTTACTAATAAAAATAAAGTAGTAAAAAATAGTGTAGGAAAAAATATTTTTAATATTTTAATTGGATTTAAACCAAAACTAGTTATTACTATTAGTTCATACTCTGTAGATAGCTTAGATAAGCTAAGTGCTATAGATATAAATATAGATATTGGTAATGTATAAAAAAGAATAGATGGTATATAAAATGAATATAGTGTTAATAATTCTGTAAAATTGATCTCCATAACAGATGTAAGTGCAGATATTCTTACAAGGTACATAATAGATGTAATTATAAATAAAGTTAAAAATATAGGGAAAAATGTTTGTGAATATGTAGTAAGTAGATGTTTTTTTAATAATTTATTCATTTTTTCCCTTTAGTTAGCTACATATAAATTTAAAAAATAATTATCAGTAATATACACAGTAAATAAAGCAAGTGTTAAATATGGTATAAATGGTGTCTCTATATCTTTTTTTATAATTGTATTTAATATTGATGGGATTATAGCAAAAATTGCACTTAAAAATATAGCTATTAATCCAAGTTTAACACTAAGTAATCCACCAATAATAGCAACAATAGGTATATCTCCTTCACCTAAGGCTTTTTGAGTTTTTAAACTATCATCATTTAGAATTTTAGATTTAATATTTTGAATATAAAAAGTGATAAATATATCAAGTAAAATAAAGCCACCACTAAACATTAACATAGCATTAAAATCAAAATCAATTATAAAAAATGATACTAAAAGTGCAAGAATTAAAAGATAGTCAGGTACAGCTTTGTATTTAAAATCAATAAATGAAAGTACGATCAATATGTAAAATAATAATGTAGTTAAAATAAAATTAAATGTATTTCCCATTTTTATAAAAAGTAATAAAGTTAATATAGCTGTGATAAGTTCAACTATGGGGTATACAATAGATATTTGTTCTTTACAGTTTGAACATCTAGCTTTTAAGAAAATATAAGAAAATAAGGGTATGTTTTCATACCATCTAATTTGGTAATTGCAATTTGTACATATTGATCTTTTAGGATTTATTAGTGATATATCAAGAGGTAATCTATATATTAACATATTTAGAAAACTTCCAAATATTAGTCCAAGCGTAAAAATTAGAATATTAGATTCCACCAAATCTTCTTTCTCTTTTATTAAAATCAGAAATTATATCATCTAGTTCCATTGTAGAAAATTCTGGCCAATAAGTTTGTGTAAAAAACATCTCGGAATAAGCTATTTGCCATAAAAGATAGTTTGATATTCTAACCTCTCCACTTGTACGAATAAGAAGATCTACATCTGGAATATTTACAGTATCTAAACAACTATTTATATTCTCTTCTGATACTTCTAAATTTTTTTCATTTAGTTTTTTAACAGCTCTTACAATTTCATCTCTACTACCATAGTTTAATGCCAATATTTGAGTCAATCCTGTACATTTTGAAGTTTGATTTTCAGTATCCTTTATGATAGTTTGAAGTTTTTTAGAAAATTTACTAATATCTCCAATTGCTTTAAATTTTACATTATTTTTTAAATATATTGGTAGTTCACTTTTAAAATATCTCTCAAGAAGTTTCATAAGAAATTCAACTTCAAGTTTAGGTCTTGACCAGTTTTCTGTACTAAATGCATAAAGAGTAAGATAGTTTATCCCTATATCACTACAATGTATGGTTATCTCTCTTACTGTCGAAGCACCTTTTTCGTGCCCTGCTGTTCTATTTAGTCCTTGCTCTTTTGCCCATCTTCCATTACCATCCATAATAATGGCAATATGTTTAGGAAGATTATTCACTAAATGACTCTTTAATATTATCTAGCAACTGGATAGATATATCTAATTTTGAACCTTCAAAATAAGATTCCTCATTTGAAGTTATAAAATTGATATTATTTGTATCTGAACCAAAATTATTATTTTTATCAATAATATTTAAGCATACCCCATCAATACTTTTATTTTGAAGCATATTAGTAGCATTTTGTTTTGCATTATCTTTATCCATCTCGGCTTTAAAACCAATAGTATATATTTTATTTTTATCTAAAGAATCAAGTATATCAATATTCTTTTTTAGTTTTAAATCCCAATTATCACCAATATCATCTTTTTTTATTTTTCCATTTTGAGGAAAAGTAGGAATAAAGTCACTTACCGCTGAAACAGCAAAAAAGTAAGGCTTTTTTTGAATAAGTTGCATATGTGAATTGTCCATAAGTGTTGCACTTGACATTTTACCTTTTAGTGCTACTTTTATACTATCTTGACAATATTCAAACATCTCTTTTGTGCTTTGAACCTTTATAGTATGTATACCACTAGGAGCAGAAATATCTTTTGTTGTAACTAGACAGACATCAGCACCTTTATAGTATAAAGCAATAGCTAAACTTCCTGCCATCTTTCCACTACTAAAGTTACTAATGAATCTTATATCATCAATTTTTTCTATAGTTCCACCACCATTTAGCACAACTTTACGATCATTCCAATAGCTATCTTGAAGTAACTCTTTTGCTGTAGTATGAAATATATCTTCTACATTTGCTAATGCACCATCTCCTATATCTTTACAAGCTAACTCTTTTATTTGAGTATTAATAATTTTAAAGTTACATAGTTTTAGCATCTTTAAACTAGCAGAGGTTATTGGATTTTTCATCATATTTGTATTTGCTGCTGGACAAAGTAATTTTACTCTTGGATATGCTAAGGCAGTTTGTAAAAGTAGGTTATCTGCAATACCATTTGATAGCTTATTTATAGTATTTGCAGTTGCTGGTGCTATTACAAATATATCGGCCCATTTCCCTATATCAATATGATTATTAGTAGTATTTGTACTCCAATCTTCACTCTGTTCATCTAAAACTTTATTTTGAGAAATAGTTTCAAATGTAAGTGGAGTGATAAATTTTTTTGAAGATGGCGTCATTATAACTTTTACATTAGCACCTGCTTTTATATATAATCTTATAAGTTCAAGTGATTTGTAAATAGCAATACTACTAGTAACTGCCAATAATATATTTTTATTTTTTAATAGTTGCATTTAGTCTTTTCCAAAAAATTTATAAAAAAAGTTTTTTATATTTCTTTGTTTCTCTTTGCTTCTCTCAATTGCAAGTTCACCACTTTTTACAGTCTTATCTATAGTACTTCCTGCAGCTATCATACAATCATCTTCAAGTACAATAGGTGCTATAAGTTTAGTGTTGCTACCTATAAATACATTTTTACCTATGATAGTTTTAGATTTATTTTTACCATCGTAGTTACAAGTTATAGTTCCAGCTCCTATATTTGTACCAGTATCAATTTGACTATCTCCTAGATATGAAAGGTGACCAGCTTTGACACCAGTAAGTACTGATTTTTTAACCTCTACAAAATTACCTATATGAGTATCTTTTATGATACTTTGAGGTCTTATTCTTGCCATTGGTCCAATGTCACTATTTTCTAAAATAGAATCCTCTACTATACTATTTGTTTTTATATGGCTATTTATAATTTTGGTATCACCTAAAAGAGTAACACCATTTTCTAAAATTGACTCACCTTCTATCTCTACACTATCTTCAATATAGATAGTATCAGGAAGTCTCATGATAACACCATTTGCTAAAAACTGTTTTTTTATTCTATTTTGATGAATAACTTCTGCATCACTTAAATCAATTTTAGAGTTTACACCTTTGAAGTTCTCTTCACTTACTATTAATGGGTGTACCTCTTTATCTAGATTTATTGCTATTTCTACTAAGTCAGTGATATAATATTCATTTTGAGCATTTGAAGATGATAGTTTTGGTAAGTTTTCTTGTAAAAATTTAGTATCAAAACAATATATACCTGCATTTGCAATATTTACATCTAACTCTTTATCATTACAATCTTTTTGTTCAACTATTTTTTTAACATTGTTATTTTCTATGATAACTCTTCCATATCCAGAAGCATCTTTTAGTTCAAGAACACTCATGATAATAGCACAGTTATCATCTCTTAAAAAATTGTTTAACTCTTTTGCTTGAATTAATGGCATATCTCCATTTAAAACTAAAGTTTTAGGGTATTTTAGATTAAGTCCCATAACTGCACCACCAGTCCCTGGATAGTTTTCATGGTCTTGTAGAGAAAAATTTATATTTGAAAAATATTTTTCCATCTCTTTTTGTACCAATTCTGCTTGATGATATAGTACTACATGAATATCATCACTTAGTTTTTGAGCTTCTTTGATAGAATAATAGAGCATCTCTTTACCTGAAAGTTTATGTAAAACTTTTGGTAAAGATGATTTCATTCTTGTACCCTTACCAGCTGCTAGAATTATTATTGAAAGGTTTTTTGACATATTTATATTTCTCTTTTTATCTAAATTTTGTATTATTATAACAAATAAAATGTTACAAGGCTATTTACCTACTAGTTCTTCTATTTCTATTATTTCTCTTTCTTGATTTATGTTTATTTTCATCATCACTATCTTCCCTTTTTTTTCTATGATTTCTACTTTTAGGATCTCTGGGGTTTTTATCTTTATCATTAAATTTATTTCTATTACTATATCCACCTCGATTTTTTTGAAATCTATTTGGCTTATGCCTATCATCTTTTAATAATTTATTTGATTTTAGTGAGTTTTCACAATAGTAATTTAACTCTATTCTAATCTGTTCTGCTTTAGTTTTATCTGGAAAAAGATGTGGAAGTTTATAGCTAAGCCACAAGTAAAGTGATATTTTTTTTACTTCATCTTCTGCTAAAAGTAGATCTCTTTGAGTTTTTGCTATACCAGATGTTTTTGTACTTACATTGTATCTAGTAATCTTATGATTTAAAATTGCATTAACATATTTGATGTAACCATTTTTAATAAGTGGTGACCTTGTATTTATAGGAGCAGAAGCTAACATATATTTATCTTCTAAACTCAACTCTGGTTTATTATCTAATATCTCAGCAAGTTCTATCATAAGTTTTATATTTGTTGCTCTAAAAGGACCATCAAATTTCATATGTTTTAAAAAGTATTTTAATATTTTTGTTAAACTTTTTGTATCTAAAAGTGTTGATAGCTCTTCTACTTGCGAAGATGTTGCTTTTACTTTTACAGGTGGTTTGATTGTTGCCATTGGGGAAGTAAACATCTCAGATATATGTTTTAGTACATTTCCTGTAGTTGCTCCTATATGTCCAATCTCATGGTGACCATATCGACCTGCTCGACCTGCTATTTGTATAACTTCATTTGGTAATAATTTTCTTTTACTTATTCCATCAAACTTTGTATCTGTTGTAAAAAGTAGAGTTTGTATTGGTAGATTAAGACCCATAGCAATAGCATCAGTAGCTACTAATATATCACTCTCTCCACTTCTAAATCTTTTTGCTTCCTCTTTTCTTACTTCTGGACTTAGGTTTCCATATAAAACTGATACTGTATGATATTTACTTAGTTTTGCTTTTAATGCAAGTACATCTTTTCTACTAAAAGCTATAAGTGCAGTTGCTTTTGGAATATCTCTTAAAGTTATATGTTTATCTAAAACTTTTAAAGGATTCTTTCTTTTAAATCTAACTATCTCTAACTCTTCATCTAAATAAGTAGCTATTTTTTTTACTATATCTAAAGCATTTACACTACCAGTCATGATAACTTTAGATGCAGGTGAACCTAAAATTGCATTCACCCATGCCCAACCTCTATCATCATCTGCTAACATTTGAACTTCATCTATTACACATACATCAACTTCAAGATTGAAATTTATCATCTCTATAGTTGAACATATATGTCCTGCATCTTCATCAAATATCTCTTCTTCTCCTGTTACAAGTGAAGCTGGAGTATTATTTGAAAGTAAATTTTCATAGTTTTCTAAAGCAAGTAATCTTAAAGGTGCTAGATAAGTACCTGTATCAGCATTAATCATCTCTTGCATAGCTTGATATGTTTTACCACTATTTGTAGGTCCTACATAAAAATATAATTTACGGTTAAGTTCACGAGCTAGAGGATATAATGCTTTTATATCACAGTTAAGCATCTGCTTTAGTTGATCTTTAAAGTTATTATGTATCATCTAAAATTTATAATCCAAAGATGGTTGAATCATCTCAAATTTTTTAATAGTATCATTTATCTCTTTTTCTATTATTGAAAAATCAAATTTTTCAAGTGTCTTTATTTCAGGATAATTCTTTATTATTTTATTAAAATTATTAATAATTTCATCTAAGCTATCTCCTGATGCAGTTGGGATGTTATATTTATCTAAAAGTTCTATATTTTCAATAGTTTCTTTATCTTTTCTTTTAAAGAATACTGGAAAATTACCACTTGCTATTGATTCTAAACAACTATGAATTGATCCACTTAAAAGATATTTTGTTGTTTTTATTGTATCAATATAATCTTCCTCTTCAATCAATTCACTAAAAGAATTTTTTAGTTTTTCATCATTTCCTAGGAAAAAATAATGACCTAAAATCATTGGAATATCTTGTTTTGTAGATTTTAATGCTAACTCAAAAAACCAATTTGCATAGTCATCATCTGCAAAGAATATTGCTTTTTCATATTTTGTTTCCATGTCATTTTTAAATGTATCATCTACAATATCAAAAGGGATATCTTTGCCTACTTTATAAAGGTTTGAGCAAAATTGTTCCATATGCTCTTGCATAGTTTCACTAGCTTCATTGCTATCATCATAGATAAGGATATCGCCTCTCTCCATAACATGAGGTAGATTTCCAATCACATCAATACCTACTCCTCTATTGATACCTAGTTCACTTTTTGCAAAAGTAGCGGCTCTATAATCTGCAGTACAAAGAATAGGGTCTGTACTTTTAAAAATATTACATAAAGCACTTGCTCTTCTTACATTCTCTAAGCCAAAATTATGACCACTTTTTGCGTATATATATACTTGCATTTTTTCCCTTTTTTATTTTAAAAAATAAAATATTAATTTATAACCTAATCCTGCAGATACTATTGTACCTACTACATTTAATAGTATATTTAAAATACCATACCAAAAAGAACTATTAAGCAACATATAACTTTCAATGGCAAAACTAGAATAAGTTGTAAATGCTCCTAAAAAACCTATAACTAAAAAACCTTTTAGTTCATTTGATGGGGTAAAGTGTAAAAATAAACCCACTAATAGACCAATGATAAAGCTACCTAAAACATTTACCCCTAAAGTAGCAAGAGGTAGTTGATGTGGAAAATATTTAACAACTTGAATACCAATGAAAAATCTCGATATAGCTCCTAGAAAACCACCGCTTCCTACGGCTATTACTGTTGAAAGATTAAATGTCACTATTTAATTCTTTTTTTAAAACTTCTGACATATCTTGTTCTATTTTCTCATACCAATCTTCACCTTTTTTAGCTTCTACAACTGGTAGATATATAATTTTTACAGTACCACTACTTTGTTTTAGGTTCTGTGAATCTAAAATAGTTCTAGTTCCAACTAAAATTGCTGGTTGTACTTTTAAGTTATATTTATTTGCAATCATTTTTGCACCAGCTTTAAACTTTCTTATTTTTGTTCCATCAGATCTTGTACCTTCTGGAAAAATTGCGATAGGTCTTTGCTGTTCTAACTTCTCTTTACTCTCTTTTATTAGTTTAACTAAACTACTTTTACTTTCTCTCTCAACAATAATCATATCTGGTGCTTTTAAAATATGCCCAAACCATGGTATATCTGCTATCTCTTTTTTTGCTACCCATGCTAAATTCTTTGGATGAAGATATTCAAATACCATTATGTCCAAAACAGATTGATGGTTCAGAACAAGCATATCTGCATTTGGATCTATATCACCTTTGATCTCTAGAGTTATACCTAAAAGTTTCATTTGCATTGATGCCCAAGCTCTTCTTAATCCTCTATTTTTACTTCTAAATAGATACATTAAAATTATTGTTATTGTTACTGTTACTATCATCTCTAATATTGTAAATACAGCTCTTAGTTTACCTATCATCTTTGATCCATCCTATATTGTCATTTTTAAATAGTACTTTTATATACTTGTCTTTTTTATTTATTATCTCTACTAATTCTTTGTTTTCTAAAATTTTATATACTGTTGAATGTTTAGTTGGAAGTATATATATCTTTGTGTTTACAGGTATTATTATTTTTTTATTTGGGATAAATAGATATCCTATAATACTTATAAGGATAACTATTATAAATAAATATTTATTTTGCTTTGTAATTATAAATAATATTATAACAATAATTAGTATAACTAAAGTACTAAATTGTTTATATATTAAAATACTACTGTTATAAGGGTTTAAATCTGTTTGAGTACTAACTAACTCTTCATCTAAAGATATTGGTAAAGTTATCATTACAAAGTCTTTTAAAATAGTGTTATAGTAAGTGAATTTTATCTCTTTAGTGTGGCTAGGAATCATAACATAGTAGTATATGTTTTGGTATGGTGCTTTATCTGTTAAGCTTTTAATACCTTGATCATTAAATTCATTTAATCTCATATCTTCGAGATTACTATTAGTTGCTTCAATATTTATAGTACTTAGAAGCATGCTATTTGTATATTGTTTTGTTTTAATAGTATTTATCTCTAAATTTGATGCTATTATATTTGAAAATAGTTTTTGGTTTAGAGCAATTTTTTCAAATTTTATTTTTGGAGGTTTAATAGATATAAAATCAACGATCACTTCATTTTTTAATAAAGCAAGAGTTATGTTTGGTAAAGTAAATTGTTTATCTTTACTTTTGTAAATAATTTTTGATATAAAAATATTCTCTTTTGTATTTACCCAGACTGGTGTACTCTCTGGTATATCTATATTTTCTTCACCCTCAAATGTTGTTATTATTTTATCATATTTATCTTGATTGATTAAGATAGTTGCTTTTAAAATAACATCAAACTTTTGTTTTGTAAAAACTCTTTTTGGATAAGATATATAATCGATATAGATATCTTTTGATTTTATATCATCTTGAGAAAAAAGTGATGATATAAAGATAGTTATAAGTAGGAATATTTTTAAATTAAATTTCATATTTTCCTACTTAAATTATAGCTTATTTAAAAAAACCTTGAAGCATTTTTACTCCATCATCACAACCAAGTAAACTCTCCATTGCTCTTTCAGGATGAGGCATAAGACCAAATACATTTTTTTCTTTGTTACAGATACCTGCTATTTGTTCTACGCTACCATTTAAAACTTGGTTTTCACCAGCTTCATTACAATACTGAAGTAATATTTGACCATTTTGTTTTAATTCTTCTAGTCCTGCATCATCAATAAAATAACTTCCATCATGATGTGCTACTGGAATATTTACAATATCTCCATTATTTAACTCTTCTAAAAAAGAATTGTCATTATTTACAACTTTAAGATGATGATGTTTTGATATAAAGTGTAAGTTATCATTTCTTTTTAAAGCACCAGGAAGAAGTCCTGTTTCTGTTAAGATTTGAAAACCGTTACAAATACCTAAAACTTTTCCACCATTATTAGCATATTGTTTTACTGCTTCCATAATTGGTGCAAATTTAGCTAAAGCACCACTTCTTAAATAATCACCATAAGAAAATCCACCTGGAGCAACTACAAGATCAGTATCTTGAGGAAGTTCAGTCTCCTCATGCCAGATGATTTCAACATCAGCACCTAGTTTTTCAAAAGCATATTTTGTATCATACTCACAGTTAGTACCTGGAAATTGTAATACTGTAACTTTCATATTATGCTACTATTGTAATTTCGTAATCTTCAATTACAGTATTTGCTAAAAGTTGCTCACACATTTTTGTAGCTTCCTCTTTAGCAGTTATCTCATCAGTACAGTTTAATTCCATAACAATTTGTTTCCCAATTCTTACATCTTTTACTACATCTTTAAATCCAACTGTATCAAGTGTGTGATGTGCTGCTTTTCCTGCTGAGTCTAAAACACCTTTTTTAAGTCCTATGTTGATTATTGCTTTCATTTCTTACCTTCGTATCTTAATTATTATGCGATTATATCTAAAGTTGCCTTACAACAATTTAGACATAAAATCTCTATTTATGTAATCTATTATATATTGTGTTATAACCATCTATAATTACATCTTTAATAGAGTTTGGAACTTCAACCTCTAGTTTTTCACCAGTTTTTAAATCTTTTGATCTCTCTTTCCAGCTATTTTCTTTTGCAAAATTACGAAGAATCTGTTTATCCATTGAGATAAAGTCTCCATTTTCAAAATCTTTTTTATCTATAAATCTTGAACTCTCTGGTGTTAATATTTCATCACCTAAAATCCACTGACCATCTGCACTTACAAAAACCTCAAGTTTTGTATCAACAACAATGATACCATTTTCATAAGCATATTGAGTAAACTCTTTAAATAATTTTTCTAAACTATTTATAATATCTGGAAATAGTTCTCTTACTTTATTAGAATTTAGTGGTATATCTTTTACCCCTTTTGTAGTAGGTGTAAAAATTGGAGTTTCAAATTTATGCCATTGTTTTAAATCATTTGGTAAATTTAATCCATAAGGGTCATTTCCGTTTTGACAAGCTTCATATAATGAACCTGTAAGATAGTTTCTAAATATAAATTCAAACTGTACAATTTCTCCATCAATTTTTGCTTCTAGAGGTTTGCAAAGTTCCATAATTTGACATCTAGGTGCTATTGCTAAACTATCGTCTACATTTTCACTTAATATTGCAGTTCTTATCCCTGACTCTTTAGCAAATATTGCACCATCATTAGATATAGCAGTTTGAGAAACACCTTTTCCATCAATTTCAAGATTAAGTGGGATATCAAATACTGAACATCTATCACTTCTTACTAATAGTACTTTAGGGTCATCTCCTGGACAAGTATAAAGGTCTGCATTTTTACCTATGTAAAATAAGTTATAACCTAACTCTTCAAGTTCAGTAATACCTTTTTGTGTTGTAGTTTTTTTTGACTCAGGCCAAAGCCCAAGTGATATTATCTCATTTATATTCATTTTTTTCCTTTTTATTTATTCATTATAATCAAAGATTTTAGTATATCAACACCTGCTTTTAGTTGATTGTCTTTTAATATTTGTTCTTGAGTTATGATAGTTTTATCTTCTTTTGTTGTGTTGCTATCCTCTTTTTCTACAGTACCTATTTTTGAAAGTTCACCCTCTAAGTGCTTTCTCATATTTGATTCTTTTAGATTAAAAGCTGATTCTTTTTGAACTACAACTTTACCTGCAAATACATCAACATCTGGAATAATACCTTTTGCTTGAATTGTTCTTCCACTTGGTAAATAATATTTTGCAATAGTTAATTTTATAGCTTCACTTCCATCATCAACGATAGGTATGATTCTTTGTACACTACCTTTACCAAATGTATTTTTACCAATAATAACAGCTCGTTTTAAATCTTGTAATGCACCACTTACAATTTCACTTGCACTTGCACTACCTTCATTTACTAAAACAACCATAGGTACATCTGTAACTGTTGAATTTGATGTTGCTTTAAACTCTTCATTATCAGTTTTATCTCTACCTCTTTGTGAAACTATAATCCCTTTATTAACAAATAAATCTACCGTTTCAATTGCTTGACCTAACTGACCACCTGGATTGTTTCTAAGATCTAAAACGATAGCTTTAGTTTTATTTTTATATTGTTTAATATATTTTTTCAACTCTGAAGATACTTTCATATCCATAAAAGATGAGATTCTAAGATATAAAATATCATCATCTATTAGTTTTGCATAAACAGATTGGATTTTTATAATATCTCTTATGATATGAATATTTATAGGTTCAACTTCACCTTTTCTAACAATAGTTATATCAATAGGTGTTCCAACTTTTCCTCTCATAATATCAACTGCATCAGATAAACTCATATTAAGTGTTGACTCATCATTTATTTTTAAAATAATATCACCAGCTTTTACACCAGCTTCATAAGCGGGAGTATCATCAATTGGTGAGATAATAGTAAGTGCTCCATCTTTTGTACTTATTACAATTCCTAAACCACCAAATTCACCTTTTGTTTCTACTTTCATCTCTTTGTATGATTCTTTATTTAGCATTGAAGAATGTGCATCTAGTTCATGAAGTAAACCAGTAATAGAATTATCTACAATTTTACTAAGGTTTATATCATCTACATAAAGTAGTTCAACTGCAGCAATAACTTTTTGTAGTTTTGTATATGATTCTAGTCTAGTTGGTTCTTTATGAACCTCTTGTTTTATATCCTCTTTTGCTATTAAGCTACTTGTTAAAATAGCAGAAAAAAGTAGTACTAAAAATTGTTTCATATTAAAATATCCTCTTATAAATTTATTTGATTATAGCTAAAAAAGAATATAATAAATATTAGATGTTTATTTAACAAAATAAATTAAAAATTAATTAAATAATAATACTTTATTAATATTTAAAACTAAACGAATATATGATAAAATCAAAAAAATTACCTAGATATACGAAAAGAGGAATAATGAAATTTAAAATAGATGCAATAAGTGGCAAAGCAAGAGCTACAACTTTGCAAATGGCTCATGGAGAGGTACAAACACCAGTTTTTATGCCAGTTGGAACTCAAGCATCAGTAAAAGCATTAGACCATAATGATATGTTATCTTTGGGAGCTCAAATTATTTTAGGAAATACATACCATCTTTATCTACGCCCAGGTGGAGATACCATAAAAAAGATGGGTGGGCTTCATGGTTTTTCAAAATTTCCAAATAACTTTTTAACAGATAGTGGTGGATTTCAGGCATTTAGTTTAAAAAAACTTGATGGTAAAAATGTAAAACCTGATCCAAAAGGGATAACTTTTAAGTCACATATAGATGGCAGTATGCACTATTTTACACCTAAATCTGTTTTAGATACTCAATATAAATTTGGCAGTGACATTATGATGATACTTGATGATTTAGTTGCTTTACCAAATACTCAAGAAAGAATAAATCTAAGTATAGAAAGAACAACCCAATGGGCAAAAGAAGCTATAGAATATCATGTAAGTCAAAAAGAGAAAGGTATTGGAGTGAATCAAAATATATTTGCTATTATCCAAGGGGGAACAGATAAGGCATTTAGAAAAAAATCTGCCCAAGAACTTTGTTCTTTAACTGACTATGATGGATTTGCTATTGGTGGGTTGAGTGTAGGTGAGCTTAATAATGAGATGTATGATACAGTAGAGTGGACAACTCAATTTATGCCTGAAGATAAACCTAGATATTTAATGGGAGTAGGGACTCCTGAAGATTTGATAGAAAATATTCATAGAGGTGTAGATATGTTTGATTGTGTTATGCCTACAAGAAATGCTAGAAATGGTACACTTTTTACAACTTTTGGTCGTATAAATATAAGAGGTGCAAAGTTCAAAGAGGATCCTAGCCCTATAGATGAAGTATGTGAATGCTACACTTGTAAAAATTATAGTAGAGCATATTTAAATCATCTTTATAGAAGTGGGGAGATGTCATATTTTAGATTAGCCTCAATGCATAATCTACACTACTATTTAAATCTTATGAGAGAAGCTAGGTCAGCTATTTTAAATGATACTTGGGAAGAGTTTAAAAAAGAGTTTTATTTAAAACGAGAAGTTAAATAGTGGTAAAAGTTGAGAATATTTAGAAGATCATTCTCACTTTTAGAGTTAATATTTGTTATTGTAATAGTTGCAATTATTAGCTCACAAATTATTCCAAAGAGTACAATCTCAAAACTAAATCTAGCAGTTGATAAAATAATTCTAAATCTTAATTATACTAGATATATAGCTCATATTGATAATAAATATGATGTGGAAGATGAGCAATGGAAGAAAAAATTATGGACTTTAAAATTTCAAAGATGCTCTTCTAGTGTTGGTGGATTATACTATGTAATTTATAGTGATGAAAGTGGTGGTACAGCACATTTTAAGAAGAGTGAAACTTTAAAAGACCCTTTGAGTTTAAAATATTTATATAGTACAAGTAGCTGTATAAATAGATATGATACAAGTAAATATATACTTTTAACAAAAGAGTATGGTGTAACAAAAGTTGAGGTAAGTTGTAATACTACTGATGCTATAGGTCAGATAAGTTTTGGATATGATGGACGAATATATTCCCAATTAGGTTCCAATCCCAAAGAGATATTAAATAGATGTGAGATAAAACTTTATGATATAAATGATGATTTTAGAACTATAACAATTGAGCCCAAAACAGGATATATAGGTGAAAAATAGTAATATTTTATAACCCAATAATCCATTTTTGAATAGTTAAAAGATCATTATCTAATATATTATGAATAGGTGGCATACTTGCACCATTCCATTTTCCTTTACTACCATTTTGAATACTATTTACAATCTCTTGAGGATTGTTTTGATACTTTTTAGAAATTGCTTTAAATGATGGGCCAACAACTTTTTGATTTATTCTATGACAACCATTACAACGGTATTTAATAGTAAGTTGTTCCCCTTTAGGTAATGCATTAAACTTTGAAATTGCCGCTTGTTTTTTAGCAAGTTCTTTAGGTAGATATGTAGTAAATACATAAGTACCAATTGCTCTAATTTCATCTTCTGTTACATTTCCTTTTTGAGAAGGCATAAGTCCAAATTTTTTTAACATAGTTTTATCACAAAAAGATTTTTCAAGTGTAGGATGAATAATATAGTCAGAAATAAAATCCAATTGTTTTTGAAGTTTTGTTGAACTATCTGGTGCTTTAAACCAATCATTAAAATGAAATGATATTGTCATCATAGCTGGTGCTATTTCGTTATCAAAATTTAAAGGTGGAAAATCTATATTGTGACATTTTGAGCATTTAGCTTTTAGTAGTGCTTTCCCATCTAGATTAACTTTTACCATCTTTGATGTGCTATTTTCTTTTGTATCATTACATCCACTAAGTAGAAGCAATGTAATTAAAGATATTATATTAATAATAATTATTTTCATCTACGTAACATCTTTCTTATACTTTCTTCATCTATAACTTTTGCATCATATTTAACTACTACTAAATTTTCAGTATCATTTATATACCATTCCTTGCACCCATGAATATTATGTAAGTCTTGATGTTTTGTGTGGTCAGTATCATTTATATGTATATATGCTAATTTTGTAAGAGCTGGATTTTCTAAAGTGAAAATAAGAATAGCCCAAATTATACAAATAGCTATAATCCCATATGATATAGTTGATAGTGTTGTGATATCCAATAACATCCCTCCTATAAAACCACCTACAAATGTACCAAAATAACCAAAACTATTAAATATACCTAATACAGTTCCTCTTTGATGTATTTTTGCATATTTACTAGCTAGTGATTGCATAATAGGTTCTTGAAGATTAAATCCTACAAAAAATAAAACTACACCAATTGAGAACATCATGTATGTAGAGCTGATACCTATAACAAAATATGATATGGCTAAAAATAATATTCCTAAAAGTAAAATTAATTTAAATTTACCTTTTTTTTCAGCTAACATAGCAGCTGGTCCCATAGTAATAAGTCCTACAATCATTGCAGGAAGATAAATTTTATAAAGTTCATTCATCTCCCAGCCATATGTTTTAGTTAAAACAATTGGAATAATCATAAAAGCAAATGTCATAAGTCCCTTTACTATCATATTTGTAAAGTTCATTTTCATAAGATTTTTATTTTTAAACATATTAAATTTATCATCATCTAAATATGTATGTTTTATCTTTGGTGGATCTGGAACAAATTTTATAAGTATAAATATAGAAAATAGTGCTAAAAATGATACAAAGAAAAATAGTATATCAACACCAAATTTTGATGCTATTGCAGGGCCAGCAACCATAGAAAGTGCAAAAGAGGTACCAACACTTGCACCCATTATTGCCATTGCTTTACTTCTCTCCTCCTCTTTTACTATATCACTAATTGTTGCAGTTATTACAGATCCAATAGCTCCTGCACCTTGAAGAAGTCTACCAATTAAAAGAGTATAAATATTATCAGCAGCTCCCGCTATAAAAGAACCAAATGCAAAAATGATAAGACCAAATATAATAGTTTTTTTTCTACCTATTTTATCACTTATCATTCCAAATGGTACTTGAAATATCATTTGAGTTATAGCATAACCACCTATTATAATTCCAACCATAGTATGACTTGAATTTGGCATATCTAAAGCATATACAGATAATACCGGTAGAACAATAAATAGTCCAAGCATTCTAATTGAGATAATTGCATTAAGGGGCATTATTTTTTTAAACATCATAATCCTTCATTATAAATATAATAATATTGAATTATACTATTTTTTTTGGGAATTAGTATTAATTTTAATTTAAATTATATTCTTAACTTAATATATAAAATCCTAGAAATAACTATTTATATCATAGTCAATATTATTTGTTCTATATATTATATATGCTATTGTTATAGTAATAATAAATGAAGAGATAGGAATACATATTGATACAACTTTCAAATATATCAAAGAGTTTTGCAAAGCAGGAGCTTTTTTCAAATTTAAATTTTAGATTAAATAGTGGTAATAGAGTTGGTTTAGTTGGTAAAAATGGTAGTGGAAAATCTACATTATTCAAACTTATTTTAGATGAAGAGCATTGTGATGATGGTGAAATTCTTATTCCAAAAAATTATAAAATAGGTACCCTTAAACAACATTTAGAGTTTAATGAACCAACTTTAGTGGAAGAAACAGCATTGGCACTAAGTGAAGATGATAAATTTAGTATTTATAAAGTTGAAAAGATACTTTTTGGTCTTGGATTTGTTCAAGATGATTTAGATAAGTCTCCAAACTCTTTTTCAGGTGGATACCAAATTAGAATAAATTTAGCAAAATTATTATTAACCGAACCAAATCTACTTTTACTAGACGAGCCTACAAATTATCTTGATATTTTATCTCTTAGATGGTTGAAACAATTTTTATGCTCATTTGACGGGGAAGTTATACTTATCACTCATGATAGAGATTTCATGGATAGTGTTTGTACCCATACTATGGGATTGGTTCGTAAATCTTTAGAGATTATAAAAGGTGATACTCATAAGTTTTATGCACAATTAAAAAGTAATGATGAACTTCATGCAAAGATGAAAATAAGTCAGGATAAAAAGGTAAAAGAGTTAGAGGAATTTATAGCTAAAAATAAAGCAAGAGCATCTACCTCTGCACAAGCACAGTCAAAAGTGAAACAGTTGGAAAAAATGGATATTTTGGATGATTTAGGTTTTGATAATAATCTAAGTTTTGATTTTAACTTTAAAGATACACCTGCAAAAGTTTTACTTGATGTAAAAGAGTTATCTTTTGGATATAAAGAGGATAATATACTTTTTAAAGATATATCTTTTACTCTTAAAAAAGGTGAAGTTTTAGGAATTATTGGAAAAAATGGTAAAGGGAAATCTACACTTTTAAATACAATTGCGGGTGAACTAAAACAGTTAAGTGGAACAGTAGATTTTCATACATCTACATCATTTGGGCATTTTGGACAAACAAATATCTCTCATCTAAATCCTAAAAATACAGTTATGGATGAGGTATATTTAGGAAATAGTAAATTAGCAGAATCAACCGTTAGAAATATTTGTGGAAATATGATGTTTAGTGATGATAATGCTAAAAAGAAAGTTTCACTTCTAAGTGGTGGTGAAAAAAGTCGTGTGATGCTTGGTAAAATATTGGCAAAAGATGTAAATCTTTTATTTTTAGATGAGCCAACAAATCATCTTGATATGGACTCTATTGAAGCTTTAACAAATGCAATTAAAAACTTTAATGGCTCTTGTATCATCGTAACACATAGTGAAGCGTTACTTCGTGCAGTTTGTGATAGATTGATTATATTTGCTAAAGATGGGGCAGATTATTTTGATGGTAACTATGATGACTTTTTAGAAAAGATTGGTTGGGAAGAAGATACTAATCATCAGAATGAAGTTGAAAAAAAAGTAAAAGTAACTCCTACGGAAAATAAGAATAAAAAAGAGAATTCAAAATTAAGAAAATCTATAATCCAAGAAAGAAATAAGTTAACATCTCCTTTAAAGAAAGAGGTGGAGAAACTTGAAAATAAAATAATGGAACTTGAAGATCAGCTAGAAGGTCACCATAAAGAGCTAATAGATGCTTCAAATGCAGGGGATAATAGTAAAATTATGGATATATCAAGAATAGTAACCACTTTAGAAAAAGATATTGAGGAGATGTTTGAATTACTTGAAGAGAAGCAAACAAAACTTGATGAGATAATAGAACAATATGATATAAAACTAGAGGAATTATAAGATGCCTTTTGAAGAGTATAACTTATCTAAACATATTTTAAAATCATTGAAAAATAATGATTATAAGAAACCAACTCCTATACAAAATAGTGTGATACCTTTGGTATTAAATGGTAGTGATATTATGGCAAAAGCACAAACAGGTAGTGGAAAAACTGCTAGTTTTGTATTGCCTATTTTAAATAACTGGATGGAAAATAAAGTAGAGAAAAAAAGAAGAATTAAAGTATTAGTTTTAACTCCTACACGAGAATTGACTATTCAAGTTGCAAATATATTTAAACAATTTAGTGAATTTTTACCATACCCTCCTAAGGTTGTAAATATAATTGGTGGTGAAGATATAGGTAAACAACTTTTAACTATACAAAAAGGTTGTGATATAGTAGTGGCTACTTCGGGAAGACTTTTGGATATTATCAATAAAAAGCAGATTGATTTATCAAATCTTGAATATTTTATACTTGATGAAGCGGATAAAATGCTTGATCTTGGATTTAGTGAAGAGCTAGATGCAATTCTTAAAATATTACCAAAAAATAGACAAAACTTATTGTTTTCTGCAACATATCCTTCTAAAATGCTTTCAATAGCATCTAGAATAACTAAAAAAGCTATTAAAGTTACCATTAAAGAAGAAAATCAAACTGTAGAAAATATCACACAAAGAGCAATAGAAGTAAATAAAGAAAATAGAAGCCAACTATTGCGAGAGTTAATTAGAAAAAATAAGTGGAATAAAGTTTTAGTTTTTATGGCAAATAAAAGAGCTACTGATAATATAGCTACAAAGTTTAGAAAGAATGGATTTCTTGCTGAATCATTTCATGGAGATTTAGATCAAGAGGATAGAAACTATACCCTAGATGAGTTTAAAAAAGAAAAGATAAAAATACTTTTTTCTACTGATATTGCTAGTAGGGGACTTGATATTGATGATATATCTTGTGTGATAAATTTTGATTTACCTCGAGGAGCTGATGATTATATTCATAGAATTGGAAGAACGGGTCGTGCAGGTAAAGAAGGGATTGCAATATCTTTTATAGATCATGAGCATCAAGAACACTTTAATCTTATTCAAAAAAGGTGTAATCTAAATATAGAAAAAGAGCAAATTGAAGGATTTGAATTAATAGGAGATCCAATAATAAAAGTTAAGGGTAAAGCTCCAGTTAAAGGTAAGAGAAAAAGTAAAAAAGACAAGCTAAGAGAGAAAAAGTAAATTAAAAGTAATTCTTATATAAAAAAATAGTATAATTAAAGCATATGATAACCAAATGAGGTATAAATGAAATTTCCAATAATAAAAGAGTTGGCAACTACAACGGTGGTTAGTGTCGATTTTAATTCAACTTTGAGTGAAGCTATAGAGTTGATGTATAAACATAACCATAGAAATGTAATAGTTGTAGATAAAAATAATTTTTATATCTTAACTGCTGGTGATCTTTTACAGTTAAAGTTAAAAGAGTATGATTTTAGTAAAAAATTAAATACTATTAAATTAGAAAAAATACCGACTATAAATAAAGAGGAAAATATACTTGATACTATTGAGTTTTTTGAACATTCGTTAGAGTATATTTGTGCAACTAATAGTGATGGAAGTTTATATGGGATATTAACTCATACTGATATTATTAGTCATATTGATCCTGAAACACTTATGGAAAACTACAGAATTGGTGATCTAATGAATATGAATAAACATATTCAAAAAACATCACAAGAAACTATGGCAGCAGAAGTATTAGAGCATATGGCTGAAAATAAATATGACTGTGTTGTTATCACAAAAGATGAATTACCAGTTGGAATTTTGACAACAAAAGATGTTATGGAGTTGATTAAAAATTCATTTGATTTAACACTTCCTATTTCAAATTATATGTCTTCTCCCATTGAAACAATAGATGAAAATTCAAGCATAAAAGAAGCAATAAATTTTATGAAAGAGAAGCATTTTAAAAGAATTGTTGTAACAAACTCAAAAAATGTATTGACAGGTTTGATCTTGCAGCGTGAGCTTATATCGTTATCTTATAGTAAGTGGTCAGTTCTTATGAGAGAGTATTCATCTGAATTATCAGAGATAAATAGTTTGCTAGAGAAAAAAACAAAAAGATATGAGAAAATGGCATCAACAGATCAGCTTACAGGTTTATATAATAGATATAAATTTACAGAATTATTTAATTCAGAATATCATACTATGGAACAACGAGATAATAATATGTCAATTATGATGATTGATATTGATTTTTTTAAAAGTGTAAATGATAAATATGGACATAATGTAGGAGATAAAGTTCTGCTTCAAACTTCAAATATTTTACTTAAACATTTTAGAAATGTTGATGTGATAAGTAGATGGGGTGGAGAAGAGTTTGTTGTTCTTTTACCAACAGCATCTTTAGAAAATAGTGAAAAGTTAGCAAATAAGATAAGAGAAAATATCTCATCGTATGATATGAATAATGGATTGAAAATTACAGCTAGTTTTGGTATAACAGAAGTCAAAATTGGTGATTGTTTAGAAGTGGCAGTTCAACGAGCTGATGATGCTTTATATGAAGCAAAAAATAGTGGTAGAAATTGTGTTAAAGTTAAGCTTTAGTATAAAAAATGAATTTAAAGTATAGGATAAAAGATGCAGTGTGAATATTTTGGCATATGTGGAAGTTGTAACCTTGGTGGTTTAACTTATGATGAACAATTAAATAAAAAGATAGAGATAGAAAAAGATAGATTTAAAACATTATGGAATAATAAGATTGATATTATAAAAAGTGATGATGGAAAGTTTAGAAATAGATCAGAGTTTAGAGTATGGAAAACTTTTAATGAAGATGATAGTTTTACTTTAAATTATGCAATGAATGATATATCTAAAAAAATATTACCTATAGAATCTTGTAGTATAGTTAGTAATAGTATATCTATACTTATGCCAAAACTTCTTGACTATTTATCGAAGAAGAAGGATTTAAATTTTAAACTATTTTCTATAGAGTTTTTAGGTTCTACAATAGATGATATGTTAGTAACTTTAATTTACCATAGAAAACTTGAGGATAATTGGAAAGAGTTAGCTCTCGAATTAGAAAAAGATTTAGGTATTAAAGTTATAGGTAGAAGTAGAAAGCAAAAGATTATCACAAGTGTTGATTTTATTGAAGAGAAGCTTACTATACTTGATGAGACTTATAAATTTCAATATAAAGAGGGTGGTTTTACACAACCAAATCAAAAAGTAAATGAAAAGATGATTGAGTGGGTTTTATCAAATATTAGCTGTGGTGGTGACCTCTGTGAGCTTTATTGTGGTGGAGGTAACTTTACTATACCATTATCTAAACAGTTTGATAAAGTTTTAGCTACTGAAATAAGTAAAACATCTATAAAATCTGCAAAGTTAAATTGTGAGTTAAATAATATATCAAATATAGAGTTTATAAGAATGAGTAGTGAAGAGTTTGTAGAAGCTAGAAATAAAGTGAGAAAATTTACAAGATTAAAAGATGTAGATCTTGATTCTTATAAATTTAGTTCTATTTTCTTAGATCCTCCTCGTGCAGGATTAGATGAAACTACGACTAAACTATCTCAAGAGTTTGATCAGATTATTTATATATCTTGTAATCCAGAGACTTTAAAAAGAGATTTAGATATTTTGACTCAAACTCATACTATAGAGCATTTTGCTCTTTTTGATCAGTTTGCTTATTCTAATCATATTGAATCTGGTGTAGTTTTAACTAAAAAGAATTAATTTATAAATTAATTCTTTTTATCTTTTATAGAGTTACTTTTTCTGCTTTAACTTTATCTTTTCCAATAAATTCTTTTTCATCGGCATTTGATACTACAAGTTTTGCTATTGTATCAGTTTGAACTGCTACATTATGTGTTTGTGATGCAATCATTGCATTTTGTTGAGTTTGTTGATCTAAAGAGTTAACAGCATCATTAATCTGCTCTATCCCTTGAAGTTGCTCTTTACTAGCATTTTCAACATTTGACATAAGATCTATAGTATTTTTGATATGTTGATTTAGTTCACCATATCCTAGTATCATTTTATCAGATATAGCTTTTCCCTCATTTGCTTTATCTGTAGCATTTTGAACAATAGCTTTTATCTCATTAGCTGCTTCAGCTGATCTCGATGCAAGATTTCTAACCTCTTGTGCTACTACTGCAAAACCTTTTCCAGCTTCACCAGCAGTTGCTGCTTCAACTGCAGCATTTAGACTTAAAATATTTGTTTGAAATGAGATTTGATCTATAACTGAAATTGCATCATTTATAGCATTTACCTCTTCATCAATTTCATTCATAGCAACTGTAGTTTGCTCTGCTAGTACTTTACCTTCATTTGATGATACTGTTAAAGATGTAGCAAATCCAGCCATTTTTATAATATTTTGAGTATTGTTAGATATATTAGAAGTTATCTCTTCTAGTGCTGCTGATGTTTCCTCTAGTGCAGATGCTGCTTCATTTGAGTTATTATTTAACTTTGCAACATTTTCAAGTAATACATCACTACTAGCATCAAGAGTTAGCCCATTTTGCTTATTTTCAACTAACATACCATTTATAGCATCTCTTAGTTTATTTATATCTGTAGCTAAAAGATCAAATACTCCACCTTTTTCAATATTTGGCATCTCTAATTTATTTGTATAGTTATAGCTTGAGTACTCTTCTAGTCTAGTATTCATAATATTAAAGTTGTTTTTTGTAGCTTGTATCATCTCGTTTACATTATCTTTAAAATCATTTAAAGATTTATTATTTGTAGATTTTGTGATATTTTGAGAATACCAGCCATGAGCTACTCTATCCATAACTATCTTTGCCTCAGAGATAAGTTCATCATCTTCATGTATAGTATCTTCTATAGATTGAAGATATTTATTAAAGTCTATTGATATTATACCAATTTCATCGTTACTATTTACATCTACTCTAGAGCTTACATTCTTTGTAGTCAATAAGTTTTTAACTCCTTTATGTAGAGTGTTAAGTGCTATTTTTATATTTCTAACTAAAGATGAACCTATAATAATTCCTACAATTAAAACTAAAATTGAAACTATTTGAATAGTTTTTAATGTGCTATGTTCATCATTTTTTGCATTGATAGTTGACTTTTCTAATAAATTTGCAATTTTATGTTCCAAGTTTGTAATACTTGTATCCATATTTGAAAGCTCTTTATGAAGTGATTCTTTTTTGTGTTCAATATTTTCTATGTTATTATTCTCTAAATCATTTTTAAACTCTTTTAAACTTTTTTTAAATTTATTTTGTAAACTGTCTAAGCTTTTACAAGTTATTAAAAATGATTTGTATTGATCTTTTTTTGATTGCTCAGAAATATCATTAAGTGCTTTAGAAGCTACTGATTCACACTCATTTATTTTTTGAGATGTTTTTCTTTCAAATGTAGTTATTTTTGTCTCCATTTGTAAAAAATCATTACTATGTATATCTTTAGATGCAATAATAAGTTCATATGTAAGTATCTCTTCCTCTAAAATATCTTTTTCTAATTCGGTGATAACTTTACTAAGAGGTATTTGATATTTAGTAATCTGCTCGATCTCTTCACCAATTGAATTTAATCCATTAGATGAAGTTAGAGATATAATAAGTGTGTTAAGTATTATAAAAGTTAATGCAACTATGATTTTTGTAGTGATTTTAATATTTTTAATTTTCATGTATTTCCTTAGATCTATTCATTTTTTACATAATATAACCAATAATTATGAATAGAAGATGAACGAATATTATAAATTATTATAATATTATTTATAACTTGGAATTGGAATTGATAGGTAAAAATATAGAAATGCAGAAAGTAAAATTGTCCCATATATTAGCATTAGTTTATTGTTTTTCAATGAATCTCCTTTGTAAGATTTAGTGTAAATTTAGTACATATATTATATTTACTTGTAATATCAATACTAAAATTATGTAGTTTAGCAATAGATTTAACTATAGAAAGACCTAGTCCATAACCAGATTTTCCTCTAGCTTTATCTACTCTATAAAATCTATCAAAAACATTTTTGATAGCCTCTTTTTTTATACCTATTCCATAATCTTTGATAGTAAAAGAATTATTATCTAAATATATCTCAATATTAGAATCTTTATTTGAATATTTTATTGCATTATGGATAAGATTACCAATCAAAATCTTTAAAAGTAGTGGGTGACACAGGCAGTTTATATTTTCAAACTTTTCAAAAATAAATTGTAAATTTTTTTCTTTAATTTCTAATTTATTTGATGCTATAACATCTGTTATAATATCATCAATATCGACTAATATAAATTTTGATTTTATTTCACTACTGTCAGTTTTTGATAGGAACAATAAACTATCTATAAGATCTTGTAGTTTTTTTGTTTCCTCTAGAGTACTTTCTAATATATTTTTATACTCATTATTTGTTCGCTCTTTTCTTAGTCCTAACTCAATTTCGCCCCTTATGATTGTAAGAGGAGTTTTGAGTTCATGTGAAACATCATTTGAAAATTGTTTAATCTTAGAAAATGAATCATCAAGTTTATCAAGCATAAAATTAAATGTAGTTACAAGTTCATCTATCTCATCATTTGAAGTGTGAGGTGTTAATCTTTTTTCTAATTTATTTGCTTCTATCTCTTTTACTTCATCAATAGTTTTTTTTACTGGTATTAGTGCATTTTTAATTATAAAATAACCTATAACTATAGATATGATTAATAGTATTGGTATCCATAGTATTAAAAGACTTTCTAAATGTTGAATCGATGTATCGATAGGGGTTTCTTGTTGTTTTACAAGTTTTGTAAATTCATTTACAATAATATAAGAAAATATAAATAGTACAATTACAATAGTTATTGAATACCAAACAAGAAGTTTAGTTTTTATATTTTTAAACATTTTGATCTTTACTTATTTTATATCCCATTCCTCGTATCGTATGAAGTAGTTTTATATCACTATTTTTATCAATCTTTTTTCTTAAACGGTATATATAAACATTGATAATATTACTTGCAGTTTGAACATCCATATCCCATAGTGAGTTATTTATCATATCTTCTGTAATAACTTTATTATTATTTCTCATAAGATATTCAAGTAACATATACTCTTTTGAGCTAAGTTTTATAATCTCACCATCTCTAGTTACTAGTTTTTTATCACAGTCAAGTTTCAAGTCGGCTATTTGTAAAATATTTGTTAAAGCGTCATTATCTCTTAGTTGAACTTTTACTCTTGCTATTAAAATATCTAATGAGAAAGGTTTGGTAATATAGTCATTTGCGCCACTATTTAGACCTGATACGGTATCTTCAATAGAGCTTTTTGCAGTAAGCATAATAATAGGAGTATTGTTTCCAATTTTTCTTAAATTTGTGCATAGTGTTATGCCATCAATACTAGGTATCATTATGTCTAAAATAATTAAATCATAATGATTTGTCGATGTAAGATAAAGTCCCTCTTCACCATCAAAACAACAATCAACAGTATAGTTTTCTTCAATCAACCCTTTTTCTAAAAAAGCTGATATTTTAATATCGTCTTCAACTATTAAAATTTTCATAAGTTAAGTATAGTTAAGCTAAATGAATATAGTATGAACGATCATTAAACTTAATTTTTACAGTTATCTCTTTTTACTTGCTGAATTGTTAAAAATACATCAGATATAGCTTTATCAATATCTACAGTATCATTTAAAACTTTAGTAATATTTTCTTGACTATTTGCATCTATTATATTTTGTACTTTATTATGTACATTTTTATGCACCTCTTTTAGATGTGTCCAGTTTGATGTTTGTGTAAAACTCTTTTTACTATTTTCTTGTTCATCCATCCATTTACCTAGAGCACATTGATGATGATTTGTCACTTTAAATGTAGTTTTATCATTTAACTTTTTGAAGTTAGTATCTTTAAAGTTTATATGATCAAGTTTTAGTTTGTTTAATGTAAACATCATATCTATATCACATACTTGTTCTTTTGCAATTTTTAAATATGTAGTATTACCTACAACATCTACTAAGGTACTAGATAATTCTTGTATATGTTCAATTTGAGAATTAATTTGAGCAGCGGCAGCAGCATTTTGTTGAGTTGTTTTATCAAGTTCTGCTACTGCATCATTGATCTGTTCGATTGCCATTCGTTGTTCATTAGATGCTAGTGATACATCTTCTATAATTTTAAGTTGTTTTTCAATATTATCATTTAAAATATCATAGCCATCTATCATATTTGTAGTGATATCTTTACCAAAGGTAGCTTTCTCTTTTGCTTTATGTACAATCTCTTTTATCTCTCTAGCTGCTTCAGCACTTCTTCCTGCTAAGTTTCTAACCTCTTGTGCAACTACAGCAAAACCTTTTCCAGCTTCACCTGCAGTTGCTGCTTCAACTGCAGCATTTAAACTTAAAATATTTGTTTGAAATGAGATCTGATCTATTACTACAATAGCCTCTTCAATAGCACTAACTTCATTATTTATACTATCCATAGATTTCATAGTGTCACTTGCAAGTTTTTGACCTTTAGCAGCAGAATTTTGTACATTTTTTGATAACTGTTCCATCTGATGGCTATTTTGTGCTGTACCTATTATCGTACCTGTGATCTCTTCAAGTGCTGCTGCTGTTTCCTCTAATGACGCAGCTTGTGTATTTGATGATGATGCTAAAGAGTTAGATGCTGAATTTAATTCAATCATCTCAAGATTTAATTTAGTTGAAGTAATATCTAAAAGTGCTAAAAGCTCAGAGATACTATTTCCAAGTGATCTTACACCTAATAATACTGAACCAAATTTTCCACTTAAGCCTTCTATACTTACATCATGTTCAAAATTTGCTTTTCCATATTCAATAAGTGTTGTTACAGTTCTTTGAGCAAGATTGGCATTTGAATTTAATGCTTTGTTTAGATTATCTTTTATAGAGTTTAATTTTGGATTTGAACTATTTTGTTTAACAGTCAGATCAAATAACCCTTTTTCTACTTTTAATAATACATCATTTATATCATCTATTATTTTATCATCTTCATTTTGTTTCGATTCTAATTCTAAAATTCTTTTTTTTAAATCTTCTATCTCTTGATCTTTCTTATTATCATTTCCAAAAAACATTGAATAATCCTTCATTAAATAAATTTATAAATTATAACATCAATGAGCTTAATTATGATATAAGTAAAAATGATATACTATGGTTAATTAAGTAAACTTTTTATAGAGTTAATAAATAGATCATTATTATTTAAACATTTTACAACTTTATACTCTTTAATACCTATCTTTTCAGCTAATTCTCTATACTCTATATCTAGCTCAAATACAGTTTCACTATTGTCAATTATAAATGATATTGGGTATATTATCACCTTTTTATCTTTAAAATTTTCAAGCATTTTATCTAAGCTAGGAGTTAGCCATTTCATTGGTCCAACTTTTGATTGATATGCTAAATTTATAGATTTAAAATTTGTAGCATAGTGTGATAGTTTTTCTTTAAGAAGATCAAGATGTTCTTCAATTTGTTTTTGATAGGGATCACCATTATTTACTATTTTTTGAGGTAAACCATGTGCTGAAAATATAAGATGAAAGTCATCATATTTTGCATTAGTTTTTACTATATCATTACAAATTGCACGATTGTAAGTTTCATCTTGAAAAAAAGGTTCTATAGTGGTGATATTGAATTGATTATTTGCTTTTTCTAAAAAGTCTTCTACACTTGATTTTGTTGTTGTTGTTGAATATTGAGGATAAAGTGGTAATAAAGTAACATCTGTGATATTTTTCTCTTTTATCCTTGCAACTGCTGTTTGGGCAAATGGTGAAGTGTATCTCATAGCTGTTGTTACAAAATAATCTGGTAGTTGCTCTTGTAGTTTTTCAACTAATTTATCAGTTAATTGATGGAGTGGTGACTTACCACCTATTTGCTCATAATTTTTCCATGCTTTATCAACTCTATTGTATACAATAAATGATGCAATCATTGAGCGTATAGTGTCATTTTTTATTGTTAAGATATTTTTATCATTGAACATATTTCTTAAAAACACCTCTAGCTCATCTTTACTTCTAGCAGCTCCCATGTTTAGTAATACTAACGCTTTCATATATTATCACCTTTATCAATATTTATTATTTTATCACTACACCATAAAGCTAAGCTACTATCATGCGTAATTAGAAGAATACCAAATCTATCTAAAAACTTAACTAACATCTGCATAGTTTCTAGTGCTGTTATATTATCCAAAGCACTTGTAGGCTCATCGGCTAAAAGTAGATCTGGCTTCATCAATA
The DNA here is from genome assembly GCA_964564065.1 of uncultured Arcobacteraceae bacterium. GTDB lineage: Bacteria > Campylobacterota > Campylobacteria > Campylobacterales > Arcobacteraceae > JAIOSF01. The sequence goes on along the minus strand of CAZLZQ010000002.1, from coordinate 15,323 downwards.
CAGCTCTTAATATACTACATCTTTGTAGTTGTCCACCACTTAAGTGATGTGGCTTTTTTTTGAGTAGTTCTTTTTCTAAGTTTAGGGTCTTTAGTAAACTATCAAATTCTTTTTGAGTATATGATTTTACGACATCGTCTATTTGTTCTTGTATACAATATGTTGGATGAAATGAGCTATAAGGATCTTGGTATATAGATGCTATTTTTTTTGTTTTAATTCTTCCATTAAGTGGTTTTATATTTTTTGAGATTAATTCAAATAGTGTAGATTTTCCACTTCCACTTGCCCCAACAATTGACTTTATTTCACCTTTTTGTAAAGTAAGATTAAAGTTCTCATAAATGAGATGATCTCTACTATAACCAAAAGTTAAATTTTTTATTTCTAATATATTATTTTCTTTCATAAATGGTATTTTATCCTAATTACTCTAAGATAACTCAAAGTATTTTACTAGTATCATTTACTCAATTTAAATTTAGGAGATTCAATATGAAAAAAATCGTATTAGGAACATTAGTATTAAGTGTTGCTGCATTTGCTGCAGTTAATTTAGGAGCTTGTAAAGGTTGTCATGGTGCAAACTTTGAAAAACATGCTTTAGGTAAATCTAAAGTTGTTAGTGATATGACTAAAGCTGAAGTTTCTGCTGCACTTGTAGGATACAAAGCTGGTACATATGGTGGACCAATGAAAGGTATTATGAAAGGTCAAGTTGCTAAATATAGTGATGCTGATTTAAAAGGTACAGGTCTTGGTAAATAATTAGTTTTTTTAACTAACTTTATTTAAAAAAGCTAGCCATTTTAAATGGTTGGCTTTTTTTTTAATCTATTTTTTTACTTTCCATCTCTTTGGCTTTTTTAGCTTTCATCATTTTTACTTTTTCATCTTTTTTGATTGCATCTTGCAAGTCATCAACACTATCATTTAATAAACCATTCATCATCTTTTTACCATCATCAAATTGACCTTGTCTAGCACCCCAAATAAATATAGCTAATAGGGAAAAACTAACAATAATACCTACAACTAACTCCATCCATAATATTCCATTCATACTATTTTCCTAATTTATTATTTTTTATTCTTGTACTATTTCCTACAACTAATAATGAGCTTATACTCATAGATAATGCAGCAACAAGAGGTATAACATATCCTGCCATTGCAATTGGTATCGTAATAGTATTATATACCAATGATATAGCTAGGTTTTGCTTGATAAATCTAAATGTTCTTTTTGATATATAGATACTTTTTTTGATACCATCTAGTTTATCATTTAAGATAACTATATCACTTACTGCAATTGCTATATCAGCACCATTTCCCATAGCTATTGATATATCAGCTCTGCTTAATGCTAAAGAATCATTTATACCATCACCTGCCATCACTACTATTTTTTTATCTTTTTGAAGTTGATTGATAAAATTTGCTTTATCTATTGGTGACATTTTTGATTTAAATTCTTTTATACCAACTTCGCTAGCAACTTTTGATACAATATGCTGATTATCTCCACTACACATAATCACCTCTATACCTTCATTTTGGAGGTATGATATAGTTTGTTTTGCATCATCTCTTATTGTATCTTCTAACTCAAAAGTTGTTATGATTTTGCCATCTATACTAAATTGATAAATGGTAGATTTATGTTCTGTATTGTCATCTATTCTTCCACCAAAAAGTGTTAAGTTTTTATATTTAGCTTTTATACCTGAAGATGGAAGTTGTTCAATATTTTCTAGTTCTATACTTTCTATATCTTTATATTTTCCAATAAGATATTTTTTTACTGCAATACTTACTGGGTGGGTTGAGCTATCTGCCAATGAATAAAGTAAATTTATATTTTCTTTATTTAAAATATTGTTATCATTAGATATTACACTTAGGTTACCAGTTGTAATAGTTCCTGTCTTATCTAAAACAATTGTAGATGTATTTGAAAAAGTTTCAATAAATTTTGCTTCTTTAAATAATATACCTTCTCTTGCTAACCAACTAACCCCTATCAAGCTTGCAATTGGTGTTGCTAATGCTAAGGCACAAGGGCAGGCAATAACTATAACAGATATTGCAATAATAAGAGCGTTTTCAAAATCTCCATTGTAAAAATACCATCCCATAAAAGTACCTAAAGCTATAGATAAAATAGCTATTGAAAAATATTTTGATAGTTCATTTGTGGTGTCTTCAATTTTTGGTTTAGAATTTAAAGAATCTTCTAAAAGTTCTACAATATTATTAAGTGTAGAGTTTGCATAATCTTTTACTGCTTTATATCTAATCACTGCATTTGTATTTATAGTTCCACTATAAATTTTATCACCAATCTTTTTTGTTACAGGTAACGATTCACCACTTATGCTACTCTCATCAAATGAAGAATCACCTGATATAACTATACCATCAACAGAAGCTTTTTCTCCATTTTTTACCTCTATGATATCATCTACTTGTATCTCATCAAGAGCTACTGTTTTTTTGCCACCATCTACAATAATAGTAGCCTCTAGAGGTATTTGAGATTTTATTTTATCCATTGTGTCAACAGCACCTTTTTTGCCAATAACTTCAAGGTATTTTCCTACTAGAACAAATGTTATTATCATAGCAACACTATCAAAATAACTATGACCAGCTCCCCCAAATAGTACATAAAGTGAATAAATATAAGTTAAAGTAGCACCAGCACTAACTAAAAAATCCATATTGATTATTCTATTTTTTAGACCATAGTAAGCACCTCTAAAAAATATCCAACCACTATAAAATAAAACAGGAGTAGAAAATATAAATTCTGCCATATGTACAATACGAAGCATTTCAGGATCCATACCCATAAAAAAACCTGTATATTTAGCTACACCTATCATCATAATATTCATAGATGCAAAAATAGCTATACTCATTCTCATAAAATAATCTTTTTTATTTGCAGTAGCTTTTATATCACTTTGAGTTCGATCATATGGATAAGCGTTGTACCCTATACTTCTAATTTTATCAATGATTTGTGATAATTTTATGGTATCGTTATCCCATATTATTTTTGCTTTATTGTTTGTAAAATTAATACTAACTTCTAGTATACCTTCTGTTTCATCTAGTACTTTTTCATTCAGCCAAATACAAGCAGCACAATGGATACCTTCCATGATTAAGTCAACTTTAGAAAAACCCTCATTAGTGGTCTTTATATATCTTTTTGAAAAACTTTCCATATCAAAATTTGAACTATCTTGTCCAACAGCCGTAGGTGGAGCAATAGTATTTTTACCCATTTTATCATAAAAACTATCAAGTCCATCATCTTTTAGAAGATGATAAACACCTTGACAACCATTACAGCAAAAAAATAGATTATTTGGTTCTGTTATCATTACACCTTCATCAAACTCTAAGTGACAATGGCTACACTTAACTATACTCATTGAAAAACTCCAATTTCTCTATTTTTTTTAATTTTATTAAATTTTTTTACTAATCCATGCATAGATATATATGTATCATCTTTTGAGCAATTTAAAATAAATCCATAAGCACTCATAAGATTTGCAGTAGCTTCAATAGAATCTATACTAAAAGGTATCATAGCTCCTGTTAGTACAATTTGTTTATTTTTGATATATTTATTTAAATATGAAGCTGTTTTACCCATAGTGTCAGTTCCATGAATAATAATTATTTTTTTATAATCTAAACTATTTATACACGATACAAGCTCTTTTCTATCTTGCTTATCTATATCTAGACTATCTTTATATATTAACCCTTTTACAGTTATTGTTTCTATTTTTATTGATTTTATGATTTTATCTATAGCACTATTGTCTTTTGGTACGATCAATTTTCCATTAAGTTCATTATAAACTTTATTAAATGTACCACCTGTATTCAAAATTAAAATATTTTTATTATTATTCACAGTTTCTTATTCTCTTTTACCTAAGTTGTGTTATTATATCCAATAAACTATTATAAAAGAAGATTAAATATGAATGCAGATGTATCAAGATTAAAAGATATTACAGTTTTATATTGTGAAGATGAAAATAGCTTAAGGGATGTTACTGGCGGTATTTTAAAATCATTTACAAAAAAACAATTTATTTGTGTTGATGGTGCGGAAGGTTTAGAATCCTTTAAAGCAAATCAAGATGAGATAGACTTAGTTATAACAGACGTAAATATGCCAAATATGAGTGGACTTGAGATGTCAAAAGAGATAAAAGCTCTAAATGCAAATATGCCTATTATTGTAGCAACTGCATTTTCAAATTCAGAATACCTTTTAGAAGCAATTGACTTAGGTGTAGATAAGTATGTTCTAAAGCCAATTAACATCAAAAAACTTCTTGATACAATGGCTAAGTCTTTATTGTATCATGAGCTAAGAGATCTTTATGTAGATCAACTTACTCTCCTACCCAATAGAAATGCTTTAGTAAAAGATATGAAATCTTTAAATCAATCAATGATCGCCCTTATAGATATAGATGAATTTTCAGTATTAAATGATCTTTATGGTGAAAAAAATGGTGATGAGATATTAGAACTATTTTCAAAAAAAATTAAAGAATATTTTAAAAGTGACGAGTATAAAATTTATAGAGTTGGTTCAGACAAATTTGTAGTTTTATGTAAAGATGAAGAAAAAAAGCAAGATAGTTTTAGACAATCTGTTGAAAACTTTTTAAGCCATATGGATACTCATGGTATTGTTTTATCAGACAGTATTGTTGATCTTAATATTACTATAGGTATGGCTCAAGCAGAAGACCAACATGCCTTTGAATATGCGCAAAGAGTACTTCAACGAGCAAGAAAAAAATATGTACAGCTTATGATTTATGATAAAGCAAATTTTAATCAAAAAGCAGACTTTGAAGAGAACATTAAATGGATTAAAAAGTTAAAAGATGGAATTGTAGATGGTAGCTTTCAACCATATTTTCAACCAATTGTTGATGCAAAAACTCAAGAAATTTATAAATATGAATCATTAATAAGATATATAGAAAAAGATGGAACAGAGATAGCTCCATATAAATTTTTACCAATTGCACGAAAAGCAAAACTTTTTCCAACGATTATTAGAGTTATGTTAACAAGTGTAATTCAAACAATTAAAATAAAGAAAATAAAAGTAGCAGTAAATGTATCTTTTGATGATATTACAAATAAAGAGACTTATGATTTTATTATCCTTACTCTTATTTCTAATCCTGAAGAGGCAAAGTTACTTGATTTTGAGATTTTAGAGAGTGAAGAGATTAAAGATTTTGACTTGGTTCGTAGATTTATTGATGAAGTTCGTAGTTATGGATGTGATGTAGGTGTTGATGATTTTGGTGCTGGATACTCAAACTTCAATATGCTAGAAGCTTTAAATATTGACTTTGTTAAAATTGATGGTTCTTTAATAAAAGAGATTGATCATCTTCCAAAACAAGCACTAATAGTAGAAACTATCTCTGAATTTTGTCATAAGTTAAATATAAAAACAGTAGCAGAGTTTGTTTCTAGCCCTGAGATATATGAAAAAGTAAATCATTTGGGTATTAATTATATGCAAGGTTACCATTTCGGAAAACCAATTTGTTATAATGATTTAAACTAATATGAAAAAGAAAAAAGATAAAAAGAAGAAAAAGCTTAAGCTAAATCTTGGCTGTGGTAGTAAAATTCTAGATGGATTTGTAAACGTTGATAAATATGGTAGTCCTGAAAAAAAAGTAGATCTTGAAGTTTTTCCATGGCCATGGAAAAAAAATAGTGTTGATGAGATTATTTTATCTCATGTTTTAGAGCATTTAGGAAAAGATTCTGATACTTTTCTAAATATTATGCAAGAGTTATATCGAATATCTTCAAAGAATACAATTATACATATAAATGTTCCTCATCCTAGAAGTGATGCATATTTAGGTGATCCCACTCATGTTAGACCAATTACTTTAAATATATTAAATCTATTTTCAAAAGAAAAAAACAATCAATCAGTAAAAAATGGATGGGCTAATACAACTTTAGCTTTATTTTTAGATATAGATTTTGAAGTTGTATATAATAAAATAAAACTTATGCCATATTGGCAAAATAAATTTGAAAATAATTTAATATCAAAAGATGAATTAGATTTTGCTTTAATTCATTACTATAATGTAGTAGAAGAGATGGAATTTAGACTAAAAGTTATAAAATAATAAACTATTTAGTTTATTATTTCCATTGTTTTATTATACTTTTTATATCAAAAATAGATGATTTTGCTAAAGTACTTGTAGCAATAGATGTAAGTTGATTAGAGGCTATTTCTAAATCATCATTTATTATTAAATAATCATATTGATCTATATACTCTATCTCCTTTTTAGCATTTAAAATTCTTTTATTGATAGTTTCTTCATCATCTGTAGCTCTTCCATAAAGTCTTTTTTCTAGCTCTTTAAGACTTGGTGTTGTAATAAATACGGTTGTTGTAATATCTCTTAGTTTTTTAATAACTTGTTCAAAACCTTGAACATCAATATCAAATATTACTAACTTGCCTTTATCTAACGCTTTATTTATAGGTTTTAACGAAGTTCCATAATAATTTCCATGAACTTCTGCCCACTCTAGAAAAAGATTATTATCTATATCTTTAGTAAACTCTTCCTTGTCAATAAAAAAATAATCTACACCATCTTTTTCATTTTCTCTAGGTTGTCTAGTAGTTGTAGATATAGAGAAATAATAGTTGTCAAATTTCTTATATACTTCTTTAAGTAATGAACTTTTTCCACATCCACTAGGTCCTGATATTAATAAAATAGCACCTTTATTTAAATATTTATCCATCTGTATTTCCTAGTTTTAATTGTACAGTAACTTCATATCCATCAGTAAGTGTATTTATTATCTCTTGATCAAGTAGATTTAATAATGGAGTTAGTTCTGTAAGGCTGTAGTTATTTAATAAAACCTTTATTGGTTTATTATCAAACTTATCATAGATTGAGCTTGTTGCATTTACTTCATTGATAGCATCATCAATAATAGATGATAAATCATGCCACTGCCCATCATCATCGTTATCATTTTTTATAAAATCCTTCTCTTTATTATCATATAATCTGTCATCTTCATTAAACATACTTTCAATTTTTGATAATTCTGTTGTATCTAAAATTCCACCTTGATTTTCAATAGAAGAGATACTGACAATACTTTCATCTGCTTCACCTTTTACATCATGGGCTATATCTTCTGCAAGGTTTTCTAAATAATCTATTGCTGGTTCTAGCTCTTGAGTATTTTGATGGTTTACTTGTATAAGGCTTTCATCAATCTCACTAGCAGGTACATTTGAAATATAAGTTTTTGATTTTTCTTTTTTTCTTATGATTTGAAGTTGCTCGTCTAATATACTTTCTAAAGTAGATGGTAAAAAAGGTAGAGGTATTAAAAAATTGTTTGCCATCTCAAATGATAGTTCCTTATTTGAGATGGCACCAATTTGTTTAGAGTATGTTTTTAAAATATTAAATCTATCATCAATTAAATTTTTATCAACTACAGTGATATCAACTTTATGATCTATTTGTGCTTCTTTTAATACTTCTAGTCTAATATTTAATTTTTTACATACAAGAGTAAAGATTTGAACAACAATAGGTGTTTTTGATATTAAAATTAATGTTTTATTCATTTTATTTGTTCCAATCTATGGTTTGTAAGTTTAAAAACTCTATCACATCTAAATGCAATATTATCTTCATGTGTAACCATAATCATACCTGCATTGTTTTCTTTTACGTAATCAAACAAAACATTGATAACTTCATTGGCTGTTTGGGTATCTAAATTTCCAGTAGGTTCATCTGCAAATATTATCTTTGGCTTTTTTGTTAAAACTCTTGCACAAGATAATCTTTGTTGTTGTCCACCACTTAGTTCTCCAATTCCTTGTTTCATTACATGGTCTATTTTTAATGCTTCTAATAGCTTAGTATCAACTTTATTTTCACTTAGCAGTTCTGATATTTGTAGATTCTCATTTGCATTAAAACCTCTAAAAAGGTAATGTGTTTGAAAAATTATACCAAAATCATCTCTTCTTATATTTAGTAACTCTTTTTTGTTTAGTGAAAAAATATTATGATTATTGTAGTATACTTCACCTTTATTTGGTATCAATAGCGATGCAAAAATATTAAGTAGTGTAGACTTTCCACTTCCACTTATTCCTATAATAGCAATAGATTCACCATATTGAAGTGATAAATTTATCTCTTGAAATAACGGATAGTCAAAGTTATGAGAGATTGCCCTTACATCAAGTAAGGGCATTTTTGAATTATTGAATTTATTATCTTGATTATCTTCCATAATTCAAAGGCTTAATATATACTATTTAGCCATTTGAGCAGCAACTTCTGCTGCGAAATCTTCTTCTTTTTTCTCAATTCCATCACCTAGTTCATATCTTACATATTCAACTATTTCGATAGACTCATCACAAGCTTTAAGAGCTTGTTCAACTGTCATAGAATCATCCATAACATAATTTTGAGATAATAGTGCATGTGCTTTATCAAGTTGACTGTTGTCTTCTATCCATCTTGCAATTTTACCTTTTAAAATATTTGGAATAATTTTTTCTGGTTTACCTTCAGCTTTTAACTCTTCAGTCATTCTAGCTTCAGCAGCTTTGATAGCTTCTTCAGTTAATTGAGAAGCTGAAACAAATTCTGGAATATTTTTTTCTGGTTTACCAAGTCTATGTAACTCGATATTTAATTTTTCAATATCAGCAATGATACCTTTATTTTCAGATTCTACAAATTCTGGAGAAAAATCTTCATAAGAGATAACAGATGGTTTCATAGAAGCAGCATGCATAGCTACTTTTTTAAGAATATCTGCAGTTTTTTCTCTTGCTTCTGGAGCACAAGTAGCTGATAAAATAACACCAACTTTACCTAAATGTACATATCCATTTACAATACCAGTATCAGAAGATACAGTGATCATTTTTCTAGCTACAATATTTTCACCAATAATAGCAATTTTACCATTTAAGTAAGTCTCAAAGTTTTCACCGTTTATTTCTGTAGCATTTAACTCTTCAGTTGTAGATACACCTGTAGATTGAACATGTGAAGTGATCTCATCTTTAAGTGCTAAGAAATCTGCATTTTTAGCAACAAAATCAGTTTGAGAGTTTAGCTCAACCATAGTGATCTTTGTATAGTCATCATTTACTAACATTGAAACTAGACCTTCTGCTGCTACATTTGAAGATTTTTTAGCGGCTTTAGATAAACCAGCTTCTCTTAAATGTTTAATAGCTTCTTCCATGTTACCTTCAGTAGCTACTAGTGCTTTCTTACAATCAAGCATACCAGCACCAGATTTCTCTCTTAACTCTTTAATTAGTTTTGGAGTAGCTGCTGACATTATTATACCTCTTCTGTTGAAGCAGTTGCTTCTTCTTTAGCTTCTTCAGTTACTTCAGCAATTTCTGCTTCAGTTACTTCAACTTCTTCACCAGATTCTTCAGCTAATGCTGCTTTACCTTCGTTCATAGCTGCTGCCATTTCGTTACAGAAAAGTTGAATTGATCTAATAGCATCATCATTTCCTGGAATTGGGAAGTCAACTAAATCAGGATCACAGTTAGTATCAAGTGGAGCATAAACTTTGATACCTAATCTTCTAGCTTCTAAAATAGCAATTTTTTCTTTTACTGCATCAATAACAAACATCATATCAGGAAGATCTTTCATATCTTTAATTCCACCAAGATAATCTTCTAGTTTTCTTTCTTTTCTAGTAAGCATTAATGCTTCTTTTTTAGTCATAAGATCAAGTTGACCCTCTTCTCTCATTTTTTTGATGATTTCAAGTTTTCTAATTGATTTTTTCATTGTAGGGTAGTTTGTTAACATTCCACCTAACCATCTGTGATTTACATATGGCATACCACAATCTAATGCAGCTTTTTTGATAGCTTCAGAAGCTTGTTTTTTTGTACCAACAAAAATCATTGATTTACCTTTAGCAGCTTCATCTCTAACTAATGTATATGTATATCTGAAATATCTAAGAGTTTTTTGTAAATCTATAATATAAATATTTTTTCTAACACCGAAAATGAATTTTTTCATTTTTGGATTCCATCTTCTTGTTTGGTGACCAAAGTGTACACCACATTCTAATAAGTCTTTCATTGTAACCATAATAGTTCCTTCTTTTCGCCATTTTTGGCAGATTAATTTTGAGTTTATTCCTCTGTAACCATTCACAATCTATTAAATAAATTGCAACTCTTTTAAGAATTGTTACATGTGTATTTCACAATAAATTAAATAAGTTTAATTTAAAGGAATGCGATTTTACCTAATTTAAGTTTAAAATTGATTTAAGTGGTTTATTGTAATAATTGTTTTGAAAAGTCTAAAGCCTCTTTTGTTATATCTTCACCACTTATCATTCTGGCAATTTCATCTATTCTTTCTTTATGATTTAATAATTTTAAGGATGATATATTATTGGTTTTTGTTACCATAAAATGTTGAGAAGCTGTAGCACTTAGTTGTGGTTGATGAGATATTGCAAAAATTTGGTAACTTTTAGATAACTCTTCTAGTACTTTAGCAATACTTTGACTCTCTTTACCGCTTAAGTTTGCATCAATTTCATCTAAAAATAATATACCATTAGTATCAATCTCATAAAAACTTCTTGCTGTTAAAAGTGCTAATCTTAAACGATTAAATTCTCCACTACTTATCTTATCGAGTTTTATACCATTTAGATTAAATTCAATAGTATCAATTCCTGTTTCATCCATAGATTGTTTATCGATATTTATTGTTAAATTTTCTAAATATAAATATTTTAAATATTCATTTATTTTCTTTTCAAATATTTTTATATTTTCTTTTCTTATTATTGAAATATCAACAGCAAGTAGTTCAATTTTTTTAATTAACTTATTTATATTTTTTTCAAGGATAGATTTTTCAAATGATATGTTTTCATATCTTTCAAGTTCAATCTTTTTTTCATCCATATATTTTAGTGCTTCAGGAATAGATCCAAATCTTTTATTTAATGCTGATAATTGTTCTATTCTGTCCAATACATCTTCTATATCGGTATCATCTAAAGAATTTACACTATCATAAAATTTTTCAAATGCATTATTTACTTCATTTATTGCATCGTCAAAAAAGTCACTATTTATATCTAACATCTCTAATGCAGAAGAGATTTTATGTGTATTATTTAAGAATGGTTGAGTATCTTCTAGTATTTCTTTTATTTTATCTTTTTTAGATAGATTACTTTTAATAATTTTTAACTCTTCATATTCTTCCTCTTTTGGATCAATAGAAGATATTTTTTCAATTTCAAATTTTGCAAATTCAATAAGATCATTAATATCTTTTTCATCTGATAAAATTTTTTTTAATTTTTTTTGAAGAATAGAAAGTTCTTGGTATTCATTTTTAAATTTAGCTAGTAAATCTATGTAAGTAGTATTCTTTTGTCCAGATAATATATCTAAAAATTCAATGATCTTTGAACTTTGAAAATCACTTATATCTTTTAGATGAAGATATGAAGAAAATGATGATGTGAACTCTTTTAAATTTTTTTTAGAAATTGCTTGATTGTTTAATAAATATCTAGTTTTAGAAGTAGTAGTTTGCTTTATAATTATATCATCAGCTTTATCTATAGAATAATTTTCATTTGTTATAGATAAATCTTCTAAAATCACTTCACTAATTTTTGCTTTAGCCTCAGTTGTTGCAAAAAGTGATAATATAGAGTTCATTAAAACTGATTTACCTGCACCACTTGGTCCTGTGAATACTACTAAACCCTTTTTAAATTCAACGTCAATTTGTTTGAATGATAAATAATCTTCTAAATAAAATCTACTAATCAATTTAAATATCCTTTTCCCCAATGTAATTTTTTATTTAATACATCAAAATAATTTCGTTCATATCTATGAATTAATTGTGCTTTTAATGATGCTACTTTTATTGTTACTGTATCATTTGGTTTTAGCTCATATGTATCATGCCCATCTATGATAATAACTGCTGATTCGTTATTTGTATTCACAAAATTTATCTCAAAATCAACAGGTAGTACAAGTGGTCTTTGAGTTAAAGAGTGTGCTGAAATAGGGGTAACAATAAAAGCATCTGTAAGAGGATAAACAACTGGACCATTACAAGAAAGATTATATGCGGTTGATCCTGTTGGAGTGGATATTATTAATCCATCTCCATTGTAACTATTAAATTGTTTACCGTCTATTTTTGCATCTATTCTGATCATTCCTGCTACAGTATTTCTACTAATAACAACATCATTAAAAGATACTATCTCTTTATTGTTGATAATTGCTTTTATCATCATTCTTTGATCTATTCTATATTCATTAGATTTAAACTTTTTTAAAAATGATTCAATTTCATCTGGCATTATATCCGTTAAAAATCCTAATGTTCCCAGGTTTATCCCTAGAACTGCTTTTTGATATTTAAATCCTCTTCTTGCAACAGATATTAATGTTCCATCTCCACCTAGTGTTACTAAAAAATCACTTTTTTGACATAGTATATCAAATGGTATACCATCATTTAGATTTAAAGTTTGAGCACTACTTGATTCTAATAAAACTTTTATTCCAGAATTCTCAAATAATTTTTTTATATCTAAATATATATCTTTAATCTCAATTGAGTTAGGTTTTAATACAAATCCTGCAATGTTATTATTTTTTAAAACATTATTATTTTGAGTTATATTCATATACTTACCTTAGTTTTTCTGCTTCATTCCTTGCAAGTATATCACATCTTTCATTTTGTTTATGTCCTGCATGCCCTTTTACCCAAATTGCTTTTATTTTGTGTTGTTTAGAAACTGCAAGATATTCTTTCCAAAGTTCTACATTTTTTACAGGTTTTTTAGATGCTGTTTTCCAATTGTTCTTTACCCAATTCTTTAGCCATTCATTAATCCCTTGAACAACATATTTAGAATCACTTATTAATTTTACTTCACATGGTTCTTTCAATGCTTTTAATCCTTCAATTGCACCTTTTAGTTCCATTTTATTATTTGTAGTGTCTAATTCTCCACCACTTAACTCTTTTGTGTGACCATTAAATTCTAGAATTGTTCCCCATCCTCCAGGACCAGGATTACCAAGGCTTGAACCATCACTATATATAGATATTTGTTTTAGCATTTTAATCCTTTTATACAAAACTTTTCATGTTTGATATTGCTTTTGTTAATTTTAATTCCACTATAAATGTTAAAATATTATGACAATGTGGACATCTAGAATCATATATTGGATGAGTTTTTTTACATGATGAGCATATAAATTGAAAATTTAAATCTGCTTTTACATTCGATGGTGAATTTTTAATAGCAATTAAAACATCAAGTTCAAATAGTTCACTATGATCTACATCTTTTATATATCCCTTTGCCGTAAATATCTCTTGTAAAGCTTTATTTTTACTTACTTTGTCAAAATCGATATCTTCAAAATCTAGATACCAAAGAAGATCAATAATTTTCGATATATTAAACTCTTCAATATTTTGCCAAAAAAGATTTTTATTAAATGTTATTAGAAAGTCTGCTACAACTCTTTCTAGCTTTTTATTTATTATAAAGTTATTATATAATTGAATAGATTTTGTTTCAAAACTTAAAAGTGGATCATTGATGGTATGTAATATTTTTATATATATTCTCTCTTTTATTATATCTTCATCTAGCTCTTCTAAAGAATCAAGTACCTCTTCTGCTTTTTTAAAATCTTTTAAATTCTGGAAAACAAGTAAAAGATGTTTTAATGCTACTGTATTTCTTGGTGAAAATTTTAATATTTTAAGATATATCTCTTTACTTCTTTGTAATAAACCACTTTTAAAATATGCATTTCCTAAAAGTTCAAGAAGTTCCTCTTTTTTTACTTTCTCTTCAACATGTTCTAGTAAAACTAAATATACAGATATAGCTTTATTGTATTGCCCTTTATGTAGAAAAGTTGATGCAAGTAAAATTATGGAATCAAATGGAAGATTATAAGTTGAATAAAGGTGAATATAATCTTCCTCTTTTAGTGTTCCTAATTCAAATCTTTTTAAAAGTTTACGATACTCTTTTCTAAGCTTTCTCTCTTTATATATACCAAAAGAATAAGTTAAGAAAGATGCAATAAAGATAAAAGTAAATATAGTAAGAAAACCTGTTAATGGATCTCTAAAATCTATAAAATCATTTTGTAACATAACTATTTTGACCTATAAATAAAAAGTTTATTTATAACATTTTCTGCAATATTTAGCATATTGATATTGAGTTTTTTATAATTGATATTAGTAGTATTTAATAAAAGTTTATCATATATCTCACCATAGGGATATATTGAAAAGTATATAAATTCTTTTTCTTTACTATTTATATTTAATTCTGCAAACCATGTACATAATAATGCAAAACATAGCATAGCAGGATTAAATTGATCACCTTGGTTGAAATGGTTAGATATATTTTTTGTAATAAAATTGTATCTATCTAATATAATTGATATTCTTGATACCTTAGTATTTCGTATATAGTAATCAATAGGTTGTACAACTAGATTAATAGCTTTCAAAAGTTCTTCTACTCTTTTATCAATAAATTCCAAAGTATTAATATCCACCTTGTATATATCATTTTGATTAGATTTATATGAAACTATAAGATCTCTACAAAATAATAATAAAGCTTCAGTTTTTACTTTTGATGAATTGATAATCATAATTTACCTAGTAATATAGTCTTATTAAAAATGAAATAAAATCTTTTTCAACATTCTTATCTGTAATAGATTCTTCTTCATGTACAGACTTATCTATTAGTATTGACATTTGATTTACTAAATATTCAACATCTTTATCTACAAGCTTATTAATATTTGTTACAAGTTTTTGTTTAACATCAAAAGAATCTAAATCTTCTTTTTGTGCAATTTCATATGCCATATTATCTAATGTTGAGATAATATTTTGTGGCATCTCATTAAATGATGATTTATTTGATTCTTGTGCTAATTGTTGTTGTAATAGTTGTTGATGTAACAATAGTAATCCTTGCATATATTTATTAAGTAATAATTATACAATAAAGTATGTGAAAGAATCGTGAAAAATGATTTAAAAATCATAACAAAAAGAATTCCCAAATTTAAGCTCTAGTTAAACATAAACTCTTGACAATTAAAT
>CAZLZQ010000001.1:4881-49916 GCA_964564065.1 uncultured Arcobacteraceae bacterium | reverse complement strand
TTAATTGAATCATGAAACTCTAGTTTAGCATATTTTAAATATCTAATATTCATAGTTAAAAAACTCATCAGATGATATAGTTTCTAATTCACCTTTTTTATATGCTTCAGCTCTTTTTATAGATTCCTCTTCCCATATTTTATCAATCATTTTACTATCTATAATATTTTCAAATTCATTTATAGGAAGTACAACAGATAATTTATTACCATTTTCGTCTGTAATATATTGCGGATGTAGATTCATAGGCATTGTCATGATATAATTCCTTTGTTATTTATGAATTTATTATAACTTATTTTATATAAATTTATTACTCAAAGATACTCTAAAATATAATCTTTGAATATCTTATCTATCTCTTCTTGTAAATTTGCATTATCTTTTAAATCTTTATAAACACTATAATAAACTTTATTCTCTTTTGTTAAACTTAACTCTATAAAACTATGAAAATTTTTATTTGTGCTATATGGACTGTTGCATATTATATTGCTTTTGTATCTAATTTTTAAACTATTTGAGCAGGTATTATTAGAACTAAATTTATATCATTTTTATCTATGCTTTCTATGTAAGTGTGTAATATCTGTTTTGAGTTTGTTGGTTGAGTAGCTCCCAACATTTATAAATTTAAAAAAACTCTTTTTTTATTTTTTAGAAAGTTTTAAAGTACTCAACCAACAAGATATTAAAATTATATTTTTAAAAATATTAGACTATTTTAATATTAATATAGATTGGATTAAGTGGAAAGAGCTAAGATATAATCCACTATTAGCTATATTATTTACTAGATTGAAATATAAGCTTATCCCTGAACTTATACCAAATAGTTTAGATGAAAGAGCAACATATTGGAAGAAATATTATAACAGTGAAGCTGGTAAAGGCACTATGAAACATTACTTAGAAATGAATGACTTTGATATGGATTTATACAATGAAGATATGGAAGTTTTAACTAATAAAATATCAAAGGTGTACTTTTAAGTGTACCTCATATTATATTGAAATGCTTACAGATACGATAGATAAGGGGTCTGTGTGATTAAAAAGGTACAACTATAAGCTGAGTTTTGTATTTGATAATAATTTATCTAGATGATTAATCACTTAACCACTATAGCGAAAAGATATATATCGTGAAGATTTTACCACTCTTTTCTTGCTGCCTGGTTGGGTTTACATAACTATAATGATTGCTCAAAACATTGGTAAGCTCTTACCTTACCGTTTCACCTTTTCCTTATCTCTAACCAAGAGTAAGGTAGTTTACTTTCTGTTGCACTATCCCTTGTGTTACCACAGCCATCCGTTAGATGGAACCTTTCTTCACAGCAGCCCAGACTTTCCTCTTGTAAAAGTTTACAAGCTATTATCTGTTGTACCTTGTTTGGAGTATATCCAATTTTATAAATTAGATTGCTTAAGAACTATGATATTTATTAGATTTTTTATTTTTATAATGTACAATTGATTATGAAAATTTTATCAATTATACTTATTACCGTAAGCATTTTTTATGCTTCTAGTTTAAACTTATCTATCTCTTCTAACCCTAGTAGAATAAATCCAATATTATCAACAGATAGTGCAAGTAGTGAGATATCCCAATGGATATTTAATGGACTTTTTAAATATGATAAAGATGGAAAAGTTGTTGTGGATTTAGCAAAGTCATATAAATTTATAGATAATACAACATTAATAGTAGATTTAAAACAAAATGTTAAGTGGCATGATGGTGTAAACTTGACTGCTAAAGATATATTATCTACATATGATATGATAAATAATCCTAAGATTTACACACCTACAACTACAAGTTTTACAAAAGTAAAATCTGTAAAGATTTTAGATAAGTATACTATTGAGATAAAGTATAAAGAGCCATATTTTAAAGCTTTAGAGATATGGATGGTAGGGATATTGCCTTATCATATTTTAAAAGATGATAAGAACTTAATGACAAGTAAATTTAATAAAAATCCAATAGGTACAGGTCCTTATAAATTAAAAAAGTTAGAGATATCACAAGATATAATTTTAACAGTAAATAAGAACTATTTTGGGAAAGTACCAAAGATAGAAAAAATTCATTATAAATTTGTACCTGATCCTACAACATCTTTTTATATGCTAAAACAAAAACAACTTGATATAGGTGGGTTAACACCTATTCAAGTAGATAGGCAACTTGATAAGAAATTTAAAACAAATTTTAATATTTTTGAAAAAGAGAGTTTTGGATATACGTATATGGGCTTTAATTTAAAGAGCAATAAGTTTAAAGATAAGAGAGTAAGAGAGGCTATAAGCTTAGCTATAAATAGAGATGAGCTATCAGATATATTATTCTTTGGTCATGCAAAAGTTTGTAATGGTCCTTTTTTACCAGGTACATTTGCATTTAATAAAGAAATAAAAACTCCTATTCAGAATATAAAAAAAGCTAAAAAAATATTGAAAGAGTTAGGGTATGATGAAAATCATAAATTTACTTTTGAAGTGATAACAAATGCAAATAACTCTACAAGAGTAAATGCAGCTGAAATTTTACAATATCAACTTTCATTTGCAGGAATTGATATGAAAATAAGAGTTATGGAGTGGCAAGCTTTTTTAAATACAGTAGTTCATCCTAGAAACTTTGATGCTATAATTTTAGGTTGGGGATTGTCTTTGATGCCTGATGCAAAGTCAATTTGGCATAGTAATAGTGATAAAAAAGGTGGATTTAATTTCATTGGTTATAAAAATAAAGAAGTAGATAATCTAATAGAAAAAGGTGAAGTAACTATAGATAAAGATAAATTAAGTAAGATTTATAAAACTATTTTTAAAGAAATTAGTGATGATATTCCTTATCTATTTTTATATATTCCAAATAATATTACATGCGTAAATAAAAATATAAAAAATGTAAAGCCAGCTTTAGTAGGTGTGATGCATAATCAAGAAGATTGGATAAAAGAATAAAAAAAAGGTATTATTCAAAACGAATAATACCTTTTTTAAAAAAATAAATAGTTCTTAGAAATACATTTTTTCTTTAACTAATTTATATCCCCAAGTATTTTTTGGAGCAGTTAGTTTCCAACCACTTACAGATCTTTGTTTATATTTTTTATCTTTACCACCTTCAAAACCATCTACAACAGTATAAACATTTTTATACCCTTTTTTAAATAATTTTTTAGCTGCATAAGCACTTCTACTACCACTTCTACACATTAAAACGATATTATCTGATTTTGATAAACCTTTAGCTTTAAGAGCTTTTTTAATATCAGCTACAAAGTGTTTATTTTTTGGAGTATCAGAATATCTTTTTTTCTTTTTATTCCATTTTTTAAAGTTAACAAAGTGTACTGGAATATTGTTATCCATTAAATAAGAATACCCTACATATTCAACCTCTGCTGGTGTTCTTACATCAACAAATAATGTTTTATTATGATTTTTTAAGAAAGCTGGAACCTCGCTAGCTTTTAAATATAAGTTTTGAGGTGTTTGCTTCTTTTTACTGTGTGGCTTATCTGCTGCCATAACATTTACTGATAACATTGCAATCATAATCATTGCAAACAATTTCGATAGTTTGTTCATTTTGTGTCCTTTAAATTTTTGGGCTTAGCCCTAGTAATATAATCTTAGATTACACTACTAGAACTATCCCTATATTATATTTATATGGGTTGATTAACAACCCATATCTTCCTCTTCTTCCTCTTCCTCTACAGGCATAGCTCTTGTAGGTGTTTCCTCTTCACTATTTTCAGTTTCTGATGGTTTATACTTTAGCTCTATTGCAGCTTCGTATGCTTTGAAACCTTTTTTATTTTTAGGATCAACTGCTATTGCAAGTTTTGCATATTTTATAGCATCTTTAATCTCTTCCTCTTCAAGTGCAGCAGTAGAATGTTCTACATATTTAACTACCATAGCCTCTTTTTTTTCTAAATATGTTTCATCACTTGTAGATAGAATAACTACTACCATAGATGCTATTAATAAAACTATTCCTACTATTCCTGATATTGCTTTCATTATATATCTTCCCCTTTTTTATCTCTAATTGATTTCATTGTTCTCATAAATATCATAAGTCCTACTCCGATTGCTACTGTTATTAAAAACGAAGTATATATACTTACCCCTAATGCTTCATGAATTGTATATTTCCCCATATTTCCACTATTTGCAAAATCAACAATTTTGTCAAAATAATCAAAATAAAAATACATACCAACCATAAGACCGATTAAAAATACTCCAGCATCTAGCTTACCAGTTGCTACACCAACTATAGCAGTTCCTGGACACCATCCTGACATAATCATACCTAGTCCAAATAGTGCTCCACCTAGCATATATGGCCAAAGATATGTAGTAGGTATAAATACTTGATTGAAATCTAACCAACCATTATATACTGCTATTATGATCCATGTAGAAGCTGTTAAAATTGAAGATACCATCATTTGAGATACTCTTAAGTTTCTAAAGAAAAAAACAGGGGCAATATGAGTAGAACGACCAAATCCAGCTCTCTCAAGAATAAAACCAAACATGATACCTATAAGTAAACCATATAGTAAGTTTTCATTACTAGAGATACCTCCAGTTGTAAATAAAGGATACATAGTATTTAAAGTTTCCATCTATTTTACACCTTTCCATTGCTTTTTAAATAATGGTGCGAATAAAAACCCAGAACCAAAAGCAGCTAACATAAAGATCCAAGCACCTACACTAAAAGTTGATGCACCATCTAGAACTTGACCACTTGTACAACCACGACCAAGTCTTGTAGCTGCTGCTATTATCATACCACCTACAAATGCCCAAAATAATCTTTTGGCTATAGGATAATCTTCACCTCTATCAACACTTTGTTTAATTCGACCAGCAAATGCAGCACTTATATAACCACCTATAAAAAGACCAGCTACTTCTACTACAGTCCAGTTTGCTAAAGCATTTCCATGTTTAATATATCCTGATATATAATCACTTGATAAAATATCCCAGTTTCCTAAAAATGCTAATTGTGCTGTTATTCTAGCAAATGCTCCACTAGCACCCATCCCTTGACCTGCAACCATAAAACTTATAAACAGTGCAGTTCCTAAAATAAAACCAGCAATTATTGGATTCCAATAATTATTATTTTCTTTCATCTATTTTCCTAATATTTAAATTGACTATTGGTCATAATTATAACAACTATTATTTAAATATAGATTAAACTAGCATAATTTTTACTTATATTATATATAATAATCAAAGTTCAAACTACTATAAAGTATAATACACAATGAAATTATTAATTCTTTTATTTATAACCATAATAAATGTTTTTGGATCTTCTAAAGATGATGGTTGTATAAAGTGCCATAAAGATATAGTTCATAGAATTGATAACTCAATTATGAATAATATGCATGGTGTATTAGATGTACTAAAGTATCAATTTAAAGAGACCAAAACTATAGAACAAACTTTAGGTATAAATTATCTAAAAAATAAACCCTCATCAAAGCAAACATTAGCAGAAAATCATTTTAGTAAACTTTGTGCGGCTTGTCATATTGATCAAGATGAAACAATATTTAATCCAAACTATCATACACCACGAGGTGGTGGATGTGTTACTTGTCATAGAGTAGAAGGTGTAAAAGGTATAGATAAAATTCACAAAAATTTAACAACCAAAATACCATCAAAAAATTGTTTAAAATGCCATAATCGTTCAAATAGAATTGGACTTTCTTATTTTGGAAAGTTTGAAAGTGAAGGATATGGAACACCATATAAAAATGGTAAATTGACTCATAGTATTGACAGAGGAAGATATTATTATGAATTACCTGCGGATATACATCATACTAGTGCAAAGCTTGATTGTATAGATTGCCATACTGAAAAAGGTGTTATGGGAGATGGAAAGCAGCATAAACATATGGAAGATAGTGTTGATATATCTTGTGTAGATTGTCATGATGCTAAGTTTGAAAATACTAGTAAGTTTGGACTTGCAGGGATGCTTATAGGATTAAATGGAAATATGCCATATCCTAAGGAGATTGCTGTTACTAAAAGAAAAAACTCGCCACTTTATCAGTTACAAAAAGAGGATGATAATATCACTTTTTATAGAAAAAGAGATGGAAAAGAGTTTGATATATCAAAAATGAGTGATGCCCCTTATCATAGTTCAAAAAATCATGAAAGACTTGATTGTACTGCTTGCCATAGTAGTTGGATACCAAGTTGTTATGGTTGTCATGAGGTATATTTTAAGAATGGAAAACAATATGATTGGATAAAGCATAAAAAAACTAAAGGTAAATGGATGGAGCTTAGAAGTTATCTACGATACGAATCCCCAGCTCTTGCTATAGGATACAATGAAAAAATAATGCCAACAGCACCAGGGTGTCAAGTGATAACCTCTATATATGATAAAAATATTACAAACGAGGGATTTCACTCTTTTGCATATGGTGCATGGGATCCACATACTACTCAAAAGCAGAGTAGGGGGTGTGTAGATTGCCATTTTAATCCACAAACTTTAGGGCTTGGAGCTGGAATATTAGATATAAAAGATAACAATATAACCTTCCAACCATATTTTAACTCTGTGCAAAGTGGCTTGCCTATAAGCTATCCTATAGATTCACTTATCTCTAAAGACGGTAAACAATTTCAAAGTTTTAGTAGAGATAAAGCTAGAGGTTTCAATAAAAAAGAGGTTTCTAAAATAGTTGAGGTATATAAGTGTATCATCTGCCATAATAAATGGGATGATAAAATATATACAGATTTTAAAGTTTCAAAAGAGTTATTTTATGATAAAAAAACAAAATGTGCAAAGGATATATTAAAGTGAGATTATTAATTTTATTTTTATTACCTTTGGTATTATATTCTAATGAATGTTTAGTTTGTCATCCAAAAAAGATGAAACAATGTGAAAATTCAAATCATTTTACATTAAAAAATAGTATAAATATCACACGTCAAACTTGGGGAATAAAAGATAGTAATGTTACTTTACAAACTCTGCCAGAACCTAGAGTTAAAATAGAAAAACCATCTAATTTAGTAGATGATTTTTTAAGAAGAAAATGTTTAAAGTGTCATCTGAATTCTAAAACAATTAATAAGACAAATAATCTTTGTTTATCTTGTCATAGTAGGCATATAGATAAATATGATTTTAAAAAAGCAAAACCTACACAAAAAAAATGTTTAAAGTGCCATAACAATGAATTTGTAGGTACAGATTATTTAGGACTATTTCCTCATGATTATGATAAAGCATATAGGAGCCCAATTAGTAAAGATGGTTACTATCCAAATAAACAGTATGGAATAGATTTTCATCATCTTTCTTCAGATATTCATTTTCAAAAAGGTTTGAGTTGTGTAGATTGTCATAATAAAAAAGGTAATAAGAGTTGGGAAGATAAGGTTGATTGTAAATCTTGTCATCAAAAGATATCAAAAAGCAACCATAAAAATTATCATGAAAAAATATCTTGCAATACCTGTCATAGTTCATGGAGTAGTAGTAGTTATGAACTTAATGTTTTAAGAGATGATACAAAAGATTATAATCAATGGAAAAGATTAACAGTGCAAGAGGACATTTACTTAGAAAAGTTTTTAAAAAAAGCTTTAAAAAGTAAAATAAAGCCTAATCCTAAAATGCCTGATTATTTAACAAATAAACTAAAAGATGGTATTTGGTATAGTGGTTGGAAATTTAGACGCTGGGAAAATATATTTTTAGTAAATGATAAAAATGGGAAAATTAAAATAGCCCGACCAATGTTTCAATATAGAATAAGTTATAAAGATAAAAATGGAAAAATGATTTTAGATGATGTTTATAAAATTGATAATAAGAAGATAGAAGCCTTTATCCCATATTCTCCACACACGATAACAAAAAAAGCAAAGTCTTGTGAGATGTGTCATGAAAATAGAATTATGTTAGATAAAGGTTTAATAAATAGTGATATCTTAAAAGGTAGAGTTATAAATGGCTCACCTTTTAGTAATGGTCAATTAGAAAAATTAAGATCAGATTTTTATAAAAAAGAGAGAGTAAAATTGCTATTTAAGTAAAGGGGAAAAATATGGAAAAAGTAATATTATTTGATTTGGATGGTACATTAATAGATAGTACAGATGCTATAGTAGGATGTTTTTATCATTCATTTAAGGAGTTAGATTTTAATTTTAAAGGTTCTGTAGAGGATATAAAAAACGAGATAGGATATCCACTTGATGTGATGTACCATACCTTGGGTGTTCCAAAAGATAAAGTATCTAATTTTGTAGATAGTTATAAAAAAGAGTATAGAAAAATATCTCAAGCTCAAACATTTTTATTACCACAAGCAGTTGAGTGTGTAAAATTAGCATCAAGTTTTGCAAGATTAGGAGTAGTGACCACAAAAACAACTGCATATACTATTCCATTGCTTGAGAATTTTGGAATAATGAGTTATTTTGAAACGATTATTGGTAGACAAGAGGTTGTAAATCCTAAACCGCATCCTGAACCAATATTTAAAGCATTGGAAAATATGGGCTTAAAAGCTTCATCAAATATTTATATGATAGGGGATACAAAGCTAGATATTATTGCAGCTAATGATGCAAAGATAAATAGTGTGGCAGTATTATGTGGATATGGTAAAAAAGATGAGTTGGTAAAATATACACAAAATATTGTTACCGATTCTTTGGAAGCGGTAAAATTGATACAAAATAGTTAATTCTAAAGCATAATGTAAGTTGTAATTGTTTAGAATTGAGCCATATGATTATGAAATAGTTAAAATTATAAAATTTAAAAAATATTTAGGAGACAATATGCTAGAGATTAGATGGCACAGTCGTGCTGGTCAAGGTGCTGTTACAGGTGCTAAAGGTTTAGGTTCAGTTGTTGCTGAAACTGGTAAAGAAGTACAAGCGTTTGCATTTTATGGTTCTGCAAAAAGAGGGGCATCTATGACTGCTTATAACAGAATCGATGACAAAGTGATCTTAAATCATGAAAAATATATGCATCCAGATTATGTTTTTGTAATCGATCCAGGTTTAGCGTTTACTGATGATATTACACAATATGGTAAAGAATCTACACAATATATTATTACAACTCATTTATCTAAAGAAGATTTAATCTCTTTAATACCAACACTTCAAGGTATTGAAGATAGAGTATTTACAGTAGATTGTTTAAAAATTGCACAAGAAACAATCGGTAGACCAATACCAAATACACCAGTACTAGGTGCTTTCATGAAAATTAGTGGAATGTTTCCAATTGAAGATTTTAAAGAAGCTATGAAAAAAGTTCTTGCAAAATTACCTCAAAAAATTGTAGATGCAAATATGTTGGCTATCCAACGAGCATACGACGAAGTTAAATAGGAGTACAAAATGGCACAACATAGTGATGTAACAACAAAATTATATAAAACTAAAGACCAATTTGAAAAATCAATTTGGGATATGGGTTGGGATGAAGTTCTTCCTGGAGCATGTGTAAACTCTTTTGAGGGTGAGATTGACTTTACAGTTGTAAATGTTAACCCTGAAGATAGAAATGTAGCTGAAACAAACTCAATGAATAAATATGTAGGTGACTGGAGAGTTGTAAAACCAGTTTGGAATGTTGATCTTTGTATCGATTGTCAAAACTGTTGGTTATATTGTCCAGATTCATCAATTATCTCAAGAGATAAAGAGATGGTAGGAATTGATTATGATCACTGTAAAGGTTGTGGAATTTGTGTAGAAGTTTGTCCTACAAATCCAAAATCACTTATAATGTTTGATGAAAATTTAAAAAATGAAGATGCTCTTACACAATGGCCTGAAAAAGTATCAAAAAAGAAAGGGGAATAACCCATGGCGCAAAATAAAAAAATAATGGAATTAAATGGTGTTGAGGTATGGGATGGTAACTTTGCTAATGCTCAAGCTTTAAGACAAGCAGGAGTTGATGTACTTTCTGCATATCCTATTACTCCATCTACTGGTACAGTTGAAGGTTATGCTTCATTTCATGCAAATGGTTATGTTGATGGTGAAGTAGTAATTGTTGAATCAGAACATGCTGCTATGTCAGGATGTGTTGGTGCATCTGCTGCAGGAGCTAGAGTTGCAACTGCAACAGCTTCTCAAGGTTTAGCACTTATGGTTGAGGTTCTTTATCAAGCATCTGGTATGAGAATGCCAATTGTTTTATGTCTTGTAAATAGAGCATTAGCAGCACCATTAAATGTAAATGGTGATCATTCAGATTTATATCTTACAAGCCAAACAGGTTGGATATCTTTAGATTCTTGTAATCCTCAAGAAGCATACGATATGACTCTTTGTGCATTTAAAATTGGTGAACATAAAGATGTAAGACTTCCAGTAATATCAAATCAAGATGGATTTATGACATCTCATACAGCACAAAATGTTAGAACTCTTTCTGATGAGATTGCTGGTGAATTTGTTGGATCTTATTTAGAAGTAAACTCTATGTTAAACTTTGACAAACCTGTAACACATGGTGTTCAAACAGAGTCAGATTGGCATATGGAGCATAAAGCAAAACAAAATGATGCTATGATGAAATCAGTTTCTGTAATAGAAGAAGTATTTGCTGAGTTTGAAAAAGTAAGTGGTAGAAAATATAATATGATTGAGCAATATAAATTAGATGATGCTGATATTGTAATAGTATGTTTAGGTACTACTTTTGAAACAGCACAAATTGCAGCTGATAATATGAGAGAAAAAGGTATAAAAGCTGGTGTATTAATGCCAAGAGTATTTAGACCTACTCAAGTTGAGAAATTAGCGGCTATGTTACAAAATGCAAAAGCTGTAGTATGTATGGATAGATCAGCTCCTGGTGGACAATTAGGACAATTATTCCAAGATATTTCATCTGCTATGATTAATACACCTGCTAGAGCACTTATGAGTAATGTAATCTATGGACTTGGTGGTAGAGATATGACTGTTGTTGAGCTTGAAGAGATTTATGAGATAGCTCAAGATGAAGTAAAAGCTGGTAAACTAAACGGAACAATTCAAAGATGGGTTGGAGTTAGAGGTCCAGAACTTAAATATTTTAATGTAGAAGGAAACTAAAATGAGTTGTAGTTTATTAGGTGGATGTACTCCACCACAAGGAAATAAAGAGATTAAAAACTTAAAATCTTTCTCAACTGCTGCTGAAAGATTTGAGGGTGCTCATGTATTATGTCCAGGGTGTGCTCACTCTATCATTGTAAGAGAAATTTTAAATGCTACAAACGATAATCTTGTTGTTGGTGCATCTACAGGGTGTTTAGAAGTTTGTACTGCTATCTATCCTCATACTTCATGGGATTGTTCATGGATCCATATTGGATTTGAAAATGGTTCTACAGCAGTTGCTGGTGCAGAAGCTGCAAATAGAGCTTTAAGAAATAAAGGTAGAATATCTGCAGATACTCCAGAGCCTAAGTTTATTGCATTTGGTGGAGATGGTGCTACTTATGATATCGGTTTTCAGTGGATATCAGGATGTTGTGATAGAGGTCATAACATGATGTACGTTTGTTTAGATAATGAAGTATATGCTAATACTGGTGGACAAGCTAGTGGATCTACACCTATTGGTGCTAGTGCTACTACATCTCCAGCAGGTAGTGATAGTTATGGTATGAGACAAAATAAAAAAGATATGATGCAGATCATGGCTTCAAATGGTGCTTCATATGTAGCTCAAATTGCTCCAAATAAATGGAAAGATATGGTTAAAAAAATCCAAAGAGGTTTTGATACTGATGGTTTTGTATATATAAATGCAATGTCAGCATGTACAACTGAGTGGAAGTTCCCTATTCATCAAACAATTGAAGTTTCTGATATGGCTACTGATTCTTTAGTATTCCCTCTTTATGAAATTATTGATGGTAGAGAATT
Organism: uncultured Arcobacteraceae bacterium; assembly: GCA_964564065.1. Lineage (GTDB taxonomy): Bacteria > Campylobacterota > Campylobacteria > Campylobacterales > Arcobacteraceae > JAIOSF01. Next base: position 37,913 of record CAZLZQ010000001.1, on the reverse strand, counting down.
AAATATCACATATAGACCAAAAAATATTGTACCAGTAAGAGATTATTTAGGTGTACAACCAAGATTTAAACATCTTTTTAAACCACAATATGAATACTTAATTGATGAGTGGCAAAAAAGAGTAGATGACCAATGGGTATATTTACAAAGACGTGAAGAGGCAAGAGTATAGACTCTTGCCAAATAGCAAGAATATAAAAACTCCTCTTCTTATAAGTAGTTGTTTGTTAGGTCATAATGTAAAATACGATGGAACAAATAATTGTTTAGATTTAAAAACAATAGAAAAATTAAAAGAAAAATATCTATTATTTGACTTTTGCCCAGAGGTTGTTGGTGGATTACCAACTCCTCGAATTCCATGTGAAATAATTTCCCAAAATCCTTTACGAGTTATAGATAAAAATGGTGATGAAAAAACATCAAACTTTATTATTGGTGCTAAAAAAACAGCTGAATTTTGTAAAAGTAAAGGTATAAAAATAGCTTTAATGAAGGCAAATTCTCCATCTTGTTCAAATAAATTTATTTATGATGGAACATTTACCTCTAGAAAAGTTAAAGGTTATGGTATAACAGTAGATAAACTTTCAGAAAATAATATTATAATAAAGAATGAAAAAGAAGTTGAATCATTGTATCAAAGGATAGAAAATAAATGTTAAATAAAAAAGAGAATACAAAAATTGATGTAGAATTACTTTTAAAGAACTACGAAAGACAAAGTAGAAGATTAGATAAAATAATGAAACAAAGTGATAGACAGCAGTTTGAGATGATAAAGCTAAATGAAGAGTTGGATGAACATAAAAATCATTTAGAGCAAAAAGTTGATGAAAAAACAAAAGAGTTAAGAGATTTAAATAAAAATCTTGAACAAAGAGTTAAAGATGAAGTTGAAGCAAATAGAATAAAAGATAAGCAACTTAATGATCAAGCAAAATTTGCACAATTAGGTGAACTAATAGGTAATATTGCCCATCAATGGAGACAACCATTAAATGCAATAAGTAGTGCTGCTACAGGTATGCAATTAATGAGAAATATGGGTATGGCAGATGAAGAGGAAGAAAATCAATCTATTAAAGATATTGCAGATACAGCACAAGTGTTATCTTCTATTATTAATAATTTTCGTGATTTTGTAAATCAAAAGAATGAAAAACATAATGTAATATTACAAGATTTATTAAAAACAAATATTGATATTTTTGAATCATCATACGAGGAAGATATAAAAATAACAATTGATTTTCCAGAAGAAGAGTTAGAGTTTGTTTTAGTATCAAGTAGTTTTTCTCAGGTAGTATTAAATTTATTAAAAAATGCAAGAGATGCATTATTAAATTCTACTAAAGATGATGAAAAAGAGATTGTGATTGAACTTAAAAATAATGAGAAAGAGATTGTTATGTCTGTAAAGGATAATGGTATAGGGATAAAAGAAGATATATTACCTAAAATTTATGATCCTTATTTTACAACAAAGCATCAAAGTCAAGGTGTAGGACTTGGTCTTTATATCGTTAGAGAAAGTGTAGAAAAACATCTAAATGGAAATATTGATATTGAGATGATAAATAATTGGACAATCTTTAAAGTTAGTTTATTAAAATAAAATATTTAATTAATAATCTTATAAATTTTTCACAATTTTTATAAAGTAAATTTTTAGACAATCTTAGATATACTTATTAACAATTACTGAATTTTTTTAAAGGATTATTATGCTTTTGACTCCTGGCCCAACGCCTGTTCCTGAGTTTGTTAGAACTGCTATGAGTGGAGAAACACTACATCATAGAACACCTGAATTTGAAAATATATTTAAAAATACACGAGAGTTATTACTTGAGCTTTTTGATATGCCAGAATGTGTAATGTTGGCATCAAGTGGTACTGGTGCAATGGAAGCTTGTATTACAAATCTTACTCATAAAAAAGCTTTGACTGTAAATAGTGGTAAATTTGGAGAGAGATTTGGAAAAATTTGTGATGCTCATAATATTCCAAATGTAGAGATAAAACATGAATGGAATCAAGCTGTAAGTGTTGAAGAGATAGTATCTACTATCAAATCTGATAGTGATATTGACGCTATATTTATTCAAGTTTGTGAAAGCGCTGGAGGTTTAAGACATCCTGTAGAAGAGATCGCAAAAGCTGTTAAAGATATCAACAAAGATATTAGTATAATAGCTGATGGTATTACTGCTGTTGGTGTTGAAAAAATTGATACAACAAATATCGATGCGCTGATTACAGGAAGTCAAAAAGCACTTATGCTTCCTCCTGGTTTATCTATGATTGGATTTAGTGATGCAGCTGTTTTAAAAATAGAAAAGAAACCAGCTGGGTATTATTTAAACTTAAATTCAGAGATAAAAAAACAAAAAACAAATACAACTGCATATACAGCAGCAACAACTCTTATCATTGGATTAGGATCTATTTTAGAAAAAATAAAAGCGATTGGATTTGAAAATCTTTATGCTCAAACAGCATTAAGAGCAAAATCAACAAGAGAAGCTTTAAAAGCGATTGGTCTTGAAGTTTACCCTTCAACACCTGCAAATGCTATGACTACGATATATTGTGAAGAATCAAATGCAGTTAGAAAAATTCTTAAAGAAAAATTTGATTTAAATATTGCTGGTGGTCAAGATCATCTAAAGGGTAAAATATTTAGAATAAATCATATGGGTCTAGTTTCTGATTATGAAGCGGTTTGGGCTGTAAATGCTATCGAAAAAGCACTTGATGAGATTGGTGTACGAGTATTTGATGGTACAGCAAATAAAATATTTATGAAAAGTACATTTAAATAATGATTTTTGAACATGAAATTCCAAACGGAAGTAGATTATATTTTGGTAATAGTGCAAAAGCTAAAAGAGATTTAGAATATAAAGCAAGTAATTATCTACAAAACAATGGTTTTGAAGAGATAGTTACACCTAACTTCTCATATTCTCAACATCAAAGTATTGATGATAGAAAAGAGCTTATAACACTAAGTGATGAATCAAATAATATTTTAGCATTAAGAGCAGATAGTACACTAGACGTTGTAAGAATTATTACAAAAAGACTAGGTCGTTCTACGATGCATAAAAAGTGGTTTTATATTCAACCAGTATTTACATATCCTGCAAATGAAACTTATCAAATAGGTGCTGAGTGGATTGGGTATGATAATGTATCAGATATGATAAATTTAAATTGTAATCTATTATCTGAGGTAAATGTAGATGCATTTGTTCAAATTGCAAATATTAATATACCTAGTATTATTTCAAAAGAGTATGATATAGATATAAACTTATTTAAAAACGGTGAGATAGGTTCACTTTTTGATTTAAATATTGATTGGCTAACAGCACTTATTAAAGTTACTAATACAAAAGAGCTTGAAGATATAATTGATCTTATCCCTGAAAGTTTAAAAGGTGAATGTAAAAAACTTATAACTATTGGTAATGGTGTAAGTTATAAAAATGTAACAATATCTCCAATATATTATAGTGCCATGAAATATTATGATAATATATTTTATAGAGTATTAAATGAAAAAACAACAATAGCCAAAGGTGGCGGATATAAAAGTAATGGAGTAGACTCTTTAGGGTTTGCTTTATATACTGATAATTTATTAAAAGTAATGGAAGGATAGCAAATATGAGTAAATGTGATGTAATCGTAGGGATTCAATGGGGTGATGAAGGGAAAGGTAAGATAGTTGATAAACTTGCTCAAGAGTATGATATGGTATGTAGAAGCCAAGGTGGACACAACGCTGGTCATACAATCTGGGTAGATGGTGTAAGATATGCACTTCATCTTGTACCATCAGGTATTCTTAACCCTAAAGCTATAAATGTTATAGGTAATGGAGTTGTATTAAATCCTGCTTCAATTATCAAAGAGATGGAGCAGTTTGAAAACCTTGAGGGTAGAATTTTTATCTCAGATAAAGCACATTTAAATCTTCCATATCATAGTTTAATAGATCAAGCTAGAGAGAAACTTAAAGGTGATGCGGCTATTGGAACTACTGGGAAAGGGATTGGACCTGCATACTCTGATAAGATAAATAGAATTGGGCAAAGAGCGGGTGAGCTATTAAATCCATCAAAATTATGTGAAAATATTATGGCATATTTTGATCAAAATAGAGTTATATTTGATGCTTTAGAAGTAGTTACTCCAAATGAAACTGAACTACTAGAAGAGCTTACTTCATATAATGAAAAATTAGCTAAATTTATTACAAATACTACAAATATGGTATGGGATGCTATAGATGCAGATAAAAAGATACTTTTAGAGGGTGCGCAAGGTACAATGTTAGATATTGATCATGGTACTTATCCTTATGTAACATCAAGTGCAACAGTAAGTGCTGGTGCATGTACTGGACTTGGACTTGCTCCTTGTGATATTGGTGTTGTTACTGGAATTGTAAAAGCATATACTACAAGAGTAGGAAATGGACCTTTTCCTACTGAAGACTTTACCAAAGCAGGTGAAACTATGGCTGATGTTGGTAAAGAGGTAGGAACTACTACAGGAAGAGGAAGAAGATGTGGTTGGTTTGATGCTGTTGCTGTTAAACATGCAAGTAGATTAAATGGTTGTGATCAATTATCATTAATGAAACTTGATGTTTTAGATGGTTTCGAAACAATTAAAATTTGTGTAGCCTATGAAGTAGATGGTGAAAGAATAAATTATGTTCCATCAGATATGGAAAATATAACTCCTATATATGAAGATATAGCAGGTTGGGGTAAAGTTGAAGGTTGTAGAGTTTATGAAGAGTTACCTACAACAGCTAAACAATATATTGAACGAATTGAAGAGTTAACAAAAACTAAAGTTGGTATCATCTCTACTAGTCCAGAGCGTGAAGATACTATTATAAGATAATCAAGGATAACATTTATGAAATTGAAAAAACAACATAGCTCTTATATAGCAAGAAAAATTACTAAAGATTTAATAAATACAGATTTTATAGAAGTTAGAAAAGAAAAATCTCTTATTACACAGGTGTGTGAAGATATTTTAAATAATGATATACAAAAAGAGATTGAGTTAGATATCGCTGTTGATGAACTTCTTGAAGATCAAGAGTCAGAGATAGAATTTTACAAAGCAGATTATAGACAACTTTTTTGGATGACTAAAAAAAGAATGGCAAATGAATTTGGGGTAAACCTAAATTTTGAAGATAGATTTTCAAATATTGCACATCTTATTATGGATTATTTATATGAAGAGGATTTTATACATTTTGAAGTAAATGATAATCAAGTTAAAAATATAATCTCAACATCAATAAATGACTTTATTAAAGGTTATGATGAAGCTGATACATTAGCATATGAAAAAATTAAAACTTATAAAAGAAAATTGATACCTGGAACAGAAGATTATGATGCGGTATTTAATAGACTGTATGAAGAGGAATTAATTAAGAAAGGGCTTATATAATGGAAAAAATTTATATCTATTTAGAAAATGGTACATATTTAGAAGCTAAATCATTTGGTGCATCTGGTACACAAGTTGGTGAATTAGTATTTAATACATCTATGTCTGGTTATCAAGAGATTATTACTGATCCTAGTTATGCTGGTCAATTTGTAACTTTTACAGCACCAGAGATTGGTAATGTTGGTGTAAATGATAATGATTCAGAGAGTAGTAAAGCTCATTGTAAAGGTATATTTGTAAGAGCATATAACCATGAATATTCAAACTTTAGAGCAGAAAAATCTCTTGCAGAACTTTTAAAGGAAAATGGTACTTTAGGTGTTTGTGATATTGATACAAGATATTTAACAAAAATGTTAAGAGATACTGGTGCTATGATGATGATAGCATCAACAGAAATATCAGATAAAGATGAATTAAAAAAACAACTAGAATCATCTCCTAGAATTGAAGATATAAATTATATTGAACAAGTTACTACAAAAGAGAGTTATATTCATAAAAATGGTGCTTGGAATATGTCTACAATGGCATACAATAAAGCAGTTATGTCTGATAAAAAAGTTATAGTGATAGATTTTGGGGTTAAACGAAATATATTAAATGAGCTTGTAGAATCTGGACTTGAAGTTGAAGTTATACCAAGTGATTTTAAAGCTGATGATTTAATTGCACAATATAAAGATGGAAAAATTGGTGGAGTATTTTTAAGTAATGGTCCTGGAGATCCTTTAACTTTAACTAAAGAGAAAGAGCAGGTTCAAAAACTTATAGATCAAGATATCCCAATGTTTGCAATTTGTTTAGGACATCAGATGTTAAGTATTGCTCATGGACATGATACGTATAAATTAAAATTTGGACAACATGGTGGAAATCATCCTGTAAAAAATCAAAAAAATATAGTAGAGATTACAGCACAAAATCATAACTATAATGTTCCAGATTCTATTGAAGATATTGCAGAACTTACACATATAAATCTATTTGATAATACTATAGAGGGTGTAAAATATAAAAATAAACCTATATTTTCAGTTCAACATCATCCAGAAGCTAGTCCTGGTCCTCATGAGAGTAAATATATATTTAAAGAGTTTGCTGACTCTATAAAGTAGAAAATCTCAAGGACAACTTTTAAGTTGTCCTTTTTTTATAATAATTAATTTAATAGGAATAAAAATGAAAGAAACAATAACATTTATAGGTAATGGTAATATGGCATTATCTATAGCTCAAGGTTTGAAAACTACTTTTAATATTGAGGTTGTAGGTAGAGATATTTTAAAACTTGAGAAATTTGAAGAAAACTTAGGTGTTAAAATAAAAAAATATACTTATGATATATTTAATATGGATGGAAAAAAAGTTATTTTATGTGTAAAACCAGCCAATATTCAAGAGGTTGGAGCTAGATTAAAAGGATCAGCAATAGAGTTGTATTCTGTATTAGCAGGTACGAAAGTATCAACACTAAAAGATAATATAAAATCAGATGCAACAGTACGAGTTATGCCAAATTTAGCAGCAAGTGTAGATGAGTCTATGACAACAATGACTGGTGATATAGAGTTAAAAAAAGAATCAGAAGAGTTATTTAAAGCTATTGGGCAGACATTATGGTTAAGTAGTGAAAAAGAGGTTGATATTGCAACAGCAGTTGCAGGAAGTGGTCCAGCATATTTAGCACTAATTCACGAAGCATTGTGTGATGGTGCGGTAAAGCAAGGGATGAAAAGATCAGATGCAATAGCAGTAACAAATGGACTTTTTAAAGGTTTTGGAGAGTTAATATCAACAATTCATCCTGCACTATTAAAAGATGGTGTAATGAGTCCAGGTGGAACAACAGCAGCTGGATATAGTGCATTAGAAGAAAATGGTGTAAGAAATGGATGTATAAAAGCGGTGGAAGCTGCATTTCAAGTTACTCAAAAATAAGGAAAAATATGAAGAATTTTTTAGTTGATGCAAAAGAAGCAAGTAGAATTATCTCTACGCTAAGTGGTGCAAAAAAGAATGATGTTTTAAAGCAAATGGCAAAAGCACTAATTGATAATATTAAAATAATTGAAGATGAAAATAAAAAAGATATTAAAGATGGTAAAAAAAATAATCTAAGTTCAGCTTTAATGGATAGATTATTATTAAATGAAACAAGAATAAATGGTATGGCAGATGCAATTATGCAAATTGCATCATTAAAAGAACCAGTTGGAAAAATACATGAGGGATGGATTGTTGAAAATGGTTTAAAAATAGAAAAAGTTTCTGTACCAATTGGTGTTATTGGTATAATATATGAAAGTCGTCCAAATGTTACGAGTGATACTGCCGCATTATGTTTTAAAAGTGGTAATATCTGTATACTAAAAGGTGGTAAAGAGGCTCAAAATAGTAATAAAATAATTGCTAAGATTCTACAAAATGTATTAAAGAAAAATAATCTTCCTGTTTCTGCTATATCATTACTTCCAGATAGTTCAAGAGAGGGAGTTGCAAATTTAATAAAACAAGATAAATATGTAGATTTAATTATTCCTAGAGGTGGAGAGGCTTTAATCAAATTTGTAAGTTCAAATGCAACAGTTCCAGTTGTAAAACATGATAAAGGATTATGTCATACATATATTGATAAAGATGCAAATATTAAAAAAGCACTAGATGTATGTTTAAATGCAAAATGTAGAAGAGTTGGTATTTGTGGAGCAATGGAAACATTATTAATACATAAAGATATAGCAAAAAAAGTTTTACCACTATTAAATAAAAGATTTAAAGAGTTTAATACGGAACTAAGAGGCTGTAAGAAAACAACTAAAATTTTAGATATTAAGTTAGCTACAAAAGATGATTTCGATACAGAATATTTAGATAATATTTTATCAATAAAAATTGTAAAAAATACAAAAAAAGCAATTGAGCATATTGCAATATATGGTTCTGGTCATAGTGATGCAATCATTACAGAAAATTATAGTGAAGCGGAAGATTTTTTAAATAGTATAGATTCTGCTTGTGTATATTTAAATGCATCTACACAGTTTACAGATGGTGGTGAATTTGGATTTGGAGCGGAAGTTGGAATTAGTACAAATAAATTACATGCAAGAGGACCAATGGGAATAAATGAATTAACTACATATAAATTTAAAATATATGGAAATGGGCAAATAAGGTAAAAATTGGAATAAAGTAGTTTATATATAAAATTTTAAAGATAGTTTTATTTTTTATATGATAAAGTAATTCAAATAAAATTTAGGAGAATTAAAATGGCAGTAATTATTACAGATACATGTATTTCATGTGACGCTTGTTTAGATGAGTGTCCAACAGAATCGATCGTTGATAACGATGAAAATCCAACAGGTGAGGATATTTATTACGTAAATCCAGAAACTTGTGATGAGTGTACAGAAGCGGGAACAACTCCAGCATGTGCTGAAGCTTGTCCTACAGAAGCTTGTATCGTTTGGGGAGAAAATCCTAAAACAGATGGTGCAGTTGCTGGTGAAGCTTGTATCGAAGAATAGTCTAAGCTATTTCAGTTTATATAAAAAAGGTAAGAGATTTGATTCTCTTGCCTTTTTTTTATTTTTAAGCTATAATCCACAACTTTAATAAAAAACAGGAGAGTATAATGGAACAAACATTATCAATAATCAAACCAGATGCAGTAGCTAAAAATGTAGTTGGTAAGATATTATCAAGATTTGAAGATGCTGGATTAAGAATTGCAGCAACTAAAAAAATTCAGTTAAGTCAAGCAGATGCAGAAGCATTTTATGCAGTACATGCCCAGAGACCTTTCTTTGGTGAATTAGTAAAATTTATGATCTCTGGTCCAGTTGTTGTAACTGTTCTTGAAGGTGATAATGCAATGGCAACAAATAGAGATTTAATGGGTGCTACAAACCCTAAAGAAGCAGCAGCTGGTACAATCAGAGCTGATTTTGCTGAATCAATTGATGCAAATGCAGTACATGGATCAGATTCTGTTGAAAATGCAACAAACGAAATAAATTTCTTTTTTGCACAAAAAGATATTTGTTAATATTATTAGAAGTTAACTAAATCAGTGAAAATTGAATTTAGAAAATTACCTATAGAGTCTACAGAATTTGAAATATTGTCAAATTCAGTAAAGTTTTTAGGTACTTTTAGTAAAATTACTTCAAATCTTGCAAAAGTAGATACAACTTTACTTGGTAATTGTGATGTAGACTGCTGTAAATGTGGTAAAACATTGAATATTGAACTAGATGAAAAGATTAAATTTTTAGTTAGTGATGGTATTTATACACCAGATAGTAGAGATGATGAAGAGGCGATAGTAATTGAGATAGAAAATCATATTGTTGATTTTGATGAATTACTACATAGTGAAATTGAATCATTAAATAGCGAGTATTATATATGTGATACTTGTAAAAAAGATGATAAATTTATAGAATTAGAATATTAAGGATAAAAAATGGCAGTACCAAAGAGACGAGTTTCACACTCAAGAAGTGCAAAAAGAAGAACTCACTATAAAATTACATTAAAAAGACCAGTTAAAGATACAGATGGGACATGGAAAATGCCTCATAACGTAAACCCTACAACAGGTGAGTATAACAATAAAGATGCTTAAAATAGCAATTGATGCAATGGGTGGTGACTTCGGTCCCGCTCCTATTGTAGAAGGTGCAATAGCTGCACTAAAAAAAGACAGACATTTTACAGCCGTATTGGTTGGAAAAAAGGATGAGCTTTTACCTTTAATTCCTCAAAAATTTGATAACCGTATTATAATTCATGATTGTAATGATGTAATAGATATGCATGATCATGCAACAGATGCTTTAAAAAGAAAAGAGAGTAGTGCTTATCAAGCAATAAATCTTGTAAAAACTGGTGAAGCAGATGCTTATGTAAGTGCTGGTCATAGTGGTGCATCAATGAGTTTAGCAACATTAAGAATAGGAAGAATTAAAGGTGTAAGCAGACCTGCAATTGCTACATTATTACCAACTGTAAATGGAACTACTTTAGTTCTTGATGTTGGTGCAAATGTTGATTGTGATGCAAATAACTTAAAAGAGTTTGCTATCATGGGGCAAGTATATGCACAAGATGTTTTAGATATCGATAATCCATTGATGGGACTACTTAGCAATGGTGAAGAAGAATCTAAAGGAAATGAAGTTACAAAAGAGGCTTTTAAGCTTTTAGAGCATATTCCAAATTATGTTGGAAATGTAGAGGGTAACGATATCTTTAATGGTACTGTAGATGTAGTTGTTTGTGATGGTTTTATTGGTAATATTATGCTAAAAACTGCAGAGGGTGTTGCTGATACTATTGGAAAAATTATTAAAGATAATTTGAGAAGATCATTAGTATCGATCACTGGTGCAGTTTTAATGAGAAAAGTATTTAAACAATTAAAACTTAAAGTTGACTATGCTGAGTATGGTGGAGCACCATTGATTGGCGTAAAAGCTCCAGTAATAATTGCTCATGGAAAATCAAATGCAAAAGCGATGCAAAATGCAATATTCCAAGCTATTGCTGCTGCTGATTCAAATTTGAATCTTCATATTGAAGAAAAACTTAAAGAGTTTAAGGACTAAACTATGTATGCAACTTTTAGATCTATTGGCGCTTATGTCCCTGAAGAGATTCGTACAAACCAGTGGTTTATTGATAGAATGGATACTACAGATGAATGGATTACTAAAAGAACAGGTATTAAACAAAGAAGAATAGCTTCTAAAGATGAAAATACAAGTGATTTAGGTACTAAAGCGGCACAAGTTGCGATAGATAGAGCTGGTTTAGAAAATAAAGATATTGACTTAATAGTTTGTGCGACAATTAGTCCTGACTATATGTGTATGCCATCAACAGCATGTCTTATCTCTGAAAAACTTGGTATAAAAGATGTTATGGCTCTTGATATAAGTGCTGCATGTACAGGGTTTATTTATGCATTAAGTGTAGCTAAAGCATTTATAGAATCTGGTATGAAAAAAAATGTACTAATAATAGGTGCTGAAAAATTAAGCAATATTGTAGATTATTCGGATAGAACAACTTGTATGCTTTTTGGTGATGGTGCAGGTGCTGCAGTAATTAGTCATACAAATAATAAAGATGAAGCAATAGTTGATATAAATTGTAGTGCTGATGGATCACAAAAAGATCTTCTTTTAACTCCAGGTATTCAAAGTGGCGAAGCTACATTTATGCAGATGAAAGGAAATGAAACTTTTAAAGTTGCAGTTCGAACACTTACTTCTGATGTAAAAATGATAATGGAAAAAAATAATTATAAAAATGAAGATATTGATCTTTTTGTTCCACATCAAGCAAACTATAGAATAATAAAAGCTGTTGGTGATGCTTTAAAATTTGAAGATGAACAAAAAGTATTAACTGTAGATAAATATGGAAATACATCTTCTGCTTCTATCCCTATGGCAATAAATGATTGTTATGAAAATGGAAGATTAACTAATGGTAAAACTATGTTATTAGATGCTTTTGGTGGTGGTCTTACTTGGGGTTCTGCAATAGTAAAATTTAACGGTTAATATTTATAGATAATCGTTATCTAGGAGAACAAAATTGGAAAAAGAGTTAGAGAGTATACAAAAGTTTTATAATATAATAATCGAGTTCTTCGTAAACTATAGTTTTCAACTAGTTGGAGCAGTTATAGTAACTGCAATTGGTGTTTATATAGCAAAAAAAGTATCAACATATGTTGAAAAATTTTGCTTATCGAAAGATATGGATGTAACTTTAACATCTTTTATATCATCTGCTGTAAAGATTATCATTGTTGCTGGTACTGTTGTTATTGCAATAGGTAAACTTGGTATCACTGTAACACCATTTATTGCAGCTATTGGTGCTATGTCACTTGGTGCAGGTTTGGCTTTGCAAGGTTTATTGTCAAATTTTGGTGCAGGTGTTTCTATAATAGCTACAAGACCTTTTGTTGTTGGAAATACTATTGATATACAAGGTGTATCTGGTGTAGTAAAAGTTGTTAAACTTGGATATACAGTACTAATAACTGAAGATAATGAAGAGATAACAATTCCAAATAAACATATAGTTGGTGAAATCTTAGTTAATTCTTTTGAGTATAAAGTTGTAGAGATGAGTGTTGGTATAGATTATAACAATGATCCTAAAAAAGCTATATCTGTGATAGAAGATGTATTATCAAAGCATAAAGAACTTTCGAATGAATCTAAATATTTAGTTGGTATTAAAGAGTTTGCAGATGCCTCTATAAATATTGAGTTAAGATATTGGGCTCCAACAAAAAAATATAATGAAACTCAATATAAAATTAATTTAGCTATTTTTAATGCATTGGCAGAAAATAATTTAACAATACCATATCCAACATACAATATTCAAAATAAGAGTTAAAATGAAAAATAAACGTCTAATAAAGATATCAAAGATAATTATTGCCATAGTTACTTTATATTCTTTATTAGGTTTTATTTTACTCCCATATTTAATACAAAGTAATTTTACAAAGATATTAAAACAAACTACTTCTGCAACAGGATATGTAGAAAAAGTTTATATAAATCCATACACTTTTGAATTTAATATTAAAAATCTTCTTATTTTAGATGATAAAAATAAGACATTATTACATTTAGGTAAGTTTAGTTTTGATTTTGAATTTACTAATTTATTTAAAAGTATTTTTATTATAAAAAATATATCTACAGAAAATTTAAAACTAAATCTATCACTAAATAAGCAAAAGAATAGTAACTTTCAATATATATTAGATTTTATAAGTAAGAATAAGACTGTAGATAAACAGCCAAAAAGTAAAGATTCTAAAATTCCAAATATTAAAATTGAAACTATAAATTTTATTAATAATAAAATTAGTTTTGTTGATAATTCAAAAACTATTGTATATAAGTTAGTAACAAAAGAATTTAATATAAATATAAAAAATATCTCAACACAAAAAGATAGTGTAGGTGATATAAAAACAAAAATAATAGTTGAAGATACATTAAATCTAGAATTAGATTCTAAGATATCTATAAATCCTTTAGATATAGATGGTAGTATTTCAATTAAAAAGCTGAGAATTGATAGAATAAATAGTTATTTAAAAGATAGTATTGGTGATAAATTTGGTGGTAAAGATCTAAATTTGGATTTAAATTATCATCTATTGAGATATGAAAATAAGATAAAATATGATTTAACAGATATAAAAGTATTTTTAAATAAATTTATATATTTTGATAATACTCAAGAAAAACGGGTAAATTTAGAGATTGATGATCTAAAAATAGATATTCCAAAAATAACATCAGATTTAAAAAAAGTTATAAAATATAATATAAAATTTAATTTACCAAAAGATGGTAATGTATCATTAGTAGGAGATATAATACCTGCAACAGTAGATTTAAATACAACTATATATCTTAATAATATTAGTTTTGATCCTTATACTGTATATCTTAAGAGATTTTTAAATTTAGATTTAAAAAAAGGTTTATTAAATAGTAAATTAAATATACACTTGTCTAAAGTAAAAAATGAATTTTTACCTAAAATAGATGGTGATCTATTTTTAGATGATATTGATATATGGCATAGTTTAAAAAATAAAAGATTGATTTCTTTTGATCAATTATCCTTAAAAGGGATAAAATTTACTACAGATAATCTAAATATAGACAATATTATTTTAAATAAATTTTATACAAAATTTATAATTTCTAAAAAAAGAACAACTAATTTTGATAATATATTAGTTAAAACAAAATCTAAAAAAGAAGTTAAAAAGAATAAGAGTAAAAATAAATTTAATTATAAAATTGGCTCAATAATTTTAAAAGATAGTAAAACTGATTTTTCAGACTTTTCATTACCTTTACAATTCTCAACTAAGATTCACACTTTAGAAGCAAATATAAAAAATATATCATCTAACGATAAAATTACAAATGTAAAATTAACAGGAGTAATAGATAAGTATGGAATGGCAACAATTAGTGGAGATATAAATCCATCTAATTTTAAAAAGAAAACTGATATAAAGATAGATTTTGAAAACCTTGATGTAACATCATTCTCACCATATTCTGGTAAATTTATTGGAAATAAAATTTCAAAAGGTAAACTATGGTTAGATTTGACTTATCATATTAGAGATTCAAAACTAACAAGTTCAAATAATATGAGATTGAAAGATTTAACTTTAGGTGAACCTGTTGAGAGTAAAGATGCTATAAATTTACCTATAGGTTTTGTTATAGCACTACTTGAAGATAGTGATGGTTTTATTGATGTAGACGTTCCAGTTGAAGGTGATATTGATAATCCAGAGTTTAAACTTGGTGGAGCTATATGGGGTGCAATTGGAAATGTTATTAAAAATATCATAAGTTCACCTTTTAGATTTCTAGGTTCTATTCTTGGTATAGATTCAGATGAATTGGGAAGTTTAACTTTTGAATATGGAGCATATGAAATAGTTCCATCTCAAAAAGAGAAACTTGATAATTTGATAAAAGTTTTAAAGAAAAAATCAAATTTAGTTTTATCTATAAATCCAGTATATGATAAGAAAAATGATAAGTATATTTTACAAAAACAAAAATGGGAAAAATTAATTTTTAAAAAAGATAGAGACAAATTTATAATCTCTTATTTTATTAAAAAGTTTGGAAAAAAAGAGTATCAAAATATTCAAAAAAAGAATAAGAGTAAAGATATAATATCTACTTTAGAAAGTAAGCTTATTTTAACAATAGAAATTAAACAAAAAGATTTTGAATATTTAGCAACTCAAAGGGTTAATAATATTAAAAAATATTTATTAGAAAATGGATTATCCCAAAATAAAGTAAAAATCATCCAAAATATTATAAATAAAGATTTTTCAGATACTAAAAATATCATACTTACTTTAGATGTAAATATAAAAAAATAACTCTTTCTTAAGTCTACTATTGTTAAAATCTAATATAAAGATATATAATAAATAAGGTACTTAAGAGTAATGAATTATAAAGAAGAGATAATAAAATTAAAAAAAGAGTTAGATGTAACAATTGTTGCTCACTTTTACCAAAAAGATGAAGTTTTTGAGCTTGGTGATATTGTTGGAGATAGTTTAGAATTAGCTAAAAAAGCTATGGCAGCAACTACAAAAAATATTATATTTTGTGGTGTTGGTTTTATGGGAGAAAGTGTAAAAGTTTTAAGTCCTGAAAAAAGAGTTATGATGCCTAAAATTGCTTGTTGTGCAATGGCAAAGATGATTGATGTCGAATATTTTGAAGAAAATTTAAAGATTTTAAATAATGCTGGTATATCTAATGATGATATCTTACCAATTACATATATAAATTCATCTGCTGCAGTAAAAGCTGCAGTTGGGAAAATGGGTGGATATGTTTGTACTAGTTCAAATGCATTTAAAATAATTGAAAAAGGCCTTACAAGTGAAAAGAAAATATTTTTTGTTCCAGATAGATGTTTAGGTCAAAATTTTGCAAATCAAATGAAACTAAAATCAGCCGTAATAGGTATAAATAGCATAGAAGATGTTAAAAGTTCTGATATTATTTGTTATAACGGTTTTTGTTCAGTTCATCAACTTTTTACAGTAGAAGATATAGAATTTTATAAAGAAAAATATCCTGATATTATAGTTGCTGTTCATCCAGAGTGTGATGTAAAAGTTGTAGATCGTGCAGATTTTGTAGGTTCAACTTCTCAACTTAT
Organism: uncultured Arcobacteraceae bacterium; assembly: GCA_964564065.1. Classification (GTDB taxonomy): domain Bacteria; phylum Campylobacterota; class Campylobacteria; order Campylobacterales; family Arcobacteraceae; genus JAIOSF01. The sequence goes on along the minus strand of CAZLZQ010000001.1, from coordinate 21,629 downwards.
TAAATATATTACACAAGAGATTAGTATAGATCAAAAAGTTGTAGTTGGGACAGAGTACAATATGGTAAATAGGCTTAGAGATAAAAATACTTATGTTTTAAGTTCAACAAAACCAGAGTGTCCAACAATGAATGAAACAACTCTTGAAGATCTTTATAATACATTGATATCAATTAAAAATGAGAAATATGATAATGAAATCATTGTTCCAGATGAAGTAGTAAAATATGCAAAAATTGCATTAGAAAAAATGTTTGAGGTGTAGGTTATGGGATTGAGTATAAGAAAGTTTGTTAAAAATGCACTGTTAGAAGATAATGGTAGAGGTGATCTATTTTTTGATGTAGCACCAAAAGGTAGATTTACTGCAAGAGTTATTGCTAAAGATAATGGTGTACTAGCAGGTGTTAAATATGCAAGAGTATTAGCCAGAGCTGAAAAATTTGATTGTAAGTTTTTAATAAAAGATGGACAAGAGGTAAAAAAAGGTGATGTGATAGCTGAGCTTGAAGGTAAAGCTTCAATTTTACTAAGTAGTGAACGAACGTTTTTAAATATTTTACAACATGCATCTGGAATAGCAACTAGTGCAAATAGTTATGCAAAACTTTTAGAGGGTAGCAGTGTTGTTCTTTTGGATACAAGAAAGACAAGACCACAGTTAAGAAACTTTGAAAAATATGCCTCTAGAGTTGGTGGTGCAATCAACCATAGGTTAGGACTAGATGATTGTTTAATGTTAAAAGATACTCATTTAAAAACTATTGAAAATTTAAAAGCATTTGTAAAAAAAGCAAGAAAAAGAATATCATGGGTTACAAAGATCGAGATTGAGTGTGAAACATTTGAGCAAGTTAAGGAAGCTATGGATGCAGGTGCAGATATAATCATGTGTGACAATATGACTCCAGTACAAATCAGAGAAGTTGCAGATTTTAGAGATGATCAATATCCTCATATATTATTAGAAGCAAGTGGAAATATAACGCAAGATACAATTGAGTCATATTTAGAAAGTGGAATTGATGCTATTAGTAGTGGTTCTATTATTCATCAAGCTACATGGTTAGACTTCTCTATGAAGTTTGATTAGGATACAATATATTATATATTTAGAAGGATCATTTATGAAAAAATATTTAACAAAATTTTTATTATTAGTTTTAGTTCCATTTTTATTTTTAGGTTGTAATGATAAAAAAGATGAAGAGATAAAAATAGGTTTTGTGGCTGGTCTTAGTGGAAAATACTCTTCCCTTGGTACAAGTATACGGGATGGTTTTGTTTTAGCATTTGATGAGATTGATTATAATATCAATGGAAAAAAAGTTGTTATTATAGAAGCAGATGATAAGCAAGAGAAAAAAGAAGCTAAAAAAGTAATTGATAAGTTCATAAAAGATGGTATTAAACTTGTGGTTGGAAATGCGACAAGCTCAATGACAGCTATAACATTTCCAATAGTAAATAAGCATAAAGATATGTTACTGTTTTCAGCAACTGCAAGTGGAGAATTATTTAGTGCTATAGATGATAACTTTATAAGATTACAAGTTGAGCATAGTGAAAAAAGATATCGTGCTTTAAATGAATATATAAAAGAGAATAAATATAAAAATATAATCTTTATTTATGATTCTAAAAATTTATCGTATGCAAATGGATATTTAGATTTTTTTCAAGATATGGTTATTAAAAATGGTGGAAATCCATTTCAAAAAAAGATTGATTTAAATAGTCCTTATAAAGATATAGTAAAAGCATTAAAAAATACAAAAAATGATTTGATATTGATTGTAGGAAATTCAGTAGATAGTGCAAATATCATACAATATATTAGACTAAATCATATAGATACTAAAATATTAGCATCTGGTTGGGCTAAAACGATGGACTTTATAGAAAATGGTGGAAAAGCAGTAGAGGGAGTAATATTTTCAACTGGATATGATGATAGTTCAAAAGATAAAGCATTTTTAGAATTTGTTAAAAAATATAAAAAACAATACAATAAACAGCCATCAGTATTTGCAGCACAAGGTTATGAGTTAGGTAAAATTTTAATACAAAACTTAAAAAACTCTACTGATATATCAACATTGAAAAATAGGATTTTAAAAATTAAAAAATATGATGGACTTCAAGGAGATATTATATTTGATAAGTATGGTGATGTTTCAAGAGAATATTTTATGATGGAAGTAAAAAATAAAAAGTATGTCAAAGTAGACTAATTTATAATGAAACTTAAAAGTCTAAAGTCAAATATATTATTATACTTTATATTATTCTCGGTTATCCCTTTAGTAATTGGAGCATCTGTAACTCTATACTATATGTATAAGTCAAAAGAGGAATCTCTGTATCATAAACATATTCAAGTTTTGAAGCAGGTAACTTATGAAGTTGATACTATCATTAAAACTGTAGAGGATTTAGGACTTTTTGTCAAAAACAATTATCGTACACGTAAGCATAATTTACTTACAGGATTAACAAAAGTTCAAAAAAATATAACTACAATTTTGATTTTAGATAATAATGGAATACTTCAAGATTTTGATTCTACAATCTCTAATAATATATTTAAAGGTTATGATTACTCAAATATAGACTATTTTAATGCTATAAAAAATGGTAAATCTAGCTATTGGACTAAGGTATATTTATCTCAAGCTACACAGTTACCTTCAATCTCTTATGCGATTAGAATTGATGAAAATGCCATTGCTGTACTTATTGTTGATCTAAGTAGATTAAATAACTTCTCAAAAAAATTTAAAAGTTTAGATGGTACATCTATGGTTAGAATTGTTGATGAAAATGCTATATTTATTGCTTATCCAGATAAACCAGAGTATATACTTCAAAGAAAAAGTATAAAAGGGAGTAGTATATATGAAAAATATATTAGAAAAAATTATAACAATAAACAAATTATATTTATAGGTAATAATAATATAAAGCATATTGGAGTATTTGATACAACTAAAAATTTGAAATGGACAATTATAATTAGGGAGACGTATAGTTATGTATTTGATACTTTTGATAATTTGATTAGATTTATTATTCTTTTTATCATTATTCTTACTTTAGTATCTTTATATTTTTCATTAAAATTATCTAAGTCAATTTTAAAACCACTTGATGATGTAAATCAAAAGATGGATAACATAGCACATGGTAACTATACTACAAGTATTAATAAAACTAATTATAAAGAACTAGATCTATTGTCATCAAATTTTATTATTATGCAAGATAAGATTATAGAAAGGGAAGAGCAAAATAGACAAAAAGATAAGCAAATTTTTGAAGCTTCTAAATTAGTTCAAATGGGGGAGATGATTGGTAATATCGCTCATCAATGGCGACAACCATTAAGTGTGATTAGTACCTCTGCTAGTGGAATGAAGTTAGAGAAAGAGTATGATCTATTAACTGATGAAAAGTTAAATGAATATTGTGATTCTATTATAAATAATACAGATTATTTATCAAGAACAATAGATACTTTTAGAAATTTTATTAAAGATAAGAAAGATAAAAAAGATATTATTTTACAAAATCAAATTGATGAAGCTCTAAATATCGTATCAAGTACTTTACGTAGTCATTTTATAGAATTGATAAATAAAATTGATTATAAAGATAAAATCAAACTTACTATTACAGCTGGTGAACTTTCACAGGTTATAATAAATATTATAAATAATTCAAAAGATATACTTATAGAGAAAAAGATAGAAGAGCCATTAGTTATAATCTCTTGTTATAAAGAAAATGATATGGCGATAATAAGTATAGAAGATAATGGTGGTGGAATACCTGAGAATATACTATCAAAAGTTTTTGAACCATATTTTACAACAAAACATCAAAGTCAAGGTACTGGTTTGGGACTTCATATGAGTTATAAAATTATTACTGAGAGTTTAAATGGTAAGCTTTATGTAAAAAATACAAATTTGGGTGCAAAATTTTATATAGAGTTACCTTTAAATTCAAAGGTATAACTTGTATAAAGTAGCTTTAATACAACAAAAATATAAAAATTCAAAAGAAGAAACACTTAAACATACAGTAGCGAAGATTAAAGAGGCATCTGTAAATGGATCTAAACTAATTGTTCTACAAGAGTTACATCAGACACATTATTTTTGTCAAAATGAAAATGTCGATACCTTTAATCTTGCAAATAATTATGAAAATGATAAAATATTTTGGTCAGATATTGCTAAGCAATATAGTATAGTTCTAGTAACATCTCTATTTGAAAAAAGAGCAGCAGGATTGTATCACAATACTGCAGTAGTTTTTGATAGTGATGGAACTATTGCTGGAAAATATAGAAAAATGCATATTCCAGATGATCCTGGATTTTATGAAAAGTTTTATTTTACACCTGGTGATTTAGGTTTTGAGCCAATTGAAACAAGCATAGGTAAACTTGGAGTATTGATCTGCTGGGATCAATGGTATCCAGAAGCTGCAAGACTTATGACATTAAAAGGTGCAGATATACTTATATATCCAACAGCAATTGGTTGGTTTGAAGATGATATGGAAGATGAAAAACAAAGACAACTTGATGCATGGATAGCTGTTCAAAGAGGTCATTCTATATCAAATGGTATACCAATAGTAACGGTAAATCGTGTTGGATTTGAAAAAGATGATAGTGAAGTTTTAAAAGGTACACATTTTTGGGGTAACTCTTTTGTATTTGGTCCACAAGGTGAATTGTTAGTTCAAGGATCTCCAAATAAAGAGGAGATACTTTATGCTAATATAGATTTAGCTAGAAATGAAGAGGTTAGAAGATGGTGGCCATTCTTAAGAGATAGAAGAATTGAAAATTATGGTGAGATTACAAAAAGGTATATAGACTAGATGAATTTAAAAGAATATGATAAAAAGTTAGAGTTATTAATAGATAAGTTAAAAGAATTTGAAACTGTCTCTGCAGATAAAGACTATGAAGTATTAAAGATATTATTTGATAAAGTATATCTAAGTGGTGTTCTAGATATCACTACTTTAGCAAAAGATTTACAAGACAAATATAAACTTATTTTATTTACAGCACTTTCCCAAATTTCTGGAACATTGGCTTTTCTTGTTATTCAAATATTAGCAGCTAATAATATAATGGCTAAAAATCAATATAAAAAAAGAGAATTTTATCTAAAAAGAATGTGTGGTATTGCTATAAATCATCTTCGTGCACCAGTTACAGTGGTAAGTGGAATTAAATGTGAAGGTGGTTACTTATTGAATGGTACACTTACATGGGCAAGTGGATATAAAATATTTGACACATTACTTATAGGTTTCCATTTTTTAGGATCAGAACTTGAAGCTATGGCAGATTTTAAAAATAGTGATAACTTTTCTATAGGTCAGGCTGATGATACTTTTGTAGGAAATGGTTTAAATACGGTAAATATAGATCTTAAAGATTATTTTGTAAAAGATGAAGATATTGTTTCATCACAATTAATGGGTAATTATACAAAAGTTAAATCAGCTTCAAAAACAGTGCATTTTTGTATTTATGGTCTTGGTATTTGTGCAATTGAGAATATACGAGATGATTTATTTAAAGAGGTAGCTAGTAAGAAACTTGAAAATATAAAAAATATTTTTATGGAATCAAATGATTTAGAAAGATTGGATAAATTAAGGGTTGAATTATTTGTAATGGTTCAAGATATAGTAACTACCTCTATGGTATTAAATGGTGGTAGATCAATTTTATCAAACTCTATTTTTCAAAGATTGTATAGAGAACTAATAATGTTTAATTCTAATGGGCTAAACAATGATTTAAAACTTATATTTAAAGAGAGATTTTTAGATAAAAGTTATAGTGAATAACATTTAATTTAATTAATGTTAAAATTATATAAATAAGGAGAATATATGAAATTTACAGGAACAAATGTTTTAGTTACAGGTGCAAGCAAAGGTATAGGTGCACAAATTGCAAAAGAGTTGTCTTCATATGGATTGAAAGTTTGGATTAATTATAGAAGTAAACCAGAATTAGCAGATGCAGTTATGGAAGAGATTAAAGCTAATGGTGGAGATGCTGCAGTAATAAAAGGTGATGTTTCAGTAGAATCTGATTGGGCTGATATGATTAAGGTTATTGTTCAAAGTGATGGTGCATTATCATATCTTGTAAATAATGCTGGTATTACAAAAGATAAACTTGCTATTAGAATGAGTGTTGATGATTTTGATGATGTAATAAATGCAAATTTAAAATCAACTTTCATTGGTTGTAGAGATGCCTTAAAAGCAATGAGTAAGAAAAAGTTTGGCGCAGTAGTAAATATATCTTCAATTGTAGGAGAGATGGGAAATCCTGGACAAACTAATTATTCTGCATCAAAAGGTGGAGTAAATACAATGACAAAAGCATTTGCAAAAGAGGGAAGTGCAAGAGCTATTAGATTTAACTGTGTAACACCTGGATTTATAAGAACAGATATGACTGATGAGCTAAAGCAAGAGATTAAAGATGAATATACTAAAAATATACCACTTAAGCGATTTGGTGAAGCAAAAGAGGTAGCTGATGCAGTAGCTTTTCTTTTAAGTGACCACTCAACATATATTACAGGTGAAATATTAAAAGTAAATGGTGGATTGTACGTATAAATCTAAAAAGAAAATTTTTAAATAAACTATGATATAATAGTGTGAAATTTAATAAAAGGAAGACAAATGTTAGAAAAAGTAAAAGCAGTTGTAGTAGAGCAATTAGATTGTAATGCTGATGAAGTAAAAGAAGATTCAAAGTTTATAGAAGATTTAGGTGCAGATTCACTAGATGTAGTTGAGTTAGTTATGGCTTTAGAAGAAGAATTTGATATTGAAATTCCTGATGAAGATGCAGAAGGTATTTTAACTGTAGCTGATGCTTTAAAATACATTGAAGATCATAAATAGTCTTTAAAATATTAAGAAGAGAGTTTATCTATTCTCTTCTTAATCTTACACTAGATTAAACAAAATTTAAATAGAGATTTAGTTTTTGTTTAGTTTATAATATAAATATAAAATATGGAGAGATAATAAGATGCAAAGAGTTGTAATAACTGGTATAGGTATGATAAATTCACTTGGGACAAATGTTGAAGAATCTTTTAAAGCGATAGCTGAAGGTCAAACAGGTATAGATACAATTAGTTTATTTGATGCATCTACTTTTTCTGCGCAAATTGCTGGTGAGGTAAAAGATTTTGATCCTGCTGCAATTTTAGGTAAAAAAGAAGCTAAAAAAGCAGATAGATTTATTCAGTTAGGTATACATGCTTCACAAGAAGCTATGAAAGATGCTGGAATTGTAACAGAAAATAAAGTTGATGATAATATTGCAGATGATTTTGGTATTGTTTCTGCTTCAGGAATAGGTGGACTACCAAATATTCAAAAAAATTCTGTTATTTGTGATACTAGAGGTCCAGGTAAAATTTCTCCATTTTTTATCCCATCATCATTAGTAAATATGCTTGGTGGATTTGTTTCTATTCAACATAATTTAAAAGGTCCAAATATCTCAGTAGTAACTGCTTGTGCAGCAGGAACTCATGCAATTGGAGAAGCTTATAAAACTATCGTATTAGGTGGAGCTTCAAAAATGCTTGTAATTGGTGCAGAGAGTGCTATTTGTGGTGCAGGTGTTGGTGGTTTTGCTTCAATGAAAGCATTAAGTACTAGAAATGATGATCCTAAAACAGCATCTCGACCATTTGATAAAAATAGAGATGGTTTTATTATGGGTGAAGGGGCTGGTGCTTTAGTGATAGAAACTTTAGAATCTGCTCAATCAAGAGGTGCAAAAATATATGCAGAAATCTTAGGTTTTGGAGAAAGTGGTGATGCAAATCATATTACAACTCCAACTATGGATGGTCCTTTAAGAGCGATGAAAGCTGCATATAAAATGGCTAAAAATAATAATGGTGGAGAGTTGAAAATTGATTATGTAAATGCTCATGGAACATCTACTCCAGTTAATGACAAAAATGAAACAGCTGCACTAAAAGAGTTATTTAATGGTGCTGAAAATTGTCCTCCTGTAACATCTACAAAAGGTCAAATTGGACATTGTTTAGGTGCTGCTGGTGCAATTGAAGCTATTATTGCAATTAAGGCTATGGAAGATGGTATCATCCCTCCAACAATTAACCAAATAGAATCTGATGAAAATTGTGATTTAGATTATGTACCTAATACTGCTAGAAAAGCTGAACTAAATATTGTTATGTCTAACTCATTTGGTTTTGGTGGAACTAATGGTGTAGTAATTATGAAGAAATTCGAGAAATAGGAAGTAAAAATGGCAACATATTTAGATTTTGAAGAGGGTTTAAAAAAAATAGAAGATGAAATTATTGTTGCTAAAACAAAAGCAGATGAATATGCTGTATCAATTTTAGAAAAAAAGCTAGAAATAGAAGTTGAAAAAACATATTCAAATCTTACTGATTTTCAAAAATTAAAATTAGCAAGACATGCTGATAGACCTTATGCTCTTGATTATATCAGAGGTTTAATGAGTGATTATCATGAGATACATGGAGATAGACATCTTGCAGATGATCAAGCTATTGTTTGTTATCTTGGTAATATTGGTGATCAAAAATGTGTAGTAATAGGTGAGCAAAAAGGTAGAGGTGTAAAAAATAAACTAAAAAGAAATTTTGGTATGCCAAATCCTGAAGGATATAGAAAAGCATTAAGAGCTGCAAAATTAGCTGAAAAATTCAATCTTCCTATTTTATTTTTAGTAGATACTCCAGGTGCTTATCCTGGAATTGGAGCTGAAGAGAGAAGTCAAAGTGAAGCTATTGCTAGAAATCTTTTTGAACTAAGTGATTTAGATACAAATATAATCTCTGTAGTAATAGGTGAAGGTGGTTCTGGTGGAGCTTTAGCTATATCAATAGGTGATAAACTTGCAATGATGAGATATAGTGTATATTCAGTTATCTCTCCAGAAGGTTGTGCAAGTATCTTATGGAAAGATCAATCTATGGTAGAAACTGCTACAAATGCATTGAAAATAACATCTTTTGACCTAAAAGAAGCAAATTTAATAGATGATGTTATCAATGAGCCTTTAATTGGTGCACATAGAGATAAAGAAACTGCTATCAAATCACTTGGAGATTATTTCTTAGATTCTGTAAAAGAGTTAGATAAATTAACTAAAGAAGAACGAGATCAAAAAAGATATGATAAACTTATGTCACTTGGAAGTTTTGCGTAAACTTCTATAGTGATACTATCTTTACCTTATGGGTATAAAAACAAAAATATCAAACAATCAACTACCAAAAAAATATCAAAAATATAATTTAATAGAAACATCAGATGGGATAACAGATACTGTTTACCTTTTAGATGATATTTATGTATTAAAAGTATTTGAAGAACAAACAGAAAATCAATTGAAGAATGAACAAACTTTATTGATAATTTTACAAGATCTAAAAGTTCCAAAAGTAGTAGATACACTTATTATAGACAATAAAAAAGCAATAATTTATACACAAATTGTAGGTAAAAGCATAAAACATCCAACTATTAATGAGATAGAACAGATAGGTTTATTTTTAAAAGAACAGCATAAATTAACTAAAAATAGAAAAAGTTCAAATAAAAAATTATATGAAAAGGATAATTTAAAAGAATTGATATTATTAACAAAAAATAATCTACTTTTAGATTATTTTTTAGATATCAATATAAATTTAAAAGATGATGGATTAATCCATGGTGATATTTTTCCAGATAATGTAAAATTTAAAGATAATAAACTCATGGGTGTATATGATTACAATGAAGCTTGTCAAGGTGATTTTTTATTTGATTTAGCAGTTATTGCTTCTTCATGGTGTTTTGATGAATCTATACTAAATAAAGATAAGTTAAGCGTATTGATAAATATATATGATAAATCTATAGACAAAATAAAGTTTATAGAGTATATAAAATACTCATTATTATATTATATTGTTACAAGATTAATTGATAACTATAACAGTGATGATTTAATAAAGAAACTATCTAGTACTTTAAATATAAAAAAGGATCAATATGAAAACTAATTTTTCACACGGTGGAGATATAAATAAATTTGCTGATGAACTTGGCTGTAGTATTGCAGAAGTTATAGATTTATCTTCAAATATAAATTTTATAAAGCCAGATATTGAAGTAGATTTTAATAGTATTGATATATCTTCATATCCATCATATGAAGAATTGTATCAAGTTATTTCAAATTTATATAGTGTAGATATAGATCAAATTGAATTTTTTAATGGTGGAAGTAGTGCTATTTTTTCATTATTTAGAAACTTTGGTACTAACCATTGTTATATATATTCTCCTGCATATTTAGAGTATAAAAAAGCGGCAGTTAAATTTGACTATACAATAGAATATATCAATAGATTTATAGATCTGGATAAAGAGATACTTCCAAATTCTCTAGTAGTATTTGTAAATCCATCAACGCCAGATGGTACATTTTACGATATTGATAATCTTATGAATAGATGGATGAAAAAAGATTGTACTATTTTAATAGATGAGTCATTTTTAGATTTTACATCTTTTAAATCAGTTATAAAATATCTTAACACTTATGATAAATTGTATATATTAAAATCTATGACAAAATTTTATAGTAGTGCAGGTATAAGATTGGGAACTATTATATCTTCAAAAGAAAATATAGAAAAGATTAAAGAGTATGAACCCATGTGGAAAATATCTCAATTTGATCAAGTTTATATTAAAAATGCTATAAAAGATAAAAACTTTACTAAAATATCAAAAGCGATCAATATAACAAATAAAGAGCTATTAGTAAAGATATTATTAAATAATAAGTATATAGAAAATATATTGCCATCTAGTGCAAACTATATTTTAGTACAACTTAAAAATATAAAAGCAAATGAATTTCAAGAATTATTGAAACCATATAAAATTATGATAAGGGATTGTTCAAATTTTGACTTTTTAGATGATACGTTTATTAGAGTTGCTGTTAAAAGTGAAAAAAGCCTTAAAAAATTTGATCTAGCATTAAAAAGTATATAATATTAGAGTTAAAATAACTCTAACATTTTTACAACTTCATCTACCTCAAAACATTTCATAGTAGTTTTTACAGTTGGTTTTTGTGCAATAATCGCTTTTGTTATACCTTGTGAAGCTGCTTCTTTTAGTCTAGTTTCCATACTATATACATCTTTTATCTCTCCAGTTAAACTTACCTCACCTATAAAAATAGATTCTTTAGAGATAGGACGATTTCTAAAACTACTAATAATAGCAGCAACAACAGCTAAGTCACATGAGCTTTCTTTTACTTTTATACCACCACTCATATTTATAAATACATCATATGAATTTAAAGGAAGGTCAAGTTTCTTTTCCAAGAGTGCTAAAAGCATATTTAATCTATTAGTGTCAAAGCCTGTAGCACTTCTTTTTGGATTTGGATATGTTGACTCTGTTACAAGTGCTTGAACCTCTAAAATTAAAGCACGACTACCCTCAACAGCAACAGTTAAACAACTACCACTTTGTGCTTTTGTAGAGTCAAAAAATCTTCTATTTATATCTTTTGCACTCTCTAGTCCTTTTTGAGTCATCTCAAAAATACCTATTTCACTAGTTGAGCCAAATCTATTTTTAAATCCCCTTAACATTCTGATCTCTTTACTACTTTCCCCTTCAAAATAAAGTACAGTATCAACCATATGTTCTAAAACTCTAGGACCAGCTATACTTCCATCTTTTGTAATATGCCCTATAATGAACATTGCTATCTCTGAATCTTTAGCTTTTCTCATTAGTTCAAAAGTTATCTCTCTTACTTGAGATACACTTCCTGGTGCTGATGTGAGTTTGTCTGAATATATTGTTTGTATAGAATCAATGATTGCTATCTCATAATCTTGTCTAAGGAGTTCATCTTGAATAGCCTCAAGTGATATCTCAGATAGTAGATATAAGTTATCTTGTGAAGCATCTAGTCTTATAGCTCTCATTTTTATTTGACTACTAGATTCTTCTCCTGATACATATAATACTTTTTTCCCACTTTTTGCTAAATTTCCTGCAATTTTTAAAAGCAATGTTGACTTTCCAACACCAGGGCTACCACCTATTAGTGTTAAACTACCAGGTACTACTCCTCCACCTAAAACTAAATCAAACTCTTCATTATAAGTTGAAAACCTAGTTATATTATCTTGTTTTACTTTTGTAATAGATATTGCTTTTGAACTCTCTGATGTAGCTTTTGCAACTTTTTTTATCACCTCTTTTTGTTCACTTGTGAGTTCAACAAAACTATCCCAACCTCCACAACTAGGACATTTTCCTAGCCATTTTGCACTTTGTTCTCCACAATGTTGACACTCAAATGTTGATGATTTTTTCTTTGCCATAATGTAACCTTTATGATATTATTTTGAATTATAGTATAAATATTTTAGATTTTGTAAATAGATGGCAATTTGTTATCTATTTAGAGTATATCCTTGATTTGGGATATTTTTGATTAAATCTTTTGGTAGTTTTTTTCTTAAGTTTTTGATAAATAATCTAAGGGCATTTTGACTCATAATTTTACCCTCCCATAGATCACACTCTATCTCTCCATAGGATATAATTCTATTACTTTGAATTAGTTTATCTAAAAACATAGTTTCTTTTAAACTTAAGTAATATAATTTATTATCAATACTGATCTGATTTTTTGCAATATTTAAATTAAATTTATCATTTTCTTTTGGTAAAAATTTATCAAACATATTAAAAAGTTTCTCTTCGCTTAGTGGTTTTACAATATATTCTATTAAATTTAATGATATACTTTGTAATAAATAATCAACATCTGTATGAGCAGATATAATAACTATAGAAATATCATTATTTTCTTGTCTGATTTTTTTAACTAGTTCTATACCATCCATATTTGGCATTTTTATATCAGTTATGATTAGGTCTAATTTATTTGATTGGTATATTTTAAAAGCTTCTATCCCATCATTAGCTATATATACTTCTTTAAATAGTAGATTAAAAAATTGTTCAAAATTTTCACGAATACCTTTTTCATTTTCTACAAATAATAGGGTATAATTCTTTAGTTTATTTAAAAGAATATCATTCACAAAAAGGCTCCTTATGAATTGGTTTGGATATAAAAATATCTCAAAAATTATTATGACTACAACAATATTGATTATTTTATCAAATACATTATTAATATCACTATTTTACTATAAAAATCAGATAAAAGAGTATGATGATACAGTTAGAATCTTAAAAAATGAAAATAAAAATAAACAAAAAAAAGATTTAGAAGATGATATATCTCATATTATAGAGATGATTGAATATAAGTATACAAAAAAACAATTAAAAGATAAGAGAATAAGAGAAGAGATCAAGGTATGGCTTGATTCTATATCTTTTGATAAGCAAAAGAGTAACTATATATTTGTATATATGCTAATAGATAAAAATGGTGGTGATAATTTTGCTAAGATGATTATAAATCCAAATAGAAAAGATATTGTTGGTAAATATATCTCAACAAATTATAAAGATATAAATGGTTTTAGTTTTAGAGAAAAGTTTATGGATGATATTAGAAAAAAAGGTGATTCTATAGTCACATATGCTTATAAAAAAACTAGAAGTGATAAAATTGAAAAGAAAATATCTTATTTTAAATACTATGAACCTTTAAATTGGATAATTGCAAAAGGTATATATGAAGATGATATTCAAAGAGATATTATTATTAAAAAAAATCTTTTAAAGAAAAGAGTACAAAATCAGATTAAACAAAATATATTTATATTCTTTTTATTATCAATTGTTGCTATGATAATAGTATATTTTATAGGTAAAAAAATAGAGTGTATTATTAATGATAAAAATAAAATGGTGAAAAAAACTACAAAAGATTTAGCAATATTAAATAGAGAGCTAGATTGTAGAGTTAAAAAAGAGGTTGAAAAAAATAAAGAGCAAGAGCAGATATTGATGCAAAAGTCAAAGTTTATTGCTCTTGGTGAAACCATAAGTTTGATTGCACACCAATGGCGACAACCGATAAGTGAGTTAGCAGCTATTATGATGAATATAAAGTTACATCATAGGCTAGATAAGCTAGATACTAAACTAATGGATAAAAAGTCAAAAGAGGTAGAGGTACTATTGGAGTATATGTCAAAAACTATTGATGATTTTAGAACCTTTTTTAAACCAAATAAAATAAAAGGTGAGTTTACTATAAATGATTCAATACAAAGAGTTATAGAGATAACAAAGCCTATGTTAGAGGAGTATTCTATTAATATTATACAAAATATTAATAAAAATATTAAAGTAAATAGTTATCAAAATGAATTTGAACAAGTGATTCTAAATCTTATTTCAAATGCAAAAGATGCATTAATAAGTGATAAGATAAATAATCCAAAAATTATTATAGAAGTGTGGCAAAATAAATCAATAATAATAGTTGTTAGAGATAATGCAAATGGTATAAAAAAAGAGTTAATTGATAAAATATTTGATCCATATTTTACAACAAAAGATGATGCAAAAGGTACAGGAATAGGTCTTTATATGTCAAAAATAATTATAGAGAAAAATATGAAAGCAAAAATTAGTGTAGATAGTAGTGTAAAGGGAAGTAGTTTTAAGATAGAATTATAATGTTATTTAACATTATAATTAGGCAATTTCCAATTTTTCTTAAAAGCGATCCATCGGAGAATTATACCAAAGACAAATAATATACTAAGTGATAAGATTCCAAGTAGATTAAGATAATTTAATATATAAATTAAAACACCAATGATGATAGATATGATTCCATAAAATCCACCTTTTAACACATAAGGTACAACATTTAGAAGAATATCTCTAAAAATACCTCCACCCAAAGCAGTAATAAAAGATAAAATAATCACACCAGATAGTGCAAATCCATGTTCAATAGCTATAAGTGAACCTGATATTGAAAATGATATTAGTCCAATACTATCAATAAATACAAAGATAGGTTTTCTTTCATAGTCTTGTTTTTTATGAAACTGTAATAATAATAGTAACAGTACAACAAAAAGTACAGTTAAAAATGGATATATAGAAGTTAAAGATGTAGGAGATGTACTAGTAATAGCATCTCTGATGATACCACCACCAAGGGCAGTTAGAAATGCAGCTATAAATATACCTAAAATATCAAGGTTATTTCTAACTGCTATATAGAAGCCACTAAGCGCAAAAGATATTATACCTATATACTCAGCAACCTCTAACATTCTATAACTCTAGTGAGCTAGTATTTGTTCTAAAAATAGTTTTAGTCTATCACTTTTCGGATTATTAAAAAATTCATCTGGAGTATTTTCTTCTATAATTTGTCCTGCATCCATAAAGATAACTCTATCAGCAACTTTTTTTGCAAATCCCATCTCATGAGTAACACAAATCATAGTTTTATCTTCATTTGCTAACTCCATCATAACATCAAGAACTTCACTAATCATCTCAGGATCAAGTGCAGATGTAGGCTCATCAAAAAGCATAATTTTTGGATTTGCACAAAGTGCTCTAGCTATTGCAACTCTTTGTTTTTGTCCACCACTTAGTTGATTTGGATACTTGTCTGCTTGATCTGCAATATTTACTCTCTCTAAATACATCATTGCCATATCTATAGCTTCTTGTTTTGGTTGTTTATGTACTTGTATTGGTGCAAGAGTAAGGTTATCTAAGATAGAAAGATGTGGAAATAGTTCAAAGTGTTGGAACACCATAGCTACTTCACTTCTTACTTGCTTAATCTTTTTTACATCATCAACTAGTTCTGTACCATTTATATTGATACTTCCCTCTTGAAATTGTTCAAGGTAGTTCATACATCTAGTAACAGTTGATTTACCACTACCAGAAGGTCCACATATAACTAAAATTTCACCTTTTTTTATATTTAGGTTTATATCTTTTAGTACATGGAAGTCACCATACCATTTATTTAAATTTTTGATCTCTATTATATTTTCTTTATTCATTTTTATTCCTATCTTATCTATTATTCGTATTAAATTTATCTTCTAAAAACTTACCATATTTTGAAAGTGAAAAACAAAAGAACCAGAATATTATAGTAACAAATACATATCCCTCTGTTTCATATCCCATCCATTGTGTATCACTACCTGTTAAATGTACCATTGCAAGTAGATCAAATAATCCAATAATAAGTACAAGAGTAGTATCTTTAAATAAAGCAATTGAAGCACCAACAAGATTTGGAATAGCAACTTTTAAAGCTTGTGGCAAGATAACTAAAAGCATCTTTTCCCAGTATGATAAACCTAATGAATCTGCTGCTTCATATTGACCTGTAGGTATTGATTGTAATCCACCACGTACCACTTCTGCTATATATGCAGCTTGAAATAAAGTTATACCAATTAATGCTCGAAGTAACTTATCAAAAGTCATACCTTCTGGAAAAAATAGTGGTAAAATTACTGATGCCATAAATAAAATTGAAATTAAAGGTACACCTCTAATAAACTCAATATATCCAACACTTAAATTTTTAATAATAGGTAACTTTGAAGCTCTACCAAATGCTAAAACAATTCCAATAGGAAATGCTACAACAATAC
>CAZLZQ010000001.1:2316-4781 GCA_964564065.1 uncultured Arcobacteraceae bacterium | reverse complement strand
TTTGAAGCTCTACCAAATGCTAAAACAATTCCAATAGGAAATGCTACAACAATACCAACAGAAGCAACAATAATAGTTAAACTAAGTCCACCCCATTTATCAGTTGGAACAGTTTCTAACCCAAAGTATCCACCGCTTATTAAAAGAAAAGCAACAACTGGATATATACAAAATATAACTAGCTTTTGAACAAAACTTTTACCTAAATATTTAAACATTGCACCAAAAACAAAAAATAAACCAAAAGCTAGGTTGATTCTCCAGTATCCATCTTCAGGATAAAATCCATAAATAAATAGTGTTAATTTTTGATTTATAAATACCCAACATGCACCATCTCCAGTACAATCTGCTCTTGTAGTTCCTACAAAGTTTGCATCTATTATAGCCCATTGAACAAATGGAGGTATAACCCAAAATACAAACGCAAGTCCTAACATAGTTAACGCCACATTTAGAGGACTTGATAATAGATGATCTACTATCCACTTTACGGGACCTCTTAAATTTGAAGGTGCTGGTCTAACCTTTTTTATATCATATACTGCCATTACCTTCCCTTTATTTCCATTTTTTTATTTAATACATTTAATAGAAGAGAGATAAACAAACTTATAGTTAAATATACTGCCATTGTGATTAAAATTATCTCTATTGCTCTTCCTGTTTGATTTAGACATGTTCCTGCAAATATTGTTACAAGCTCTGGATAACCAATAGCAGTAGCAAGAGATGAGTTTTTTGTAAGATTTAAGTACTGGTTAATAATAGGTGGTATAGCTATTCTGATAGCTTGTGGTAAAATAACAATCTTTAAAGATTGGTATGATGATAACCCCAATGAAGCTGCAGCTTCTTTTTGACCTTTTGCCACAGCTTCTATACCACTTCTTATTGCCTCAGCAATATAAGTAGCTGTATAGATACTTAAAGCAAATGTTAAAGCAAGAAACTCAGGTGAATAACTCATTCCCCCTCTAAAATTAAATCCTCTTAATGCAGGATCATCAAAACTTATTGGACTTCCTGCCATAAAATATGTCAATAAAGGAACTAAAATAAATATTGCAGTTCCTACTAAAAATAGTGGAAAATCTTTACCTGTTTCATCAAATCTTTTCATAGCCCATTTTCTTAACATATATATAGCTGCAATTGCTACACCTAGTGCTATTAAAACAAAAGAAAAGTTACTCTCATAAATAGGTTTTGGTACATAAAAACCACGATTATTTAAAAACATATTTGATGCTAGTTGTATACTTTGTTTTGGTGATGGCAATGCTGATAAAACAACATTGTACCAAAAAAGAATTTGAAGTAATATTGGTATATTTCTAAAAAACTCTATGTATGCTAATGATAACTTTGCGATAATATAGTTATTTGAAAGTCTAGCAACACCAACAAGTACACCAATAATTGTTGCAAAAAATATACCTACACCTGATACCATTAGAGTATTTAAGATACCAACTTTAAAAGCATCAAGATATGTAGATGTAGTGTCACTATATGGTATTGGTGATTCTGCTATACCAAATCCTGCTATTTGATTAAAAAAATCAAACCCTGTCGTTATGCCTCTTTGTTCTATATTAGTAATTAAGTTTGTAGTAATATACCACAAAAAAGCAACTAAACCAATGACGGTTAAAATTTGGAAAAATATTCCTCTAAATTTTTGATTATTTAATAAATTCAAAAAAATCCTTTGTAAATTGTTATTAATGTAAAAAACACTTGAAAGAGATTCTTCCAAGTGTTTTGTTTAAAAAGATTCTATCTAAATGGAGGTGAATATTGTAGTCCACCTTGTGACCATAGTGCATTTACACCACGAGAAATTTTAAGTGGAGAACCCATACCTACATTTCTTTCAAAAGACTCACCGTAGTTACCAACTTGTTTGATAATATTGTATGCCCATTTAGGATCAAGGTGTAAGTTTTTACCGATAGTACCAGATGTACCTAAAAGTCTTGAAACTTCTGGCATTTTTGCATGTTTAGCCATTGCATCAACATTTTTAGATGTTACTCCAAACTCTTCAGCTGTTTTAAGTGCATTTAATGACCATCTTACGATATTGAACCATTCATCATCACCTTGTCTTACAACAGGTCCTAAAGGCTCTTTTGAGATAATCTCAGGAAGAACTTTATAATTTCCTGGATTTTTCATTTTTGTTCTTTGAGCTGCTAATCCTGATGCATCTGTAGTAACAACATCACATCTACCAGCTTCGAAAGCTTTAATAATTTGATCTGGTGTATCATAAGCAATAGGGTTATATTTCATACCATTAGCATTGAAATAATCAGCTAAATTAAGCTCTGTTGTTGTTCCAGTTTGAATACAAACTGAAGCACCATCAAGATCTTTTGCACTATTTGCTACATCTTTAGCTACTAAGAAACCTTGACCATCATAATAGTTTACACCAGCAAAGTTAAGACCTAAAG
>CAZLZQ010000001.1:0-2216 GCA_964564065.1 uncultured Arcobacteraceae bacterium | reverse complement strand
TCTAATGTTCCAGCGTTAGCAATAACACCACATACCATAGCTGTTGCTAAAGATAATTTTAATATTTTTTTCATTTCAACTCCTAATTTGTTTAAAGATTTATTCTAGTGCAATATTATGTACAAGTTATGTATAAAATATACTATTTTGCAATCTTTTTAAGTTTTTCTTTGTTATTGTTTCAAATCGAAACAATATTGGTTATAAATTTTTAATTAGAATAAGAGTTTAAACTATAAGTATAGATTATAATTATTATGAAATATAAAAAAGGTAATATATGAGAAATAGTATATGTTAAAGATAGGGCTTTTAGGCGGTATGAGTTGGGAAAGTTCAGCAAACTATTATAAAATAATTAATGAAGAGATTAAAAGAAAACTTGGTGGACTTCATAGTGCAAAGGTGATTTTAAATAGTGTTGATTTTAATGAAATTGAACAATTACAACATAAAGGTGATTGGGAAGAAACATCAAAAATCCTTACTAAAGAGGCAAAAGATATAGAAAATGCACAAGCTGACTTTTTACTTATTTGTACAAATACAATGCATAAAGTAGCTTCTCAAATAGAGTCAAATATAAATATACCTATTCTGCACATTGCAGATGCTACTGCTGAAGTCTTGATAAAGGATGGTATAAAAAAAGTTGGATTATTAGGTACTTCTTTTACCATGAAACAAGAGTTTTATAAAGGTAGGTTAAAAGATAAATTTAACTTAGATGTCCTTGTTCCATCTGCATATGATATTAAAATTATTCATGATATTATTTATAACGAACTTTGTCTAGGCAAGATAAAAGTAGAATCAAAAAATGAATATTTAGCAATAATTCACAATTTAGTAAACCATGGTGCCGAGGCTATAATCCTTGGATGTACAGAGATATCAATGCTTATAAAGCAAGAAGATACTGATATAAAGTTATATGATACTACAACTATACATGCTAAAAAAGCTGTAGAATATGCAATTAATAATAAAAAATAAAATGAATAAATATAATCAATTAGATAATTTATACCAAATATTAAATAAAATATCTCCTATTTCTAAATCGATATGGGATGATGCAAGAGAGTTATTTAAAATAAAAACTTTACAAAAAGCTGAACACCTATTTTGTATGGGAGATAAAGTTGATGATTT
Source organism: uncultured Arcobacteraceae bacterium (assembly GCA_964564065.1). Lineage (GTDB taxonomy): Bacteria > Campylobacterota > Campylobacteria > Campylobacterales > Arcobacteraceae > JAIOSF01. The sequence continues at coordinate 1,061 of CAZLZQ010000001.1, read as the reverse complement.
TTATTTTTTAATAGATGGGTTAGCTAGATATTATTATTTAACCAGTGATGGAAAAGAGTTTAATAAATCATTTGCTCAAAAAAAAGGACATCTAATAGGAAGTATATCTTCCTCTACAAAAGATGAAACTTCACCATACTTTGTAGAAGCATTATCTAAAATGGAAGTTTTATACATATCATATAAAGATTTTATAGAGTTAGGAACTAAGTATTCCTCTTGGAATAATTTAACATTACGAATATATGAAAATCTGATTATCAAAAAAGAGAGAAGGGAAGCGGACTTTTTACTTTTAAGCGCACAAGAGAGATATGAAAAGTTTTTAGATGAATATTCTATTATAGTTGGTGTTGTCCAAAATTATCATATAGCTTCATATTTAGGTATAACAGAAGTAGCATTATCTCGTATAAGAAAGCATATGAATTTAACATAAGTTAATGACAAATATATTATTTAAATATATAATACACTAAAATAAATATCAAGGATGCAAAATGCAACTAAAAATAGCAGAGCTAAATGATGTAGAGGGTATATTAAAACTACATTATAAATATCAAATTGATTCTATAAATGAAGATGATAAAAAAGATGGATTTGTTACAACTACTTTTACAAAAGAGCAGTTATCAGATATTATCACACAAGAAAAAGGTATATTTATAGCTATAAAAGATGATGAAGTGGTTGGATATGTGATGTCAGCTTCATGGCAATATTGGTCAAAGTGGCCTATGTTTGCTTTTATGATAACAGAGTTACCAAAGTTAAAATACTTAGGTGAAACAATTACTGTAGATAACTCATATCAATATGGTCCTGTATGTATCGATAAAAGTGTTAGAGGTAGTGGTTTATTAGAAAAGTTATTTGACTTTGCATTGGAGTCTATGTCAAAAAGATATAAAATACTTGTAACATTTGTAAATAAAATAAATCCAAGATCATATGAAGCACATAAAAGAAAATTAGGACTTGAAGTGATACAAGAGTTTGAGTTTAATAATAATCAATATCATGAATTTGTATTTGATACTTCTAAAAGAGTTTTAAGT